>JAKATP010000078.1 GCA_021818685.1 Bacillota bacterium | reverse complement strand
CCATGGCCGCGAGCAGGAACAGCACCGCCAGCGGCATGGCGAGTCCGATGAGGCGGGGTCCGTTCTGGGAGTTCATCGCCCGCGCCATAAAGAACGCTTTTTGTGGCGGTCCCGGCATGCGGCGCGCCACGGACAGTGCGACCATGAAAGGTGCGAGCCGGGCCTGGTACCCCAGCACCATCACGATGCCGCCCCCGAGCGCCGCTATGACGGCCAGTGGCGGGGAGAAAAGCAGGAGCAGGGCCGCAAGCGCCCACAGGCCCCACCCTGACAGAATAGTCACAAACACGGAGTCGGGCTCAGGCGCCTTCCCCTGCCGGCGGATGCGGGTGACGAGCACGAGGGCGAGTGCGGCGGCCAGAAGCCACAGAACGGCGGCCGTGACCATGCCTGGAACGAAGAACCAGTGGCCGGCTGCCGCTGCGCCGACACCGAGCCACAAGAGGACGAGGGGCAGGGCAGTGAGGCGTCCTTCCACGCGCGACATGGAAAACATCGGCACCAACTTCAACTGCACACCGGAGACCAGCGTGGCGACCCAGGCTGCGAGCGCTATGACAATGTGTAGAGCGAGCCATCCGGAGGCCTCCCGGCCCGCGGCCAGATTGGTGGCCATTATGAGCCCCATCACCCAGGTGGCCGTGAGACCGCACAGGGCCAGTACCACGGCCGCCGTCACGGTGTCCCGCGGACGCCGGCTCTGGGCGACACGGAGCGCGGATCCGGCGGCAAAGGCGATGAGGGCAGCGCTAAGAAGGGTGCCACCGATAGCCAGTCGCCAGAGTACGCCGGTCAGCCATCCATCGAGGAAAACAACGAGTCCCAGGCTGTAGACGGCTCCCTCGGTCCAGCTGAACCAGCGCGGCAGCGCCGGCACGTCGAACACCACCGGAATCCACTGATATAAAAAGCCCGTCATCGTCATGGTGAGAAACCCGAGGGTGACACCATGTACCGCTGCGATCACAGTCGGAGCCCCGAAAGCCCGCTCGACCAAGAGCGTGCGTGATGCGGCGAGTTCCCAGGCTGCCCAGATGAGAAAACCCCATCCCGCCAGCATGAAGGGGAGCGGTACGCCTGCGGCGGGGGCGCGGGCGATGTTCACGCTCGGTCGGTAACGCCGCCCGAGTGATTCGAGGTCCGGGGGAGGGCCCATCGATGCGAGACTCCTTCCGATTTTTAGCCACCGGCGACTGCTAGGGGGGCTGTTACACCCGGGCGCCGCCGCCCACGAGGCGTGATGGGCTGACGGCGTCTGATACTAGCACTCCGACTCCCGCCGGCGGCCCCACCCGTGAATGAGGATGAACGGGTGGGCTTCAGGGCTCAGACGGCTTGACGCGTGACTTTGATCGCAAACCGTGTCGGACCGGACTCCAGATAGTCGACGGCAAAGACCCCCGGCCGTTCCGCGTTCAGTTGATAAATGAGCGGCTTCGGGTCGTGGTCGTTGATGAGCAGCGCCGAGTGGCTCGCCGGGAGTGCGTCGAAGACGTCGAAAATGAGCTGGTGGCGCACGGGTGGCGGCAGCACCGGGGCGTTTATCACGACGGCGGAAACGAATTCTTCGTCCATGCTTCATCCTCCTAAATCGGTCGCCCATGCATTCGGGCGTACGTACGAAACCTGGCTCGGCGAGACGTTTTCTGCCTGAGCCTGCCCCTCAGCATGTGTAGCCCGTGCGATCGCTACCGTGACGCCGATCACAGATGAGGCGGTGACGGTCAAAGTCTTCGCCTTCTCCTTTTAATGTGATCGGAGTCACGGAGCCGCCCGACCGGGATCGCGATAGTAAGGCGGCAGGGACACGGCGGCATGCCGGCCGACCGGAGAGCTCCGGGCATGCTGGGTACGGGGAAGCGCACCTGGCTGCGGACGGTAGCACAACCGGGGTCTCTCGAGGGCGGCGTCCGCAGACGAAGAGGGGACCGCGATCAGACACCCAGAGAGGGTAAGGAGCATGGCTTTCACGAACCCGACCGGGGAAGATTTTCGGGGACTTGAACCACCGGAGCCTTTGTTGAGGACTCTCCGATGCCTTGAAGAACCCACGGTCGGACGCCTCCATGTGGTGTACGACCGGATGCCCTATCTGCTCTTTCCCGAACTGGACCAACGCGGCTTCGGGTACGAAGTCGAGACCCGACACGATGGAGTCTACGTAGAAATTATGAAGCGCGGGAGGCAGGGGAAATGATGGCGATGGGGCCGCACACGGAAAATGCTCCGCCGCTCGCACTGCCTCTGACGTTTTTTGTGACGGGTCTTGTCGGCCTCCTGGGCGCGTTCGGCGACCTCGCGGTCCATCCCCGGGACTTGATGCAGTTGGCGTATGGGTCGGGTGCACTGCTGTCCGCCACCCACTTTCTGACCCTTGGCTTTATCTCCATGGTGATGATGGGCGCCATGTACCAGCTGGTGCCGGTGGTGATGAATACCACGCTCTTTAGCGTGCGTCTCGGGTTCTGGCACTACGGTCTCTATGTGCCGGGTGTCGCCGCTCTCATCGGGGGCATGCTGGTCCTCAAGCCCGCCCTGATGGCGGTGGGCGGAAGTCTCGTGATCGCAGGTGTGGCCGTGTTTGTCGTCAACATGGCACGGACCCTGCGTCAGGCGAGGATCTGGGGAGCATCCGGAGCGTATATCGCGACCGCGATTGGCTACCTGGCGCTGACGGTGACCATGGGTTGGCTCCTGGCCTGGAACTTTGTCCATCCCTTTATGCGCGGCGGGACTTTCATACCGGTGCATCTGGCCCTTGGCCTTTTGGGGTGGTTCACGTTTACCCTGATGGGAGTGTCTTACAAACTTTTGCCCATGTTTGCGCTCACCTCGACGCGGGCACCGCGTGCCTGGTGGGCCTACGGGCTTCTGAATGCCTCCGTCGGGGTCGCGGTTCTGGGAAGGCTTCTCGGTGTCCCGGACACTCTGCCCGCCGCGGGCGGGCTCGCCGCCGTGGCCTTGGCCTGCTATATCGGCGACGTCGTGACGCTCCTGCGGGCGCGCCGCCGGCGGGTGCTGGATGCGGCCGTGGTGATGGCCCTCACGGGGCTCGGCTTTCTTCCCTTGATCGCGCTGTTCACCGTCCTGGCAGCGTTCGGAGCCGGCGGGTGGGTCATGGCCCTCTATCTCTTTTTCTTCGGCTGGCTCGGGTTTTCCATTCTGGGCTATCTCCAAAAGATCGTGCCGTTCCTGTTGTGGCTCCATCGTTATGCACCGAAAATCGGACGGGAACCGGTGCCGCGGATGCGAGACATCCTGCCTGAGGCTTGGACCTGGCAGGTGTACGCTCTTTATGGGGCGGGGGTCGTGGCGGGGGCGGTGGCGCTCGTAGCCAGCTCCGAGAGCGCGCTGGTGCTGGCGTTGGCGTTAGCCGGAGTCGGAGTGCTCCGTCTGATGGCGGCGGTCGTGCGGGCGCTGATGACGGAGCCAGCCATGCCGTCCCCGCCCGCAAGCCGGGCGCCGTTTCGGGCCCCAGGCTGATGGACTGGAGCGGGCGACCCCGGACGCAGGAGACACCAAAGGAGATGGGAAGATGGCGGATTTATCGTTTTCGATTCGGGCGGAGTGGGCCGGAAGCGGCCGCGAAGGGGAGGGGGTTATGGAGACCGGCGGGGAACACCTGCGCTACAGCGCGCCGTCGAGCATGGGCGGCAAGGGTGTGGGTACCAGCCCTGAAGAGCTCCTGCTGGCGGCCGTCACCTCGTGTTACAGCGGGACGCTGTTTCGCGTCTTGGAGCGGCAGGGTCTGCCCGTCGAACGGCTGCGGATCGAGACCGCGGGAGTGGTCGAGGGATACCCGCGGGACCCGCGGTACGGCCGTGTCACCGTATCGCCCGTGATCTTGGGAGGGGACCCCTCCCGAACGCCGGCCTACGAGGCGGCCGCGCAGCAGAGTCGCGACCTTTGCTTCATCGGCAAGACCATCCGCGATTATCTCGAGTACGTCGTGGGAGATGTGGCGGTCAAGGCGGAGCGATGACGCTCACCGTATCGACGTGCGGCCGTCCTGAAGTTGACCCATCCGCCGCTGCGGGCGGTCTTGGTCCGCTACGGGAGTCGGGTCCTGAAGACAAAGAAAGGCATCGCTGACGTGCCATGAGGCGACCTCTGTCAGATGGCAAGGAGGGCCCGAAGGCGGTGGGCGTCGCGCACGAAAGCTCCCGGGTGGACAGGCAGGCCGTTCCAGGACAGGGCCACGCTGGAGCGGCTGAGGGGGGACCTTGGTGTTGCGATCACTCCCGAAAGGCCCTCAGCCCTGAGGGTGTCAATCTTGGGCAATGCCAGAGCGAGCGCGCCCGTTCGCGCTCGACTCGCGTTGCTGGGCGACCCCACGGATCGACCCGCCACGCCACCCCCGGTCGGATGGATTTCTCGCCAACAGGTGAGCCGGGCGGAGCGCCGCGCGCCGTCCAGTCAGGATAGAGCTCCTTCATGACGCATCCCCATGTAAGCGGAGACGCGACACGGGGCTGCCTTATGGCAGCCCCGTGTTCCGGCGTGCCTGACTCTTTCTCGCCGGCGGATCGCCCATGCGCTCAGGACGTCTCCCGCAGGTCGTCGAGCAGCTGCTGTACGGTGTCTTCACGCAAGACGGTGCGGGCGCGGTAGTGGTCATGTTCGATCGCCATCTCGACCGTGTCGGCGGTCTCCAGGGCTCGAAGGCCGCCCGGTCCCAGCGGGATGGTCAGGTAGTGAATGGAACTGGTCTTGTCGTCCTGGGAGCGCCCGGGCTCAGCCTCGGCGGGGAACGGTTCCCCGTCGACGACCAAGACGACATGCTCTTCCGCGCCGCTCAGGCGCGCAAGCACGGCGGGAATCTGGGAAGAGTCCGGAATTTCGATAAAGAGCGTGGCCGCAAGCGCCAGGTCTTGCGGAATCATGGCGTTATACACATCGAGTTCCCGCTGGCGGAGCGCCGGGGCGGTGATGTGCTCGGCGCGCAACATTTCCTGGGTCTGGTACCACAGGGTCCGGTGGTTCTCAAACAGCACGGACACTAAATCGCCGAGCTGCACACGGCGGGCTTCTTTGTACGCCATCATCTCCTGGCGGATGCGCTGGCGACCGGCGACGTACTCCCGGTTATCCAGCAACTCCTCGTAGGCAATACGCCTCATCATGTCCTCCCCAACAGTGCCTCAGAGCCGGATTCGCTGATGCCATACGCCCGGGCGAGGACCTCGACCGGGTGGCTGGGCGCATGTCCGACCGTATCTTCAATCTGAAGGCCAGCAAGCTTGCAATCGGAGCAGGTGTGATGGCCCGGATGCTGTAGGATGGCCCGGTCGAGACGCCGCGCGACTTTCTTGGCCTCATCGAAATACTGGGCCTTGAGCCCCCAGGTGCCATCTATCCCGGCGCATTGCTCCACCATGACCACTTCGGTGTCGGGAATCAGCTTCAGAAGATCCCGGCCCCGCGCGCCGACGCCCATGGCCCGCGTGTGGCACGAAACGTGATAGGTGAGCGGGCCCACCGGATGTTGGAAATCGGTCTTGAGGCTTCCCTGCCGCGCGAGCCCCGCCAGGAACTCGGTCAGGTCCACGGTGGCGGAGGCAACCTGCTTTGCCACTTCTCCCTCCACCAGCATCGGATACTCCTCGCGCAGCACATAGGCGCACGTGGGCTGCAGCGCGACGATGGGTTTTCCGGCGGCGGCATAGGGGGCCAAGAGGCCCAGGTTGGCACGGGCCCTCTCGACGGCGCCGTCAACGTCTCCTCCATCCAGGGCGGGCATCCCGCAGCACCGCTGGCCTTCGGGTATGGCGGCCGAAATGCCGTTGTGGGCCAGGACCGCGACTGCCGCCCGTCCGAGACCGGGCTCGTTGTATTCAACCGTGCAGGTCGAGAAGAGCACCACATCCGGTTCGGGCGCGGGCGGCCGCCGGCGGGCCCAGCGCGAAAAGCGCACCCGGGCGTAGCGAGGAAGTCGGCGCCGATGGTCAACGCCCAGACGCCGCTCCAGGATGCGGCGGAAAGTCGGGGACGCATTCGCCCAGTTGGCGAGACCGGACACGGCGGTGCCGAGTGAGCCCGAGCGCTCGGGGTTGCCGAGAAAGCGGTCCGCGGCCGACATGCCGGTCTTCCGACTCCGGACAGCGCGCGAGCGGAGCATGAGGCGCGGGAAGTCGAGATCGAAACGGTGGGGTGGGGTGTAGGGACACTTGACGAAGCACATCTTGCACTGAAAACACAGGTCGGCCACGTGGTCGAGTTCCGTCTGCGTCAGCAGGGCCGCGGCATCGTCGTGCCCCTCCACAAACGCAAACAGCGCGGGGAAGGAGGGGCAGAGGTTGTAGCAGAGGCGGCATCCGTTACAGATGTCGAACGCCTGCTTCATGTCACGTTCCAGGGCCGCCTCGTTCCAATACTCTTCACGACTGGGTCGGTATTCCAACGCCTGCCCTCCCCAAGACCGAGTCCCCGCTAGCTGCCTACCACCGGATCTAGAGCTGGCCCAGGGTTTGAAGCCCCTTGGTAAAACGTCCCGCATGCGACTTTTCGGCCCGCGCCAGTGTTTCAAACCAGTCGGCGATCTCGTCGAATCCTTCGTCGCGGGCTATCTTCGCGAAGCCCGGGTACATCTGCGAGAACTCGTAGGTCTCACCTTCGACGGCGCTCGCGAGGTTTTTGTCGGTCGGTCCGACTTCCATGCCCGTGATGGGGTCTCCGACCTCTTCGAGGAACTCGAAGTGCCCGAACGCATGTCCGGTCTCGCCTTCGGCCACATCGCGAAAGAGGCCCGCGATCTCCGGGTAGCCTTCAACGTCCGCTTTGCGGGCGAAATAGAGATAGCGGCGGTTGGCTTGGCTCTCGCCCGCAAACGCCTCTTTCAAGTTGGTCTGGGTCTTGCTGTCCTTCAGGTCCATAACGATGCCTCCCCTAGTATTGGCGGACTCCTGAGAGTGAAGACAGATGGGACGGAGTCCGGCGTCCGCCCCAACTCATATACGCTCTCAGTTACTAACTAATCTAAAAACTATTGCGGCTGGTTGTCAAACCCTCCTATCGCCCGGCTTAAAGACCGTGGAAAGGCTGGAGGTTCGGGGGAAGTACTCCGTCATGTCGACGACAGCCGACTCTGAGAACGACTTGCAAAAGCTACTCCGGCGCACAGACAAGGCGTTGAAGTCCGAGTACGAGAGGGGGCGCTTCCGTGATGACCACCGAGACCTTCCCGCCTTCGTCCGAGGCGGACAGCCCGATCCGAGAGTCCGCCACCACCACGCACGGGACCCGAATCCCCTGCGGTCCACGCCGCGGGACGGGCGGCCGGCACACGCCGCATCCTTCCGGGGGACAGCCATCGAAACAGCAGTAACGGGTAGCCACCGAACGGCCCTGCGCCGCGCCGAGGGGACCGGCGAGACGTCTTATCGGCTGGGCGGTTGCGCCGAGATCCAACCGGTGCCGGGCTCCGGCGATGAGGCGCGAGCCTTCGGCCACAAAGAAGTCCCACCCGCTCCCGGTCCAGGTATGAGGCGCATGATCTGACGCCCGAAGGCCAACCGTCAATCGCTCGATGCGGCCTTGGAGGCTCGCCAGACTTGCCGCGGCCACCGATCGAAAGGGCAGGGCCTGATAAGTGGCGGCGCGGCGCTCCATGCTGAGGGCCGCATAGCCCTTTTGCTCGAGACGCCGCAGGGCGGAATAGGCGTTGGCACGTGAGATCCCAATCTCCTTGGCCATCTCATAGCCGGTCATGGGCCGCGAGGTGTGCAGGAGTGCCACATACGCACGAGCCTCAAGTTCCGTAAAGCCGAGGCCCCGCAGGTCCTGGACGACCTCCGAGAGCTCTACCTTGGACAAGCGCTGCACCGTCCCTTCGCCGTCCCCGCCGTCATCCGCTCCGCGTGCGTGCCTCTTACGCGGAGAGCCTAGCGGCCCATGAGCCGCATGACTTCGAGCCGCGCGGCCGAGTTCTCCGCCAACTGTCCGCGCGCCGCCATGGTGGTGGTGCGGGATCCCGGTTTGTGGACGCCTCGCATGACCATGCACAGGTGCTCGGCCTCGACCACGACCAGCGTGCCGACCGCCTGGAGCCGGGCGTCGACAGCATCGGCAATCAGATCGGTCAGGCGCTCTTGCACCTGGGGACGCCGGGCATATCCCTCCACCAGCCGCGCGAGCTTCGACAGGCCCGTCACTTCGTGGCCATTCGGCATGTACGCGACGTCGGCCGTACCGAAGAAGGGCAGGAGATGATGTTCGCAGATGGAGTAAAAATTAATACCCCGGACGACCACGACGCCGTCGTACGCCTCCTCAAAGGTGGTGTCGAGTACCGCCGCTGGATCGACATGCAGACCCGAAAACAGTTCCTCATACATACGGGCCACCCGGGCGGGCGTCTCCCGGAGCCCGTCCCGATCCGGGTTCTCACCGATGCCCCGCAGCATCATCTGCACCGCCTGCTCAATCAATCCGGTATTGATGGGGCCGTGGCGGAGTAATCCTTCCTTGAAGCGGGGTCTGTCCGCCACCTCATTACCAAGACGCGCGGCCTCTATCGCTGGGCGCATGCTCATCGGTCTCCCTCTGCGATGTTGATATTAGTAGTATCTATGAGAACTACTAAATTGGCAAGGCCTGGTCCGGGAGATGGGCGTGTTGCCCGTCGGGAAGGCCGGACAAACGTGCGCCCACTGCATGCCGAGGGTCCGTGTGCGCACTCGTGTCGACCGGCCGCGGCGTTCTCACCCACTCTGAGAAGGGGCCTTGGCTCCCGGCGGGGTTCTCCTCGCAATGTCCGCGCGGATCGGGTTGGTTCTGACCCGTGATGGACGGGTGGGCCGGGATTCCACGGCAGGACGTTCCCGACGGCCCATTCCGAAATGCAGGGAGGGGCTGACTCGCGGCCATGGTGACATGGGGAACCGATCTCGGAGCCCGGTCCCCCTATGGCGGATCGGGAGGGGAGTCCGCAGGCGGTCACGTTCACGGGCAGGCGAGATTCCCTCGCGGCTCGGATCGCGGGCCCTCACGGCCGGGGCGGGCGCCGCCTTCGGCGTACACGGGCCCCAGCTCCGCCCTCCCGGAGACCGCACGGTGACCGTCCGCACTACCGATTAATGGGCGTCCGGAATCCGATTGCCAGCCGATTCCAGGCATTGATGGCGATAATGGCCATCGTGAGGTGGACCATATCTTCCTCGCTAAAGTGCTCCCGCACCCTTTCGTAGACGGCGTCAGGCACGTGTTCTTGATGCACGAGGGTGAGCGCCTCCGTCCACTGCAGGGCGGCCCGTTCCCGTTCGGAATAGAACGGTGCCTCCTCCCAGGCTGACAGCCCGTACAGACGCTCTTCGTGTTCGCCGGCCTCACGGGCCAGTCGGGTATGGAGCTCGAGTCAGTAGGCACACCCGTTGATCTGGGAGGCACGGACGTCGACGAGCTGGATGAGGGATGGTTCCAGTCCACTGTCATGAACATGGGCCTGGACGGCGCGCATCGCTTTTTGGGCCTCCGGAGAAATTTTCGCCCAATCTATCCGCGGGGTCATGGGCTCCTCCTCGCTGTTTAGTCGTTAGGTTGTCCGGTCGTTCGATTGTAGTCTGTCGGCCGCGCGTACGGTGAGATTGTCGAGCCAGAGGGCAAATGCGAAGTCGCTCCGGGACCCCTCCCAGGCGGAGCCGGCCTCCCGTACTGCCGCCTCCGCCGAGCGTCCGCCCACACCCATGAGCCGTGCCCAGGCGCGCTGGATCCCGACGTCAGAAGCCGGCAAGGCATCCGGGTGGCCAAAGACGCGCAGGAGGACATACTCGGCCGTCCAGGGACCGATCCCCTGGAACCGGGTCAGCACCTCACGAGCGTGGTCCGACGCCAGGGTATAGAGACCATCGAGGTCAAGACGGCCGTCCTCGACTGCGCGTGCCACGGTGATGAGCGTCCGGGCCTTTTGACGGCTCAGCTGCAGGGCACGGAGATCGTCCACGGACACCGCGGCCAGTACAGATGTCCCCGGAAAGACCCACGGCCCCGACGAGGGGTCTTCCGTTGCCGGCCGACCATACCGGCGCGCCAATGTCCGCTTCATCTGGGCGGCGAAGGCGACGGTGATCTGCTGACCGAGAATGGTCCAGGCCATTCCCTCAAACGGGTCGGCGAACAAGACGGGACGGATTCCCCCATAACGCCGATGAAGGAAGCGATGGACGGGGGGCGTAGCGGGCAGGCGCCCGGCTTCCAATAACCGAGGCGCCTGCCGATTGAAGATTCGGGCGGCCACCGCCAAATCACCACGGACCCACACGCCCTGCTCCTGGCGCACCAGCTCGAGTCGGCAAGCGGTCGGACCGACGCGGTGCCAGAGGGTGGCGTGGGTTCCGGCGTGCTCGACCGTACAGGCCGGAAAACGGGTGAGGAAGTCAAATTGACCGGTGTAGCGGTGGCACTTCGTGTCCTCAAAAACCGCCGTGTTGGGAGATGCCATCACGGCTCGGATGAGTCGGATTCGGCCCGCACCTCGGACGCCAGGAAGCTCACCAGTATCGGGACCTGACTCAACTCCAGGATCCGTGTGGCGGTCAAGAGGACGACCGGCCTGGCGCGCAAGAGTGCTAAAAGGTGCTGCATCGGTGGGTCATTCCGCCGGGTTTGAAGCTCTGCCCGGTACCGGGTGGCGAACGTCTCATAGCGCGCCGGGTCATGACCATACCACCGCCGGAGCTCGGAGCTCGGGGCGACGTCTTTAATCCATTCGTCGAACGGAGCCTCGGCGCGCCGAACGCCGCGTGGCCAGAGCCTGTCCACCAAGACCCGATAAAATCCGTCCGGAGCGGCACCGAGCCGGGCCCCCTTGATGTTCATCGTCATACGCGACTCCCTTTCGGTCAGGCGTCCAACGCGACTCCTTCGATGCCTGCCGGCTCGTGACGGTCTTGCCCGTAAAGACGCCCCGATAGGGCCTGAGTCCCTTCCAGGTCATCCAAAGCGGCGCCCCCCAGATGCGCGACACCCGTTCCCTTTTTGGTCGTCAACGACAGTTTAATCCAGCCGGGGCCTCGCTGTGCCCACGGCCCCCACACGACTCTTGGAGACCGTGCGGACGGAATTGGAAGCGCGTCGAACGGTCGAGGGCACATGGGCAACCGCGACCGTCCCTCACCAC
The DNA here is from genome assembly GCA_021818685.1 of Bacillota bacterium. Classification (GTDB taxonomy): domain Bacteria; phylum Bacillota; class Sulfobacillia; order Sulfobacillales; family JAIMBI01; genus JAKATP01. The sequence goes on along the minus strand of JAKATP010000078.1, from coordinate 1,291 downwards.
CGCGAGGAGGCCGTGGGGGAGAGTGGCCGTCGCCATTGCTTGGCTTTCGGACCCACTCCTCGACACGGTCCGCATGCGATTTCGATGCCGGCGCTCGGGGCCGAATCGGCTCCCGAGGATCCTATCCCGCTCATACCTTGGCTGATTCTCGGGAGGTGACAGCCGGACGGTCACCCGTGTCTCTCGTGAGCTTTACCGGGATCGACCGACATGGGTACGAGGCGCTTTTGGCCGGACAGCACCTCCGACGACTGCTCCCTGTCTCCTGTCCCCGAGATCCATGCGATAAGGGCTGCCGGCCGCTATGGTGGATGGCAGACAGGAGGTGGCTTGCTTATGAAGGATTTGAGCCGCGCCGCCATGGCTGCCGATCTGGAGCGTCTCATTCACTACCTGACCACCGCGCATCCGGATCCGTACCGCGGATTCGGAGGGCCGGTGCCGTTCTACCGGGCGGTGGCGCGCATCGAGGCGGACCTGCCGGCCCGCACCACGCGGGACGCATTTCTCGCCCGGCTGAGGCCGCTCATCGCCGGCTTGCGCGACGGCCATACCACTATTCACGGACCGGACCTCGAGACATCCCCGGGGCGCGTGTGGCTCGATTTCGGCATGGTCGAGCGCACCGTGTACGTCCAAACGGTCTACGCGGCTAAGGATACAAGACTCCTGGGCGCCCGGGTCCTGGCCATTGCCGACGAGCCGGTGCAGACCGTCGCCGACCGCGTGGCCGGGACTGTCGGCTGTGACAACGCGATAGACGTCCTGCGCCACCTGGTACAGCTCTTCCGGGATCCGGCCCTGGCCCGCGCCGTGCTCCCCGAGGGGCGCGTGGACCCGCTCGGGCTCACCTGCGAGCGCGTGGACGGGAGGCGCGAGACCGTGGCCGTGCCGTGGGTCTCCGAGGCGCCCGGAGAACCGCTGAGCCCTCCCTCCGCCATTGCCCTCCCACCGCTGGGACCGGCGCAGCTGGGGTGGGGGTTTTTGGACGACGCCGGGCGCGTGGCCTGTCTTCGCGTCGGGACGCTCATGCGGTATCGCGAAGCGGCTGAGACCTGGCGACAGACGGGCTATCGTCGGGCGCTCGACGACTGGTACCACGACGTCTACGGGTCGGTAAGGCGCCTCCCGGACGCCGAGATGGATTCCTTCATCGCGTCGCGACCGGCCGCCAGCGATGTCCTCGCGGCCATGGGGGAGGCGGTCCAGGCGCGGCAGACCGAGTGGGTCATCGTGGACTGCTCCCTGTGTCCCGGCGGCAATTCGACCTTCGCCTCCATCCTCGCCTGGT
>JAKATP010000077.1 GCA_021818685.1 Bacillota bacterium | reverse complement strand
ATTCGTATGACGCGATTGCGCTCCCGAGACAATGCAGCGCGTGGCGACGGAGAGCGGGTCCCCCGCCATTTCGCCAACGCCGTCAGGGTTCCCCATCCGTGCGGCGCGGCAAGACTCATCGGAACGGGAATCGGCGCCACAGGTCGGACCCGCAGGGGACTCCGTCATCGGCGGAGCCCCCTTGACTGGGGCGGGTCTCCGTATGCCTGCCACGAGGTAGAGTTCATCGACCGTGCGGTGCCCGGCGCGGACCGTTCCGCCGCCGCGGCAAGGGTCCCTTTATCAGCCGCTGGGTGGTGTGTCGCGGAGGCGCTGTGCGATATTGCTTCGGCCGTGCCCGCATGACACGGTCGGACCCCACGTCCGCCGCGAGACGGCTCCCCGGATCGCGGGAATAGCCGGGGGTAGCACAGGGACCCCCTCCCTCTTTAGCCCGCACCCAGAGCCGCCGCGGCCTGGGCCAGGGTGTTAACCCGCTCGTTGAGGGGATGGCCGCTGCGGCCGCGCACCCGCTGTACGCCCAGCGCGTGCAGCGTCCGAGCGGCGACGATGCCCTCCCACCGGGCCGGGTTCTCAACGGGTGAACCCTTCGTAGTGTCCGCCAGCCGTTCTGCTGCCAGCGAGCGACCGACTCCGTAACCCCGTGGGCCACCAGCCGGCTGTCCGTACCGAGCGTGACCTGGCACGGGGGCGTAGTCCCCCAGGCCCGCGAGCACCGCCTGAGCGATGACTGGTCGTGGCAGGATCCGATCCCTGTCCCTCAGGATGGTAAGCGCGCCTCCGACATCGGGTAGAAGCGCCGGGCGGTCCTTGGCCCGGTCACCGTAGCAAGGGGTCTCGATGTTCGTCTCCCCCTCGGCTCAACCGTCTCCGGCGATCCTGCCGGGGGGAGGGCTTCCTCTGCGCTACGCATCCATGGTCTGACGGCGAACCGAGGGGCCCGCCGGGGTCCGTCGCGGTGGGCCTCCCGACCGCCGATGGGCCGTCACCCGCTGACCGGGATCGACAGGCGCGGGAGGAGTTGGCCACGAGCCTAGCGTATTTCCTCGCCCAATAGGTGCGACCGACGGACCTCCCGCTGCGCGCGGGCGGACGGGGCGAAGTGTGAGGCGTCCCCGGAGCCCGGGAACCAGCGTTCCGCGTGTCCCGGCGCGCTGTGGGGGGACCTCCGGTCGTGACTAACACCAGACGCATGAAGGAAGGCGGGCAGCGTGGCGCGATTCGGGATCGGGCGGAAGCCGATTCAGGGATTGATGGCGGCGAGTGTGTTGGCGGTGGGACTCAGCGGGTGCGCGTTCGGCGGGACGCCGGCGGCGGCCGGATCGAGCCACGGAACCCGGGGCGCGGCCGGCCCCCGCGGGCCGGTCGGACCGCGGGGGCCCCAGGGACCGGCAGGGGCATCGGGCGCTCCGGGTTCGAACGGGCCCATCGGCCTGACGGGGGCGCGCGGGCCAACGGGTCCGATGGGACCCCCAGGGCCGCGGGGACCCGCGGGCCCGATGGGCACCCGGGGTGCGACCGGGGCGCGGGGGCTGATGGGCCCGATGGGTCCTGCGGGACCGACGGGGGCCACCGGACCCGCGGGGGCGATAGGGCCGACCGGACCCCAGGGTCCCGCTGGAACGAATGGCACGAACGGCAACACGATCCTGAGCGGGACAACGACGCCCTCGAGTTCGCTTGGGGCGGTGGGTGACTTCTACCTCGACACCGCCGCCGCCAAGCTCTATGGGCCGAAGACCTCCTCGGGCTGGCCTGCCACGGGCGTCAGCCTCGTTGGTCCTCAAGGGCCCGCCGGCCCAGCGGGACCGCCGGGACCGACAGCGGTCTCGTATACCCAGAGTAGCGGCCCCCCCGTGTCGGTGACCCAAGCAAACACGGAGCTTCTGTCAACGACGATCGATCCCTCATTCAGCACGGGATCCCTCATCATTAACGCGGCGGTAGACCTGCAGGTCAACCAGGGCGGCAGTGCGGCGGATGTGGGCTGCTGGGTTCTTTACCCAGCGTTTGGGCGTGGATTTGAGAGCCTCCCCGGGATAGTGTCGGTGGCTCCTACAGCCACAACGCCGGGGCAGGCGGTGGACACAGTTGTTCTCGGCATTCCCAACCAAGGCGGGAGTCAGACAATCAGTCTCTGGTGTTCGTACAGTAACCCTGGCGGCGGTCCGGTTTCGGCTACTTCCTCCACGCTTACGGTGATGGCTGGCGGCTGATCCTCGGACCTGGAGTATCGTCACGACGCTGGGGTAAAACGGCCCAGTAAGCTCGGCCCTGGGGGGGCCAGGACCTGGCGGTTCCCGACAGCCTATTGCTCAGACAGGGATTGCGCAGCCTCCACGGCTACCGCCGACGCGTGTGATCCTCGTCGCCATCCAAGGATCCAATTTTCCGAGAAACCTCCTCGAGCACGGGTGATTTAGTGAGGTACCGAGCGTTGGGTCGGGGGCTTCGAGCGTCTCGCGCATCCGGGAAGGGGCCGTCGTCGCACGTCATATGGTCCACTGCCCGTCCCGGCGGCGGGCTACCTCCGCCCCGGGATTACGCCGGAAAGCTCCCCGCGCCGGGGAGAATTCGGTCCGAACGAGTTCCCGGATGCGGGGGTACTTCAGGTGCTAGTGGCAGCGGTGGCGGTGCCGGCGGGACGTTGTCCAGTATCGCATGCGGTATAAGTACCGCGTTAGCCTCTGGCGGTGCGGGCGGCGACGCCGTAAGCGGCACCCATACAACCCTCTCTGGCGGTACCGGCGGGGGGTATTATTACGAGCCTTCCGGCGGCGTGAGCGGGGGAAACGGCGGCAGTGGCCCGGTCGTCGGTAGCGGCGGTGGTGGTGCTAGCAATATGGAGAGCTACGGTGGCAACGGCGCAGCCGGCCTCGTCATTGTCGTGCCCCTTTCCCCTTACCCTTCGCGTGCGGGATCGGGAGGGGACGTGCAGGCAGGGAGATCAGGCGTCTGCGTGACCGAAGCAGCGCGTCGTAAGTGAGACCGCCGGCTCAGCGATACCCGCGCCCCGGCGGCTGCCCCGGTCCCCCGGGACACGGCCCGGACCGTTGGTGTTGACTGCCTCGGGTCGTTCGTCGTCCAGGCGGCGCGCCTCGCCCCCTCGTTCGTATGACGCGATCGCGGCCTCACGACGGTGCGCCGCGTGGCGAAGGGGAGCGCGGGTCCCCCGCCATCCCGCCAACGCCATCGGGGTCCCCTCCATCCGTGCGGCGCGGGCCCCCTTTGTCGGCGGCCCGTCGGTGTGTCGCGGAGGCGCTGTGCGATATTGCTTCGGCCGTGCCCGCATGACACGGTCGGACCCCACGTCCGCCGCGAGACGGCTCCCCGGATCGCGGGAATAGCCGGGTGATAGCACAGGAAACCCCCTCCCTCATTAGCCCACAACCTAAGCCGCCGCAGCCTGGGCCAGGGTGTTATCCCGCTCGTGTTGAGGGGTGACGGCCGCTGTGGCCCCGCACCTGCTGTACGCCCAGCGTGTGCAGCGTCCGGGCAGCAGGGATAGCCTCCGACAGGGCCCGATTCTCAACGGGTGAACCCTTCGTAGTGTCCGCCAGCCGTTCTGGTGCCAGCGAGCACCGCCTGAGCGATGACTGGTCGTGGCAGGATCCGACCCCTGTCCCTCAGGATGGTCCGCGCGCCTCCGACATCGGATAGAAGGGCCGGGCGGTCTTCGGCCCGGTCACCGTAGCAAGGGGTCTCGATGTTCGTCTCCGCCTCGGCTCAACCGTTTCCGGCGATCCTGCCGGGGGGAGGGCTTGCTCTACATTACGAATCCATGGCCTGACGGCTAACCGAGGGTCCGCCGATGGGCCGTCACTGGCTGACAGGGATCGACAGGCGCGGGAGGAGTTGGCAACCGACCCGCCGTATTTCCTCGCTCAGTCGGTGCGACCGACCGGTCCGACCGGCCTTCCGCTGTGTGCGGACGGCCAGGGCGCTGCTCCAGAGACCGATGAGCGGATTCCCTCAGGCCTCACCTCTCGGGGCGGCGACTCTGGGTCGTGACCGACCAATAGACACACGAAGGAAGGCGGACGACGTGGCGCGATTCGGGATCGGGCGGAAGCCGATTCAGGGATTGATGGCGGCGAGTGTGTTGGCGATGGGACTCAGCGGGTGCGCCTTCGGCGGGACGCCGGCGGCGGCCGGATCGAGCCACGGAATCCGGGGCGCGGCCGGCCCCCGCGGGTCGGTCGGACCGCGGGGCCCCCGGGGACCGGCGGGCCCGCCAGGGCCTATCGGCTTGACGGGCGCGCGCGGGGCGACGGGTCCGATGGGACCCACGGGGGCCCGGGGCCCCGCGGGCCCGATGGGCCTCCGGGGAGCGACCGGGGCGCGGGGGCTGATGGGCCCAATGGGTCCCACGGGACCGACCGGGGCGACCGGGGCGAGCGGACCCGCAGGGCCCAGCGGGCCAACCGGCCCTCAGGGACCCGCCGGCACGAACGGCACCACGGTCCTGAGCGGGACAACGACGCCCTCGAGTTCGCTCGGGGCAGTGGGTGACTTCTACCTCGACACCGCCACCGTCACGCTCTATGGACCGAAGACCAGTACGGGCTGGCCGGCGTCGGGCACGAGCCTCGTCGGGCCTCAGGGGCCCGCCGGTCCAGGAGCGCAGGTCTTCAGCGCGCCGGGGATCTACCCGTACACCGTCCCAACCGGGGTGAGTGAGATCGAGGTCGAGATTTGGGGGGGCGGCGGCGGGGGCGGTGGCAGCGGTTCGTCCGAGACAAGCGGGGCCGGCGGCGGCGGGGCGGGCGGTTTCCTCAAAATCCTCGTCCCCGTGAGTGCGGGAGTCACCACCTGCGGGGTTACGGTCGGGTACGGAGGTCTCGGCGGTCTGATCCCTCCGGGCCCCGTTCTCGGTTCCACCGGCGCCCCCGGGGGCCCCTCCAGCATCGCCTGCGGCACTGCGAGTGCGTCCGCCTCGGGCGGTGGCGGGGGATCCCTGAGCACAGGTGGGAGCGGCGGCACGGATAGCGCGACCGCCGGCACGGTCCTGGTGGCGCCCTCCGGCGGTGCGGGCGGCGTCGCTAACGGGTCCGAAGGGGGCAGCGGCGGGGGCTACTACTACGACACAGTCGGCGGAGCCGGTGGAACCAGCACTTCCGTGACTGGCAGTGGCGGTCCGTTCGTCGGGGCCGGTGGAGGAGGTGGTGGCGCTGAAGCTGCTGGGGGCCAAGGAGCGCAAGGGCTCGTCATCGTCATCCCCTTCTCGCCCTAACCGTCGTAGGTCGGTAAGGGAGGCTGGCGGGGAGAGCGAACGGCTGCGTGACCGACGCGAGAGGTGGTAAGCGCGACCGGTCGGCGCGCAGAAACCGGCGGACCAGTGTCTGGGCCGGTCACACGGGATGCGGACGGGCCGGGTGGGGTCCGCCCTGGGCCGTCCGCCGCCCAGGCGGCGGGGCCCAGTCTCTCGTTCGTGGGACGCGACCGCGGTTCCGGGGCTGAGTGCTGAGCGCCGCGTGCGTGCGCGATCGGGAGTGGGTATCCCCTGCCGTCCCCCCAAGGCGGCTAAGTCCCCATCCGCGCGGCGCGGCCCCCGGAACGGGAAGCGTCAAACTGAAATCGGCGCGCCAGGTCGGAACCGCAGGGGACTCCGTCATCGGCGGAGCCCCCTTGACTAGGGCGGGCCTCCGGATTCTTGCCACGAGGTAGAGCTCATCGGCCGTGCGGTGCTCGGCGCTGACCGTTCCGCCGCCGCGGGAGGGTCCCTTTATCAGCCGCTCCCCGGTGTGCGCGGAGTCGCTGCGCAATATTGCTTCGGCCGTGCCCGCATGACAAGGTCGTACCAGAGGTCCGCCACGAGACGGCTCTACGGGTCTCGGGAATAGCCGGGGGTAGCACAGGGGCCCCTCCCTCTTTAGCCCGCACCCAGAGCCGCCGCGGCCTGGGCCAGGGTGTTAACCCGCTCGTTGAGGGGATGGCCGCTGCGGCCGCGCGCCTGCTGCACTCCCAGCGTGTGCAGCGTCCGGGCAGCAGGGATAGCCTCGCACAGGGCCCGGTTCTCCACGGGTGAACCCTTCGTGGTCCGCCAGCCGTTCTGCTCTCAACGGGCGACCCCCTCCAGGACCCCTTGGGGCACCAGCTGGCTGTCCGTACTCAGGGTGACAGCACGCGGGTGCTTCAAGGCCCGGAGGCCCGCCAGCACCGCGTGCAGCTCCACCCGATTATTGGTGGTGGCCGGGTCTGCCCCCTGTCAGCACTCGCTCCGCACCCTAGTGTTGCAGCCGCGCGGCATCGCCGCCGGGACTCGGGTTGCCCAAGCACGAGCCGTCCGTGATGTTAGAGCCGCCGCCGATCGGGTGTCTGGGGCGTTCACGATGCCCACTCCAACGCAAGGGCCTGCCACTGGGCGCGGATGCGGGCCGCGTCGTTCTGTCCCCACCAGGGGGCAAGGTTCAAGAGGCCATCCACGGCCACGACGCCCCAGGCTCAGGGCACGAGGTGAAGCGACACCAGGGACAGTAGCGCAGCCACCACTAACGTGAGTGCCGCGGCGCCGTCCGCCAGTGGGCCGGCCGCCTGCGACCAGACCCGCTGCCCGGCCGACAAGGGGGTCACGTCAAGTTTGACGCCAACGGCAAAGCCGTGGAAGACGAGGCCGAGGAATCGGTCCCCACTCCGGACGGTTGCGACGATGTGGCCCGTCTCGTGGACCACGATGAGTTCTACCGCCACCAGCAGAATCCCCGGCATGACGCTCCCCTTTCGTGGCCCGATCACAAGCGAAAGGCGCCGGAGTCGGATCCGCCGGCGCAAAGCCCCGGCGGAGCGCGTGCGCCCCGTCGGAACATCCAGAACCGAGCCCCCGTCCCGGCGCCATTAAGCGCCGGGCGGGGGCAAGATCCTTGAGGGTGGGGCGGGGCCGTACACCGGCCGCGGCGTTAGCCCCCGTGGCTCCGCAGGTCGAACGCCCCGTCCAGCGGAAGCGGGCTCTCCGGAGCGACCCCGGCACACCGCCGGCAGACCGGGTGGCCGTCGCCATCCACAGTGAATTGGGCGGGCCAGGGATCGTCAGCAGCGAGATTGTCGCGGCGAAGCCGGATCGCGCGGTGGCAGTTGGCACAAAGTTCGGGTGCACAGGCCCGGTCATCCTGAGCTTCGCAAGCCGATGAGCAATACCACACGGTGTCGGGATCACACGCGAAAGCAGTGGCATAGACGGGGGCACGCAGCGCGCTTGAGGCAGACGGGCGGGGTTCCCGCACGACTCACAAAAGGCCAGGGACACCACGATCACCTCCAGAGATCACGAATTCCAGAGCCGCCGGACGGTGTTAATCCGCCCAGTCGTGTCGGTCGCGCGGCGGATCGTCGCCGCGGGCAAAGGCGCGTCGCACCCGCTGGCGGAACGCGCGTTCTTCCGCCCGGCGGCCCTCCGGACGTTTGGTAGTCCAAAGCCGGTCGGCAAACCGGCGCACCAACTCGGAATCCGTGGCGTCGGCCCAAGAAAAACAGAGGCGGGCGAGGGCCCGGCGCCGCTTCCGCCAGCGCACCTGAAACACACGGTGATGGTGTCGCGAATGGTGGAGCATGATGAGCCTCTCCTTCGCGGTCCAAGTCGGCGGTCCACACCATGGTGCGATGGTGGCGCGCGCCTTGGGCTGTGCCCGAAGCTTCGGGCACTTGGTGAGGGCAGGCGTCAAGCGGCTAAAACGGAACCTCGATTGTCCGTGGACTCGATGTGTGCAAGACGATCCGAGCCGTGTGATCGAAGTGGTGGGCCGATTCATGCGCGGATGAGACCGTTGGGGAAGTTCGGGTAGCGACGGCTATGACCCCGGCCACAGTATGGATCGTCGAGGGACCTTTTGTGGAAGGCGTCCCGGATTGTCGCCGCCCTCGGGACGTATTTCGGCGGAGGGCGGCCATGTGACTGGTCTTTCGCACGTCGGCCCCGGGCTCGTCGTCAATTTAGCATGGGCGCAGCGCGGGCCGGGACGTGGGTGAAGATGGTCTCGGAGAGCCCCAGCGCGGTCAACGTCACCCGAAGCGCGGGGCGGTGGGCCACGGGCACGGACAGATACCGGTGGTCAGCATCCTGCCACAACACCTGGATCCCGCGACAGTGGTGGAGGATGAGCTGGCCGGTGGGCCGTTCGACGGCCCCGCGATACGCGGTCGGGAACGGCGTGGGCGATTGCCGGACCCGCCGTTCAAGACAGCTGAAGAGCAGCAACGCCATCAGCATCACGTAGCCGAGGGCCTCAATCCGCTCCGGCTTCTGCAGGAACACCGCATCCACAAACGCCGGATCCTTGAGGAAATGAAACCGTTGCTCCACGCTAGTCTGGCCCTGGTATTCCCGCAGCAGGGCGGTGGCGTCATAGCGCGTCGCCGGAAGCGTCGTGATGAGCACGAACGTGTGCTGCGCCGAGCGAGTTCGGTCTGCACCGCGGCCTCATCGCGAGGCCCCCAGGTCACCCGCACCCGGTAGACGGTGTGCGCGGGGGCCGGCACGTCCCGGCGGGGTCGGCCCCGGTGCGGCCGCTTGTCCGTGACGGTGACGGGGCCCACCGTCGTGCGGCAGGGCCACCAGCGCGGGGCCGTGGCGCGGAACGCCGTGGCCGCCGCCTCGGCATCCGCCGCACACGCAAAGTCTTGGGCGGTGAGCGTGTCCACCGCCCGCTCCGCGGCGGTCCGCGCCTGGGCCAGTTCGCGCTCCAGCGTCTTCGCCTTCCGCCGGTCCAGACTGGACGACCGGTAGACCACGAGGCGGTACGACCGGTCCCCCATGGTCCCCGTCTGCTCGGAGGCGGCATAGGTGGCGGCGTGCGGCGACTCCGCCACCCGGCCCACGGGGATCCACGCGCCCGCCGCCCAGGCGGTGGCTTTCGCGGTGGCCGCCACCCCAAACGTGTCGGGCAGGCGCGACAGCCAGGTAATCGCCGCCGCGGCCAGCGCGTCAAGATGGGGCCCGGTCACCAGGGCCGAATCCGCGATATACACTAGGTCCCGCAGGGCCTCCGGGCTGAAGGCCTGGACAATGCGGTCGATCTGGGCGCGGTTCAGCCGCTTGTCCGACCGGTTCCCATCCTCCACCGTCCCCATCAGGGGCACGCCCTCGCGGTTCACGAAACACGTTAACCGGATCGGTTTCAGGTCGGGCCGGTGGTCTTTTGAGTGGCCGTGCCACGGCGTCACGCCCCGCCCCCCGCCCGCTGCAGGGGAGTCCCCATAGAGGGAGCGCGAGGTCGTATCGAAGTGCATGCCGCCGCGGTCGATGGCCTCGACGGCATACGCCCAGGCGGCCACGGCGCTGAACACCGCCGCGGCGCCGGCGGCGAGCTTGTCCAAGGCGCGGCCCCAGGCGTCGTCCGTCAGATCCGCCGCCGTGACCCCGGGCCCAAGAGCAACGGCACATCCGTCAACCGAAAGGCATCCATCACCGGATAGAGGGGCTGCCGGTGCGTCAGCAGATTCAGGATGAGCGCGAGGACCCGTTCGCCGGGTGAGAGCCGACAGCGGGTCGCATCCCAGGCGACCGCCTGGTCAATCACCGTCACGAGGCCGATCCGGTCGGCGACCGCGCGCAGAAGCGGCCCTGCGCCGACGACGACCCCGGGCCGTGGCATCTGTTCCATGCGGACCGGCTTCGCCGCCCACGCCTCTCAATCCTTTGCGTGACAATTCCCACAATCTCGCTCCACAAACGGCTCACTTACCAAATTTTATGTGCGGAGGATAGGATAGAGGCGTGGCGCGCGTCATAACCGTGCGCGAGATGACCGACGGTGAGGAACGCCTCTGGGAACGAGAGAGGAAGGGTGAACAATGAGCCAGGTTCCCAAGTTTGCGAGTGAGGCGGAAGAGGCTGAGTTCTGGGAGACCCACGATGTCACAGAGTTTCTGGACGATCTCCCGCGCGAGTCGGTCACGGCCCACCGCGGCCAGGTCATTAGTGTGCGCGTCTCCCAGGACGACTTGGACGCACTGAAGCGACTGGCGGCCGAGAACGGCATCGGCTATACCACCCTGGCTCGCATGCTGATTCATCGGGGGGATTCAAGCGGAGATGACTCCACGCCGGCGTGCGCAACGCACCCAAGCCACCATACGGCGCGGACGTCGGCCCCTGGCCCCGGACCGTGCGCGAAACGCCCGCTAGGCATACCGTTCACGGTCTTCGGTTGACAGGTGATGCTCCAGAGCAGATGTTCCGCCAAGAGCTCACACAGGGCGCATGACTGGGGGCGTCACCGAACCTTTCTGGGTACCGCTCGCGATCCCCGGTACGCCCCGACGATTAGGCACTCACGATTCGGTTCGAGGACCGCGATGTCCGGTACGACGTCGCGGACCTGGATGCGCTGGGGCCGGCGTACGCCACCACCATCCACAAGGCGCAGGGGTCCGAGTACCCCGCCGTGGTGATTCCGGTCACCACCCAGCACTACGTCATGCTGCAGCGCCCCCTGTTGTACACCGCCGTCACACGGGGCCAGCGGCTGGTGGTGCTGGTCGGTCAGACCAAAGCCCTGGCCATGGCGGTCCCCACCCAGGCGACGGGGCGGCGCTGGTCCAAACTTGCCGAGTGGCTGGCCGACGCGGCCCGCGTGTAGCGAGGCGGTCGGGTCGAGCACCGGCCCCAGTCGATTCCACGGGGGCTTCGCCGATCGGCGTGGATCACCCACTTTCCCGGTAGAACCACACTTCTGCTTGCTCCACATCCAGACCTGACGGGATATTGACCATGGGGGAAGTGCTTTTATGGCGACACTGGTCCGACTGGACGCATACGCCCGGCTGGTGGTGCCGCCCGCCATCAGGCGGCAACTGGGTCTGCGACAGGGCGATCTGGTCGGTCTCGAAGTGACCCCGGAGGGGGATTTGCGCGTGTTTACCCTGGAGAAGCGCCTCGCGTCGGCCAAGGGTGTCCTTCGCGAATACCGCCGGGATCAGGAGAGCGTCGCCGACGAGCTGGTGCGGGAGCGCCGTCGGGAAGCACGGCGCGAGGCCGACGGCGGCTGATGGACCGCCTCTGCGTAACCCAGGATGCAAAGCGTAGTACCATAAGCACAACGATACTGGATGCCGGGACGGTGGTGCGACGATGGCTAGGGATTCTGAGGCTCGCGCGGCGCTTCGCCGACTGGCGGGCGCCCTTGAGCGCTGTCCGGACGTAGAGAGCGTGCATGGCGAACCGTGCGAGGGCGACTGGCGGGCTTGGGTGGTGGTCCGTACCCGTTCCTGGGATGCGGAGCTACCGATCTTTCAGGCCCATGTTGAGGTGGATCCCGATTTTCTGCTGACCATCCACGTAACGGATTCCGTGGATCAGGTCCCGGACGGGGCGGAGCTTTTTACCGGCCGGGTTGCGGCCTCGTGACCGGACCGCTTTCCCACACGGTGCAACACCAGGCCAACAAAGGCCTGGAACAGTTCTTGGCCAATGGACCCGCCTTAGACGTGGCGCTTCTCGGGACGCCCGAGATCGAAGCGGCCCTGAACCAGTGGCGGCTGGTTCTGCTCTTTTACGCCGCTGTTCAACATGTGAATGCGCGGCTGGACGCCCATGGGCATCTCAGCCCATCCAGCCACGCCGAGCGCAAACGCAAGATGCGCCAAGTCTGGCCTGGCGAGATGCCAGTGATTGCGAAGTATGAGTACCTCGAGATGCTATCGCGGGAAGCGCGGTACAATGGCTGGGTGCCCGACGCCCAGGATCTGGCCAAGGCTACCTCCATCCTGGCCACGATCGAACACCACCTCGTTTAGGAATGCTCTTATCGATGGATCCACCCATGAGTCGTCAGACGCCGACGGTCGACCGTCCCTCCACAGAGCCCAAGGAGCCCACATTGTTACGTGTCCGCCACATCAGGTTCGAGTCGGGCTTTGTCTTTGACTGGCCCCGGCGACACCATTCGCCGACCATGGAAGCACCGGCAGAGTCGGAGAAGAAACTGGAGACACCACCAGGTCGCCGAAATAGCTAAGCGATAATGTTTCACATCAGGCCATCGGTCGAGTCGGCAAATGCCCTGCGCTCATAGTCGCATGCACCTCTGGACTCAGCTTCCGCATGTCAGATCATGGATCGGCGAGGATTGAGGGCTTACTGAAAAATAGAACATATGGCGCAAAGGAGGAGGGCCAGCGGGTCGTGAAGCCGGGGGCATGCGGCCATCACCGGATGACGCCCGGGTCTTGGCCGACGACCCGAATATCTTTCCGCACGCGGGGCTCCCGCTCGCGATCCGGCTCCTAGCGGAGCGGGTCCAGTGGGAACCGGTCGTGGACGCCTTGTTGCCCTGGGACCGGGTGCGGACGCAGACCCCGCCGTCGCGGCTGCTGCTGGCGTTGGTCATGAACGTCGTAAGCCAGCGGACCCCGCTCTACCACGTGGAGCGCTGGGCCACGACGTTGCCGCTGGACCTGTTGTGGGCCCCCGGCGTTCAGGCTACCGCGTTCCATGATGATGCCTTGGGACGGGTATTGGAGAAGCTGGCGGTGCGCAGCCGCACGGTGCTCGGGACCCTCGGCATCCGCTGGCAGGCGCTCGGGCAGGCCGCGCCCACGCTGCTGCACACGAGATCGGA
>JAKATP010000246.1 GCA_021818685.1 Bacillota bacterium | reverse complement strand
GCGGCCCTCCTCGCCGGGGTGGGCGCGGGGGCGCTCGAAAGCCTCTCGCACGCGGCCCGGCTGGTGTCCGGGCGGGTGCGGACGGTGGAGCCGAATGCGGAGCGCCATGAGCGGTATCGGGCGGTGTTTGACTCGTTGCAGTGGGTGTAAGGCCGTTGTGGATGGGAAGGGGCGTTTGGTGCCATGAAGGATATCAAGATCGGCGTCATCGGGGGCGGCAGCGTCTTTACGCCGGAGTTGGTGGACCTGCTCTTGGAGCGGCCCCTGGCCATCGGCTCCCTGGTCCTGATGGATATCAATCGGGAGCGGGTGGAGATGATGGCGGCCCTGGCGCGGCGCCAGGCTCTTCGCAAGGGCAAGACCCTGCAGGTGGAGACCAGCGACGATTATAGGGCGGCCGTGGACGGCAGCGACTTCATTCTGATCCAGCTCCGGGCCGGCGGGCAGAAAATGCGGATCGAAGACGAGGCCATCGCGCTTCGGCATCAGCTGCCTTTTGTGGAGACGGTGACCGTGCCGGGTCTCGGAGCCTTTCTCCGTTCCGTGCCCATCTACGAGACCATTGCCGACCTTGTCCGGCGGTGGGCCCCCACGGCGCAGATCATGAACTTTGCCAACCCCGCGGGGGTCATGACCCAGTATCTCCGCGCCTTAGACGTCAAGGCGGTGGGGGTCTGCAACTCCTCCATCTTCTTCCTGCAGACGGCTGCCGACAAGCTTGGGGTCACGCCCGAGACCCTCGCCATGGACTGGCGGGGTCTGAACCACCTCACCTTCGTGTCGGAGATGACGACCGGAACCTCCCCCACGAACCGGCTTTCTGAGGTGCTGTCCGGTGTGGAACCCTGGTCGCCTGGCTTCCCATTCTCCCAGAACGTACTGCACGACTTGGGACTGGGCATCAACGGATATCTGCAGTACTACTTTCACGCCCGTCGGCGTCTGTCCGAGCTCCAGGCCCGGACCGAGAGCCGGGGACAGCAGGTGCTGGCCCTCGAACGTGAACTGCTCGCACTCTACGCGCGCGAAGAGACCGATACCGTACCCGAACTCCTCCGGCACCGGGGCGGATTCGGTTATTCCAAAGTAGTCGTCAACCTGATGCAAAGCCTCATCACCAATGATCACCAGGTGCACTATGTGAACGTGCCTAACGGACACACGCTTTCGGGCCTCCCGGCCGACACGGTGGTCGAGGTCCCGGCCGTCGCCATCAACGGCGACGTGCGTGCCCTTGAGGTGAGCCCGCTCCCCGAGCCGGTGTTCCCCCTGGTGCTGACTATGGCCACCGTGTACGGGTACTGGGTGCGGGCCGCCCTCCACCGGAGCTTGCGAGACCTCCGGGTCTCCATGCTGGTTCATCCGCTGTTTGTCGATGCCGAGGACTCCGACGCCATTTTGGCCGAGTTCTTCGAGGCCAACCGGCCGTATGTCGACCCATACCGTTAGGGCTACCCGTTTTTCGGCATGAAGGCTGCGAGTCATATGCCGTGCCGGCGATGTGACGATGTTCGGGAGGACGACCCGCTCGGCGGCTACTGACCCCGACGGGGCCAACGACGGGCCCCTCGAGGGGCGGTGGGGCGCTCGGGGAGCGGGCGGGGAATTCGCCCCCGCGCTGGCTGTACATTTTGGGCCCGGCCAGGAGGACACAGTAGGTGAGGGCCGCCTCCAGACTGCGGCTCCGGGGCTCGGTTTAGGAATCGGCAAGGATCGGGGGGCTGGCCCGCCCGGACCCGTCTTCCCGCTTCGGGGCGGAGGTGGTACCGGAGCCGTTTTGGTGCCGCGTGCGGGAGACGCGCGGGATGCTGCTGTTCTTTTCTCCAGGCGATGCAAGTGGCGGTCAGGGGGACGCCGGAAGCCCGCCGGGTTCATGGTCCGGGCGGCCGCTGACCGATACGCCGGCCCGGTCTCCTTTAGATCCCGAACGGCTTCCTCCCGCCGTCAGCGGCGCCCGGTCGAGCGCCGCGAATAGTGTGATGTCCCGGTCCGGCAGGTCCGTGGGGCCCAGTTGATACCGAAAGGCACGTAAAGGGGGGAGGGTCCATGGCGCCCTGGACGAGGCTCTTCCCGTCGGACAATCAGGCGCGCCGCGCCACGAGTCGCTCAGAACCGCCCGGTCGATGGTTTAAGCGACCTCGCCCAGGGACCTGCCCTCCGAGCGGTCTGATGGCGTCTCGGCCACTCTGTTTCCCGGCGGCCGGAGCGCCATGCGTGCATGGCGCGGACTTCACCGCGGCGCTACGGAAAAAGACGGGCTAGGAGCCTGTCCGGGAAAGGGGTTAGGCCGCGCAGGCACCACGCGATGGATCGGGGCGCCGCGGTTGGCCAACCCCCCCGCGACGGAGGCATCGTGGGCAGGCGGAATGGCGGGCCCCATAGGAGACAGCGCGTTCCGGGGACGCGGAGGGTCCAGCGGCCGGCGGCGGGGCGCTCAGAGGCACGCCCCGGGCCAGCTTCCGGATGTTGTAGGCGAGGACGAGCCATCCGAATTCCTCCGTCACCCGCGCGAGGCCCCGGCGGCCAAATTGACGAAAGCCCAGGGCCTGTTTCAGAATCCCCCACACGGGCTCCAC
>JAKATP010000245.1 GCA_021818685.1 Bacillota bacterium | reverse complement strand
CTATCGCCATGAGCGCTTCTTTGACCAGACCCCCGCGCGCCAGGAGGCCATCCTGCTGAAGAGCCGCCGGATCTTCGAAGATGTACTCGGCTACCAGGCCCAGGGGTTCCGTACGCCGTCCGGCGACTTCTCCCGTGAGACCCCAAAACTTCTGCACTCTTTGGGGTTCGGCTATTCAAGCTCCATGCGCGGGAGCGACCGCCCCTACCGAACCGTTATTGACGACGGGCTCTCTGACTTCATCGAGATCCCCCCGCGTTGGGAGCTGGACGATTTTGTCCTGTTCGCTTACAACCTGTTTCCGGCCGAGCCGCGGGGTCAGGACCGCATCAGCGCTTACGGAGCCGGGTTTGACAACTATCGGCGCGAATTTGACGGCTATCACCGCCTGGGGCTGTGCTATGTCCTCATGACGCACCCGCAGGTGATTGGGAAGCCCGGCCGGGTCCCCCATCTGGCGGCGCTCATCCATCATATGAAAGAAGCGGATCCCCAAGGCGGGACCGAAGCGGGCGGCGTGTGGTTTGCGACCGGATCCGAGGTGGCCGAGGTCTGGCGCCTCACCCATCCGCGGGAGGTGGCGGCCGATGGCCGCTGACGGAGTCAGGGGACAGGTGGCCGTGAGCGTGAACCTGGATGCGGAGACGCTGTGGCTCGGACTCTTTGCCGAATCGGTCCGGATGCCAAAGACCCTGTCCATGGGGGAATACGGCCCGCGTCATGGACTTCAGCGCGTCTTGTACGCCCTCGCGCGTCACGACGTGCAGGCCACGTTTTTCATCCCGGGACGGGTGGCGGAGCTCTACCCGGATGAGGTCCGGGCCATCCGCGACGCCGGCCACGAGATCGGGCTGCGCGGCTATCAGGGGGAGAGCCTCGGTCAGATGCCAGAGGCGGCCCAGGCCCAATGCCTCACGCGGGCCCTCGATGCGCTCGGACACGTGACCAAGGAACGCCCGGCGGGGTTCCGGGCCCCGCTCGGCGAGGTGTCTCTCACGACGCTGCGTCTCGTGCAGGACGAAGGCTTTCTCTACTCAAGCTCGCTCCATGGCGACGATCGTCCCTACCGGCTCGCCTCCGGACTCCTGGAGCTGCCGTGGCATTGGGAGCTTTATGACCTGCCCTACTTTGTCTTCAACTACAACCCCGCCCTGCCGCAGGGGCAAGGACGCATAGCGCCTTACAGGGGCGTGCTGCAGAACTGGCTTGATGAGCTTCAGGCCTACCGGCGCGAAGGGCTCTTCTATCAGCTCGTGGTGACCCCGCAAGCCATCGGTACGCCGGGGCGGATCCCCCTCTTTGAGGCGATGCTTGACGCCATGGGCCACGCTGGCGTCCAGACGTTGGGCGAGATCGCGCGCCGCTCCTAAACGGCGGCAGCGCGTCGCCCCCGGATTGCCAGTATATGGCTATTTAGGCGAGTTCCTGTGCGCCTGCCTGCCGCTTGGCGATAAATCTTTCTGGAGTCGTGCGTTTGCGGAAGGTCTTGCCGAATTGACGTCGTAATAAAGACAGCACTGAAAAGAACTGTGACCCGAGACACCGCTCCGGCGTTTTCGGGTCCGAATGACTAACCGGAAATGGTCTGGGATCCGTTTCGATGCCCGGCTACACACGTTCCGGTCACAGCACAAGACGTTTCCAGGAGGTGTACTGCATGGCTGTGGCTACGTCCCCAGGATCGGATTCGAAGCGTCACTACCGACGCGTCCTGACCCGGTACGACTACATGATGGCCTCGATGGGCGGGGTTATCGGCTCCGGATGGTTGTTTGGAGCCTTGTTCAGTGCCCAGGAGGCCGGACCCGGCGCTATTATCTCATGGATCATCGGCGGGATTGTGATGCTTCTGGTGGCGCTCCCCTGGGCGGAGATGGGTGGCATTGTCCCCGAGGCGGGAAGCGTCGCCCGGATCCCGCAGATGACGCATGGCTCCCTCGTGGGTTTCCTGGCCTCATGGGCCATCGCTGTCGGCGCGATTTTCGCCGCCCCGGTGGAAGCCCTGGCCGTTATCCAGTACGCCGGCGGCTACATCCCGGCGTTCTATGACGCGAAGACGGCGACCGTCACACCGATCGGTCTCTTGGTGACGGCCCTGTTGGTGGTCTTGTTCTTCATCATCAACTACTACGGAGTCCGCTGGCTCCGGAACGTCAACACCTGGGTGACCACGATCAAGTGGATCGTGCCCACGGCGGCCATGATCATCGTCAACATCGCGGGCTTTTCCCACGGTGGCGCTCGCAACCTCGGCTCCGGAAGCCCCGGCGGCTTCATGCCGTACGGCTGGCACGGGGTCCTGACCGCGGTGTCCGTCGGCGGTATCGTCTATGCCTACAGCGGCTTCCGGCAGGCGCTGGACCTGTCCGCGGAGGGCAAGAACCCTCAGCGGGACGTGCCGGTAGCGCTCTTGCAGGTGGTGCTGTTCTCCATCGCCCTGTACACGCTGCTGCAGGTGGCCTTCCTGGTCGCCCTGCCGCACTCGGCGCTGGCGCACGGCTGGGCGGCCGTCAGTTACTCCTCGCCGCTGGCGCAGCTGTCGGCGGGACTCGGCCTCGGCTGGCTTGCCGCCATCTTGTACGTGGACGGGGCGTGGTCGCCTTCGGGCTCGGCCAACCTGTTCA
>JAKATP010000244.1 GCA_021818685.1 Bacillota bacterium | reverse complement strand
GCGGAATCGTTGGCACGAAAATTATCCTCCGTCTTCCTAGCGACCTCGGTACGGTTAGATGGCTTCGAACGCAGGCGAACGTGAGTGCGCCGCGCCATCCCACTCTAGCATCCGCCGGCGCCGCGGGCGCCACGACATCCCGCACGGGCATCATTTCGCCGCCAGAAGTCGGGCACCCATCCGGTCCGGGTTCGAGAGGCTACACTGACCACAGAGCGCGCAGAAAGCGAACCGAGGGCTGGGAAGATCTGAAGGAGGACACGTATGCAGCGGCTTCTCGTCGTGGGAGGCAGTTCCGGGATTGGTCGAGCGGTGGCACGAGGCGCCGCGTCGCGCGACTATGAGGTCATTGTGGCCGACATCACTCCCCCAGCCGACGGCCCGGGCTTCGGCTCCTATCTGTCCGTGGATGTTGCGGACCCCGTGTCGGTGAAGGCTTTAGCCGGGCAGATTACGTTTCCGCTCGACGGGATGGTGGATGCCGCCGGCATCCAGATTGCCGCCCCCATCGAGACCATGGCGGACGCGGACATCGCTCGGCAGGTGGCGGTCAACCTGACCGGCATGGCCTACATCGCCAAGTATTGCGGACCTCATCTTCGTCACGGTGCATCCGTGGTGCTGGTCGCCTCCGAGCTCGCCTACATCGGCACGGCTCAAAGCCCCGTCTACTCGGCCACCAAGGGCGGCATTACGGCGCTTGCCCGCTCACTGGCCATCGCCTGGCGCGAACGCGCCATTCGTGTGAACGCCCTCTGCCCCGGGGCCACCGATACTCCCCTCCTTAGGCGGGTGTGGGATGCGATGCCGGACCCGAAGGGAGCGGAAGCGTCCGACACCGCGCTCATTCCCCTCGGCCGGCTCGGGACCCCCGAGGAGATAGCGGCGGCGGCCCTATTTCTTCTCTCTCCAGACGCTTCGTTTGTCACCGGGCACGCGTTGGTTGCAGACGGCGGCACCATCATATGGTAAGTCCGGCCGACACGCCCGTGCTCGTAACGGGGGCACGGGGCTTTCTGGGCCCCCGCGTCGTGACGGCCCTCAGGAACATGGGATATCCCGTGGTGGAGTACAACCGCGAAACCGTCCCGGATCCCGAATCCGCCGGTCATACCGTGGTCCAGGGAGAGCTTGAAGACATACCCCGGCTTCTGCGGGTGATGAAGGCGTATGGCGTTCGCCGCATCGCCCATCTGGCTGCCCAGTCGCACCCGGATGTGTCCCTGGACGCCCCCTGGGCAACCCTGTACGGGAACGTCATGGGCACCACCGGCCTCCTGGAGGCGGCCCGCGCGACCGGCGTTTTGCGGGTTGTCCTTATCGGCTCCGAGAGTGCCTACGGCATCACGGCGGACGTGCCCGAACTCGGGGAAGACGCGCCCCTTCTACCGACCACCCCGTATGGCGTCTCCAAAGCCGCCGTCGACCATCTCGGTCACGTCTATCGAACGCGCTTTCAACAAGACACCATCGTGCTCCGGATCGGACAGATCTACGGACCCGGCCAACGGCTCTCCGAAGACGTCCAGGAGCTTATCCGCATGGCACTTGACAAGGGCGCGATCACCCTGGAAAGCGGACGCGACCAGGAGCTCGAACTCGTGCATGTCGACGACGCCGCCCGGGCGGTAGTGTTGGCGCTTGCGGCCGGCTCGCATGTGTCCACCTCCTACAACATCAGCGGGGGGCAGACCACGCTCGGAGAGGTGGCGGAAATCGTGGCCCAGGCTACCGGCACGTCGGCCTTCGTCGGTCCCGGGCGGAAAGGCTATGACTTCCGCGCGCCGTTCGCCCGCGAGCGGGCACGGGCTGAGCTGGGATTCGAGGCCCGCATCCGTCTTGCGGAGGGCGTCGCGTCCTACGCGGCCTGGCTTCGCGAGCACCGGTTTTAACAAGCGCCCAAAGCGGAAGGGCCGCCCCATATGAGGCGGCCCTCCGTTCGTGGAGACGTCGATCCGTCAGGAACCGGCCGACGGAGCCTGCTGTGGAACGTCCGCGACCAGGTCGAGGTCCTTGCCGGCCCGGAAGTCACGCCACGCCTGAGTCTCATGGCCACTCGCCGCGCCCCAGTAGTGGATGATGATCGACACGACCAGGACGATGACGATGTCCAGCGGGAACTTCACGACGTCAAGCGACTTGCCGAACGATCCGAAGTAGCTGAAGACCACGATAAACGCGATCCAGACGACAAGCCACAGGCCCTTGGTGATGTCCTCCATCGGATAGTGGTAGAGCGCCTGGTACACGGCGAAGATGACGAGACCGGCCAGCATGATGAGTCCGGCCTGCATGGTCGTCGGCCACCCGAAGAAGTAGAACAGAGCACCGCCAATGGCGAAGCAGGCCGGTCCCGCTATCGACGCCAGGCCGTTACCCATGTCGAACTTCCGCTCCTCGCGCGTGGTCCAGCGCCGCATCACGGCCAGGCTCGGGCCGCCCACCGCATAGGTCACGAGGCCCATGGAGGTGGTGAGCTCGACCAGGTAGTGCCATCCGGGGAACGGCAGGATCGCCAGGATCCCCGCGACCAGGATGATGATCTGGGTCGTGATCGGGATGCCGTGACGGCTGATCCGGTCCCAGCCCTTCACGTAGAAGCCGTTCTTGCGGGCCGCGTAGAGAA
>JAKATP010000243.1 GCA_021818685.1 Bacillota bacterium | reverse complement strand
GCGAAGAGGTCCGGCTCCGGTGTCGAGGAAAGCCGGGCCATGAGCGCCGCCACGGGCCCCAGGGGAATCCGCCGGGATAAGGCGGCGGCCCAGGCGTCGTGGCACAGACTCAACCGATTGACCGTTCCCAAATCTTCGAAGCGGGCGGTCAGCTCCTCGAGCAGCACCGGGTCGTACAGGACGCGAAAGAAGCCCGGAGCCCCTTCATTCACCCCGGTCCACACCACCGTGTCGGGCAGGACCATCCGCACCGGCTCTCTCCCCAACAAGAGCCGGCGCACCTCGGTACGCCCGTCTTCATGATGGAGGCCGACCGTGAGCGGGACGTCCCAGTCCGATGGGGCGGTATGGTCGGGGTCGTAGCTGAAACGGGAGGCCGACAGCCAGAGCTCGTGTGGACCGTGTCGTCTCACGCTCACGGCCGGATGCCCACCCTGAAACACAAAGCCGTCCATCACCCGCCGCACCGGCTCGCCCGCCGCCGCCTCCAGCGCGTCCCACAGATCGTGAGTCTCGGTATTGCCGAATCGGTGCTGATCCAGGTACAGGCGGATGCCCTCGCGGAATACCTCCGGGCCGAGATACTGCTCGATCATCCGGAGGACAGCGCTTCCCTTTTCATACGTCAGGATATCGAACATGCCCCAGACGTCCGCCGGAGTCTGCACCGGATACTCGACCGGACGGGTGGAGCCGAGTCCGTCTATCGACAGGGCATGCTCGCGTCCCCGCAGTGCTTCGGCCCACACGTCCCACTCGGGGTGCGCGGCGTCGGTACACAGCCGCTCCATGAACGTGGCAAACGCCTCGTTAAGCCAGGCCCCGTTCCACCACCGCATCGTGACGAGGTCTCCGAACCACATGTGAGAGGTCTCATGGGCTACCGTTGACGCCACCCGGTGCCGCTCCAGGAGCGAAGAGTCGGTCGGATGGACGAGCAGGGTATCCTCGCGATAGGTGACGCAGCCAAGGTTCTCCATCGCTCCCACGGCAAAGTCGGGAAGCGCCACGTGGTCCATGGCGGTGGCCGGGCACGGAGTCCCGAAGTACTCGGTGAAGAACTGGAGCGCATGGACTGCCGCCTCGGCGGCCACGTCGGTCAGTGAGCCCCGCCCCGGTGTCGCCGCGATGCGGACGGTGATGCCGCCCACGTCGCGGGGCGCTGAGAGCTCAAACGGCCCTATCGCCAGCGCAAACAGATACGAAGACATCGGAACCGTCTCCGCAAAGTGGACCCGCACAAGCCCGCCGGGCAGGGTCTCGCGGCCCGTCTCCACGCCGTTCGACAGGACAGCAAGCCCACTCTCGGTCACCACCTGCAGGGCAAACGCCGCCTTGAAATCTGGTTCATCCCAACACGGAAAGATGCGCCGCGCATGGGTCGGAAAAGACTGCGTGGCGGCAATAACGGCGGTCTTCCCGGCCAATGTGGAGACCGTTCGCCGATACAGGCCGGAAAGCCCGGCGGACATCGGCCCGGAGAACCGGATCGACACGGTGGCGTCGCCGGCCGGGACATCCCGCATGAAGGCCAGTTCGGCCTGTTCCCGCTCGGGGTCGCAAGTCACGGCTGCGTCGTACCACCCGTCCACGGCCACGACCCCGGCCTCCGTCAGGCGGAGACCCGCACTGTGAAGCCGCATGGTGGGGGTCGGCGCGTCCATGCGGACCTCGATCCGAACGTGGCCTCGAAAGACACCCGCATCGAGGTCCGGATGGATCCAAATCAGGTAGCGGCGGGGTACCACGTTTCGGGGAAGCCGCATACTGGGGTCTTTCTCCACCGTTACTCCCTTCCCGACCGGCGTGCCCGAAAGCCCGGCATCTGTCGCATCAGTGGACGCATGAGGCTTGAGGAGACGGCGAGACCGACCGCGATGGCGCTTGCCGTGAGCAAGGCGCCCAGACCGCGTTCAAGCCCGCTGACAAACTCATTTTGGATGAAAGCCACCATACTTTGATAGGCCTCATAGCCGGGAACAAACGGAATGATAGCGGGCACCACCAACAGCGTTACCGGTTCCCGCCGTATGACCGCCAGCATTTCCGCACCGCCGCCCACGACCAGGGAGCCTAGGAACACGGGCAGGACCGCCAGGTGCGGCACGGCGCTCAAGAGGGCAGAGGCGGCCCATCCCGCCCCCGCCAGGGCGGCCGCCGCAAGGGCCGTAGCCCGACTCTCCTGGTACAGGATGCCAAAGCAGAAGGCCGAGACGGCCGCCAACAGGAGGTGCAGGCCGACCGTACCGGTCATGGCCAGCGCCCGCCCAGATGGACGTAGATAAACAGGGTCAGGGAGGCGCCCCCCGCGATGGCGGCAGCGATAAGGGCTGCCTCTAAAAGCCGGGCGAGCGATGAGAGCAGATCACCGGACATCCCGTCGCGCACCCCGGTGGTAAGAAGAACACCCGGGACCAGGACCATGATGCCGCCGACCACCACCAGATCCGGATGCGTACCCGGGAAAGCGGCCGCGCCGAGGGCCGGCAGGACCGCGCCTGCTGCGGCGGCCAGATCTCCCAACACCCCGGTTCCGAGGCGGCGGAATCCGAGCCGGATCGCTTGGGCCAGCACGCCGGACAGGAACGCCCAGGGAAGGGTGAGAAGGCTCCCCCCGAACAACAGAGCCAGAGCCGCCGCCGCGAGACCCGCCATCAGCGCTT
>JAKATP010000242.1 GCA_021818685.1 Bacillota bacterium | reverse complement strand
ATGTCCACGCCGGCAAAGCGCGTCTTGGCAAAAGCGAACAGGGCCCGCACGGCCTCCTCGTCGGACACATCGGCGGAAAACCGGTCCGCCTCCCCGCCGTCCGCCACGATGGCGGACACCACCTCGCCCGCCAAAGCCGCCTCGGAGGCTTCAGGGGGGTAATTGACCAAAACGCGGGCCCCCGCCGCGGCCAGGCGAATGGCGATGGCCCGCCCGATGCCGCGCCCGCCGCCCGTTACCACCGCCACCTTGCCTCCCAATGTCACGGCTTTGTGTCCCCCTCTGCCACCAGGCCATTGTGATAGCGCGCGAGCGTCGCCGGATCGTAGAGCGACACGAACCGCGCCCCGCTTGCGCGAAGCCGCCGGTACGCGCGGCGGCACTCCTCGAGACTTTCCAGGATGCCCAGTGGATGGTCCTGTTCCAGGTTTTCGTAGTAAAACGCCACGTCCGAGAAGGTGACCAGTCCCGCCGGCGTTTGCACCTCGACGGCGATCGAACTGCGATGGTGGGTGCCCGCCCACCAGGTGCGGATACCGGGGGCGATCGCGTCCTCGTCCTCCAGGAGATGCACCCGACGCTCGAACCAGGCCTCTTCCAGCAGGTAGCGCAGGATAACGTCCGGGACGGCCATCCGGCGGCGGGGATCAAATTCCGGGGGTGCCAGCAGATCCACCCAGCCCCGCCGGGCGATATGAATCACGGCCCGCGGAAACCGGGTCACCCCACCGATGGCATACGCCTGCAGCGGCGTGATGACCACATCTGTGACGTCTTCCGGCGCCATCTGCCAGCGGGCTAAAAGGGCATCGATACCGCCGGGCTCGGACAGCGACATCTGGGCGCGTTCCCCCAGCTCCTCGCGCCAGACCCGGTTCATGTAAGGCAGATAGTCCGGGGGCGGGCCGGTGTTGATAAGGACCACCCGGTCCCTGCCGCCTCCGTCAGCGCGCGCCTCGATACAGCCGACATGGATGTCCAGGGGCAGCCACTCGCCGAAACGCCCCATGTAAAACACCTCGGGACCCGGCACCTGCCCAAGAGTCGCGGCCCGTCCCACCCTGACCCGATAGGTCAACCAAAAACGCCCCCGGCTTCCCTTCGGCATGCAGCGCCGCGAACCCTCCCCCCGGGTGCGCCTCTCAGCGACTCTCGACCGCATCGGCCGGGGCCGGCGATGCGGCGGGTCGCCCACGAAACCGCATCCACGCGTAGAGGCCCGCCCCACTGTAGCCGGCACCCTGATAGGCCAGGACCGGAATAATGCCGAGATGGCTTGCGAGGAGCCCCGACGCCACGGTGCCGACGATCATACCCAGCCCGCTCACGGCCATCAAGGCGCCCCACACCCGTCCCCGGTAGGCGTCGGCCGCATGGCGCTGAAACAGGGTCATCATGCTGGCCATCATGAACGCGGCCGGCACGCCCACCAGGATCATCCCGGCAAATGCCGGCCAGACCGCCACCAGGGCCAGGGGGTAGAGAGCGATCCCCAGATCGATGACGCCGAAGACGACGGCACTCAAGACGAAGAGGCGGCTGGCCGACAGGCGCTCCCCAAATGTGGCGGCGACCAGGCCGCCCGCGATGCCGCCGATGGCCTGGACGGCCGCAATGGCACCGAAGACCGCGCTCCCCCCGTGCAGCACCTCGCGCACGTAGGGGGCAAACAAGGTCGCGATGTCGCCCTCCCCGATCGACGTGATGACGATAAAGATGCCCAGGGTCATCAGCACCCGCTCGCCGGCCGCGATGCGAAGCCCGTTCTGCCATTCGTCGCGGAGGATCTGAAGGCGGCGCCGGAGCGGCTCCGCTGCCCCGGCCACCACGTGTGCGGTCGCGACCGTCACCCGCGCGACCAGGCCGGCCGCCACGACGAAGCTCACGAGGTCCGCCAGCGTCACGAGAAAGATGCCGCCGGCCGCCCCCAACACGCCCCCCAGCGCGGAACCGATGAGCCGGGAGAGGTTTTGGGTCTGACCGTTTAAGGCGTTGGCCGTGATAAGCTCCTCGTCGCGCACCAGGGACGGAAACAAACCCTGCTCGGCCGGCGAGAAGAACTGCTGCACGAGGTTCTCGAAAAAGAGCACGGGGAAGACGAGATAGATGTGCTGCCGCCCATGCACCCAAAACAGGGGCACAAGCCCCGCGGCCAGCAGCAGATTCGCGGCCACCATGGTGCGCCTACGATCCCACCGGTCCGCAAATACGCCCGCCACCGATCCGAGCGCCACCGCCGGAACCGAAGCTGTCAGCATCAAGAGGGCGGACGCGAGGGTGGAGCCCGTCACCGCGTACACGCGATACATGAGCCCCACCATCAAGATCCAGTCGCCCGTGAGGGAAATGAGACTCGCGCCCACCACCCGCCGGAAGTCCCGCCCCTCCCGGATGAGCGCCCACGCTGCCCGCATGGAGAGACCTCCCTCGCATTCGGCGCCCCCGGTCGGTCGATGAGACGAACGGGACCGGCCCGATCGCTGGTCGAAGGACCCAACACGGTCTTACTCGCGCGCTGATGCCGACACTCTAACCGGGCGCCCGGGGACCCGGCATTGACCCGCAGGCCAATCTCTTAGGGCCGATCCGCCGCTGATGCCTCCTTGGCCGATTCAGGCCACCCCGCCGACGCGGATGTCACCGCTCGCCGTGCGCACGTCAAGCTCCAC
>JAKATP010000241.1 GCA_021818685.1 Bacillota bacterium | reverse complement strand
TCTCATGTCCGTCGCCACGGGTGTCCGATCATGGGATCAATTTTGGAACCTTCTCGCTCCCTCCGAGCATCCCGGCATGCTAACCAACCCGACCTCAGTCGGCGGAACCTAGAGCCCGGGCGGGTGTGCCTCCTGGGACGCGCACCTCTCGATAATGCGAAACCGTCATCCGTTTCGGTGTTCGGCCCGGTTGGGTGCTACGCCGCGCTGGACGGTCAGAAGATAGTTCTTTCGGTCCAGCGGATTCGCATCGGTGCGCCGGCGGACGGGTGCCTCGCCTCGCACCGGCTGGTAATGGTCGAACGCTACCTCCAGCACGCCCTCCCCACTCGTCATAACAGGAAGCGCCTGCTGGAGATCGTGCACGGCCAGGGCAGGAAGGTTTCCTGCCAGCAGAGTTGACGAGCCACGGGCCATCTGGGACAGCACCACGGCTCCCAACCGTGTCAGCGCCCGCATCACTGGCACCAGCGAGTCGGACGGCACCTCCAGGTGGAAACGGTGTACGGGCTCCACCACCTCCGTGCGCGCCTGCTTCAAGGCCTCCATCAGCACAAGCGGGGTGAGCTTGCGGTAATCCTCGCCCGTGCTCGACATACTCTTGTTAAAGTACTGGTGGCCGAGGCCATGCTTACCGACGTACCCAGCTTCGGTCTGAACGATGACGCAGCCAATCACCTGCCATCCATAAAGTCCCTTGTGGAGGGTTTCCCGCACGGTGTCCTCCACCGCCTGGAAGTAGGCCCTCGGCATCCGACCCCGTTCGGCCTCAATCCGAAACGCTACGCCGGATCCGGCGGGAGCCGGCTCCACGCGCAGTCCCACGCTCGCCAGAAAGGGGTTGCCTCCCTCGTGAAGCCGCTCCACGGCTTCCCCAATCCCGAGAGGCCGCTCCGCGTAGAGCGGGCTCGACGGCCGGAACTCTGCCTCCACGCCGTAATCAAGGGCGAGCGTGGCCGCAATGACTTCTTTCTGCACCTCGCCGTAGAGGGAGAGCCACAGCTCGTGGCGTTCGTCATCTTGGCGGAGGCTGATGAGGGGGTCCTGTTCGGCCAGCTCATCCAACGCGGCCCGAAGGTGCCCGGCTTCTCGCCGACTTCGCGGGACCACGACGGTCTCGAGCGTGGGTCTTAAGAAGTCAAGCGTCGGCGCCGGTCGTGCCACCTCGCCCACCGGGTCTCCGACGCGGACCGCGCGAAGCCCCCACAGCTTTCCGATCTCACCGGCCTCGACCGCCTCCGCGGGGACGCATCCCGCGGATGTGAAGACGGCCAGACGCGTCACCTTGTCGCGATGGCCTGGACCGAAGCTCACCACGTCCCGCACCCGGACGACGCCGGAAAAGATCCGTACGTACGCGATCTTCTCCCCGGCCGACCCCCGTTCGATCTTGAATACGCGACCCGACAGCCCGCTCTCTCGTACCTCCGCAGAAGAAGGCAAGAGATCCCGGATGCCGTGCATGAGCAGTTCTACCCCGGCACCGGTCAGCGCTGACCCGAAGAAGACCGGGTAAAGGCGAGTCCGGGCTGTCTCGGCTGCCAGCTTGCCCCGAAGCTGGTCCGGGTCGGGCCTCATTCCGTTCGCGAAGGCTTCCAGCACCTCGTCATCGTAATTGGCCAGCCCCTCGACAATGGGGTCAAAGACTTCAGCCCCGACGTCCCACGGCTCGACCGATGCACTCCGGGACCCGGGTTCCCGCACCTGGGCCAACGGCACAGCGGTGATTCCAAGCCTTGCCCGGATCGCGTCCAGGACGCGGTCCGGGTCCGCTCCCGAACGGTCAATCTTGTTCACGAACAGTAACGTGGGCACATCCAAGCGGCGTAGCGCCCGCATCAGAATGAGGGTCTGCGGTTGCACGCCCTCGACGGCCGACAGGATTAAGATGGCCCCGTCCAGCACCCCCAGCGCACGCTCGACCTCGGCAATGAAGTCGGGGTGGCCAGGTGTGTCGATGAGATTGACGATCATGCCTTGGAGGTGCAAACAGGCAACCGCGGACTTGATGGTGATCCCCCGCTGACGTTCGAGGAGGAGGGTGTCAGTCTGGGTGGTCCCTCTATCGACGCTCCCGAGCTGCGGAATCACGCCGGCTTCGTAGAGCAGGCGCTCGGTGAGGCTGGTCTTTCCCGCGTCCACATGCGCAAGAATTCCCAGGTTGGTGACGGGCATACCATCGGCTCCCTTGCTTCCGGATGGAGTAAAGTCCCGAAGTCATCGCGGAGCCGGTCATGCCCTCACCCCCTCTGGCGGTCGCGCCGCCTCAATCGCGTTCATGATAGCATGGATCCCCCGCCGAACCCACGCGCCGATACCGTCGCACCCTCTCCGTTGTCTTCACCATGGCGCAGTCCCCACCGCCATACATCGCCAGAACCTTCTGAGTGCCCCGGCCCGCCTGTCCGATGTCAAGCCGGCAGGCTTGACATCGGCCGGGTCGGGGGTTCCGGCTCCCCGTCTTCGATGTCAGGAGGTGAATGCCCATGGCGGCCCTGGCTCTGTGGACCGGGTACCCCGTTTCCGCCACCGCGATGCGGCGTCGGCGCGCCGATCGCAAGCGATCCACGGGGCCCGATAATGCCGGTCGTCAAGCGCATTCCCGACTGGCGCTAGAACCAAATGCGCTACCAATCCACAACGATGTCCCCGATACCGGGCGGCACCGTGGCGCTCAAT
>JAKATP010000076.1 GCA_021818685.1 Bacillota bacterium | reverse complement strand
TGTCGTCCCAGGTCCGGCCTCCTGCTCCGTTCCACCGTGGATACCACGCGCCGCACAGGGCGTCCTCCCCACCCCTTTTGGGTGCCCGATAACGGACTTTGGTGCTGGGCGGAGACCCCCGAGGGGATAGATCTACTTCAGTTTCCGCCACCCGATCGACCGTGTCAGCCGAAGACGGTCATCCACCTGCACGCGCGCTTCCCAAGCCTCGGCACTCATCTCCGACGCGATCGCCTTTATCGTCGCCTCTTCAACCCGCGACAGGTACGGTGGTTCTTCCGGATATTCTGCCGCCTTCACCTGCACGACGAGCCGAGCCGGATGGGCCTGAGCTTCGAGGGGACTGTATCCGGAGGCGGAGGGGTGCGGTCGAACTCGATAGCCCTTGCGGCGCAGATCAGACGTGACTAGCCGGTCTCCTGCCGCCCCCACTTGAGCAGGCGTCGCCATGGTTCCCCCCGACGTCGTTGCAGTGTGTGCCCTGTAAACCCCGGAGTACGGCTCAACCTCGTTATAGACGCTCGCCGGAACTGGATTCAAGGATTATGTTTTTTTGATGGAACTTCCTGCCTCGGCGCCCACCAATCGACAATAGCCAATGGTGCGCGGACAAACACCGTCAGCGTTTCGCCTGTAAGCTCTTCCGGTGCTGAGAGCTCAGATTGCTCCGGCGAGTTCCCGAAACAGCTCCCGCACCTCGTCCGGCTGAAATCCCAGGGTGGCGTCCCCTACCGAAAACTCCACCCGCAGCCGGTGCGGAGAATCGACGGCAAACGGGCGCACAAAAGTCCACACCCGCTCCCGGCGGGCAATCTCCAGCCCGCGCGCCAAAAGGTCCGCCGGGGTCCCATCCATCTGTACATGCATCATGGGCGTCTTCGGTGGATCCGGGATCACCTGCAGACCCGGAATGTCAGTGAGCGCTGCGGCGATGCTGCGAGCCTTCTCTAAATAACGGGGCATTTTCGGAAGCCGCTCGCGAAGCGCCGTCAGGGCCGACGCGGCATAGGGCCAGAGTCCGTAGAGCCTCCCCCCGTGCCGGACGCGCCACTCGTCCACCTCCAGCAGGATGTCTTTCGGCCCCGCGAGACAGCATCCGGTAATACCACCAAGCCCCTTATAGAACGAGACATAGACGGTATCAAACAGGGCCGCCACCTCGGCCGGACTCTTGTCATAGTAAGGAGCCGCCTCCCACAAGCGTGCGCCGTCCATGTGAGCGGCCGCACCGCGGGAACGTGCCCACTCGGTTTCGGCCACCAGTTCATCCCACGACGGCAGGTCCCCGCCGAGATCCCGCTGCGGCAGTTCCAGCAAAAGGGCTGCCGGCGGCTCGTGGACGGTATGCAGGGCGCGGAGGCTCAAGACCTCCCCGAGAGGGCCACAAGGAATGCCGTGCAGTCCGTGCAGGCGCTCGTATCCGCGGCCTTCGTGCCAATCGAGGTGCGACCAGGGATGAAACACGATGCCGCGCCGGCCACGCCGGTCGGCGTGAACCCGAAGCGCGATCTGCTGCGCCATGGTTCCGCTCGGGAAAAACAGCGCCGCTTCCTTGCCTAGGACCCGCGCCACCTCCTGCTCGAGGTCGGCCACCACGCCACCCTGCCCGTAGCGGTCCGGCACGGTGGCCGCGGGAATCATCGCCAGCATGTCTGCCGCAGTCCGCTCGCCGTGCCCGGCAAGAAAACGGGTGCAGGCCGCCCGGACGCGGTCTATGTCATGGGCAGCCCGTCTCTCCTTGGCCGTGTCAGCCATGCGTGCCCCTCCTTCGCTTCTCGTTGCATCCTATCTCGGGCCACGCCACGTCCTATCAAGTCGTCGGCTTCACGCCGGCTGGACGACCTGCGCCCGCCGCGACAGCTGCGTTCGCATGCTGTCCATCTCCCCGACCGGTACTTCAATCACACAGGGCACGTTGTCGCTGAGAGCCTCCCGGAGTGCCCCCTCAAGAGCTTCCGGGCTGCCGACCCGCATGCCCCGGATCCCGAACGCTTCCGCCAGGTGAACGAAGTCGGGATTCACGAGTTCCGTGCCGATGAGATGACCCGAAAACTCCTCCTTCTGAATTCGCTTCACATTGCCAAAAGCCTGGTCGTCAAACACGACGGTCACCAGGCCGATCGCATACCGCTTGGCGGTCGCGAGCTCGGCCAATCCCCAGCCGAATCCGCCGTCACCGGTAATGGAGACCACGGCCCGATCGGGCAAGCCGGCCTTGACGCCGAGAGCGGTCGGAAACCCATACCCGAGGGTGCCCTGGTATCCGGGGTGGATGAACGTGCGCGGTTCGTATACGGGATACGCCGAGCGGGCCACGTAGCCGACCTGTGTCATCTCGCTCACCAGAACCCCGTCGTCCGGTATGGCGTTGCGAAGGGCACGGCAGAAAGCCGCCTGGGGCTCTATCGACATCGCGTCCGCCACCGCCCGCGCTCGAATCCGTGCAACATCGGCCCAGGGCTGCGTCCGGAAGGCCATTCCGTCCAGTTCAGCCCAAAGCGCCTCGAGGCCGAGGCGCGCGTCTGACTCCACAGCCAAGGCGGGAGACCGCGGCTCTCCCAAGTCAGCCGGGTCAGCGTTCATCAGGATCAGTCGCCCGCCGGTCTCCACCGGCCGCCCTTGTCCTGCCATGAACCGGGTGCCGACGGCCAGGATGACATCGGCCGCCGCCAATATCTCGCCCCCAGCCAGCGCGTTCAACGCCAGCGGATGGTGGTCTGACAGGGCCCCCTTCGCGTCGCCGCTCATTACGACGGGCGCTTGGAGGCGCTCCGCGAGCCGGCCGAGCGCCTGCGAAGCTGAACTGGCCAACACTCCGTACCCCGCGTAAATGACGGGTCGTGCCGCGTCCCGCAGGAGTGATGCTGCTCGCGCCAGCAGTGCCTGGTCAGGACGCGTCCGCAGATGGTCACGTTCGCGGGGGTCCGGATCTTGGAAGTCGATGGGCGCCCGCGCCGCCAGCACATCCGGTGGTACCTCCAGCGCGACCGGCCGGGGTCGGCCCCGCCACATCTGCCGGAACGCCTCCCGCACGAGGGACGGAATCTCTTCGGGACGGCGGACGCGCCCCGTCCACTTGGTCAGCGACTGCAAGATACCCGTCTGGTCAGGAATTTCATGCAGGAGTCCGAGGCCGCGGCCGATGTACGCCGAGGGGATCTGACCCGCGATGAGGAGCACCGGCGATGAACAGGCGTAGGCCGTCGCCAGACCGGCCCCCGCGTTCAGCACCCCCGGACCCGGCACCACCAGGGCTACCCCGGCCTCCCCGCGCGCCCGTGCGTATCCGTCCGCCATATATGTGGTGGCCTGCTCGTGCCGCGGACCACGAAATGCGATTCGCTCCCGCTGCTGGTACAGACCGGCAAAGGCGTGGTCCAGTTGAATGCCGGGCAGGCCGAACAGCATGGTCACCCCTTCACGCACCAGCTGTCCGGAAAGCGCCTCTCCGCCGGTCATCTCCAATGTCGTTCCTCTCCTTCGCACGGAAAAACCGGCGCTGTCGGCGCCGCTCTTGTTTCCTTTCGTCACGAGGCGGGGGATTCCTTGCGCGGCCTTCAGACCTGAACCCAGGCATGCTTGCCCGCGGACCGGTAGCAGGCACTCACAAAGGCCATGGCCGCCTGTCCATCTTCACCCGCCGGCGGCCTGTCGGTCTTTCCCCGGCACGCGGCCAGGAAATCCGCATAAAGGTTGTGGGATGGCTCGGAAGGAATCGTGACCGCGGCTCCGCCGGCGCAGCGGATACGCGTGCCCGCCGTTGTCACGGTAAGCTGCCCGGTTGTTCCCCACGCCACTAGATTGACCGCATTCTCGTACGGCGCACGCCATGACACCCGGAGGTGACCGGGGACCCCCGACGCCAGGCGGAACAGTACGTCGGCTTCGCGCTCCACCTTCTCGACGACCCCATACAAAAGAGCCGCGACTTCGGTGGCATCCTCGCCCGTCACGGCCCTGACCCCGTCGATGGCATGCACGCCCAGGTCCATGAGCGCACCTCCGCCCGACCGACTCTGATCGAAGAACCAGGCGGCGTCTGGCGCCCAGTGCTGGGGACCCCCGTGTGCCAGATATCCCTCGATGCCCGTGAGCTCACCGATCCGTCCCGACCGG
Source organism: Bacillota bacterium (assembly GCA_021818685.1). GTDB lineage: Bacteria > Bacillota > Sulfobacillia > Sulfobacillales > JAIMBI01 > JAKATP01. Next base: position 9,033 of record JAKATP010000076.1, on the reverse strand, counting down.
AGGGCTCTTCCAGCGGCCCGCATAGCACCATGGTACCGAGGCCATTCCGCGGTCTCCAACACCACGTGGTGGCTTCGTGCGGCCTCCCCCATTTCCCTGGCTTCCGTGAAGGTGAGCGCCATCGGCTTCTCCACCAACACGTGCTTACCGGCCCTGGCTGCCGCCACCGCTATTTCGCGATGGAGATCGGGGGGCGTCGCGATGTCGACGGCATCCACGTCCTCGCGGGCGAGCACATCCTGCCAGCAGTCGACCACCGTCCCGCTGCCCCAGAGCAACTGTGCCCGCTCCGCAGACCCGTGCGTCCGGCTTGTAAAAGCGACAACCTCCACAGCCTCCGGCCCCGCCGCCCGGAATCCCGGCAGGTGCTCGCGCGTGGCGACGGTCCCGCAACCGATGAGCCCAAGCCTGATCGGTCCTGTTCCTGGCATCCTGACTATCCCGTCCCTTCCAGACTTGTCAGTCCTGCTATGCCGACGATCTTTTCGTTTGCGAATGAGCCTTTCTGGTCGCCGGTTTGTTCGGTGTCACCGGACGGGGGCGGTGTGCAGGTATTCGCGGCCGGGACGCAAGCGAGGTCGCTCGTACACCTGGGTCATCTGACGGGGTATCGTCGGGCCACCCCCTCTTGGGGACGGTCGTACGACCTCAAAGCCCAGAATCACGCCAGAACCCGAGACGCACCCGAAGGTCGTCAGATCAACCGTGCGGGAACAAGTTTTCGCTGGACGGTCGCACGCTGCCGCGTCCTCTCGCCTGTCTGTCCCGGTCGTCGGATGAGGTACTGGGCCCCATCCAACGTCCGCGCGCAGGCTGGGATCCTCGTACCGTTCACCGTCGGTGTCCTGGACCCCTCCGCCGGGACTGAATCGCTTCAGTTTAGCATCGCCCGCGACACCGCCGTCACCTCGTCGCGCAGGTACTTGGGTTTCTGGGGGTGCAGGCGTGCATGGTGGGGACGGACGGACGGCACGGCCGACCGGCCGTCGGTGGCCTCGCGCGCTCAGGGAGACGGATCGGTTCGGTGCCAACGGCGCGGTTCCCAAAGTGCCCAAAGAATCCTCGCCATGGCGATGTAAGGAGCTCCGGCCCCATGCCCGTCCCGCACCTGACGCAGCTTTGGACGTCGCCATCGGTGTGCGATATCCACCCGCGCATCACAGTATGTCGACTGTCCGAAATCACGCTGAACCTATGAAGCCCGACTGGACCCCTCACGCAGCTCAGCCACGGGGCCGGCACGAAGGGACCATCAGCGTGTCGCGGGTCCCGTTAACCACACGGTCGGCTCGATGGTGCGAGCATGCGGCCAGCCATGGTTGACGGGTTCGAGGTGGTGGGCGCGGTCGGCGGCCACGCCTCCGCGCGGGCCGTGATGGGGTCACCCATTCCAGGGTGGAACATCGCCGGGGTGAAGAGCCGATGCCCGGGGGGCCAGTGCTGGCTGTGGTACTGGCAGCAGAACTCCCGGCAGGCGATCCGTGCCTGCTCGATGGAGCCAAGGCGGTCGGGGAACTAAGGCTTCTACGTGAGCGTCTTGTACGCCGATTCCGAGTTCACGCTGTCGTTCGTGGATCGACAGATACGAAGGGCGTCTTTCTACCGCCATGATGCCAAGGCGACCAGCCTCCACGCCATGGACGAGTGACCCGCGAGGATCGGGCGCCGTGGGGGCCGACCTCGGGATGAACGCGGTCCGCGAGCCGTTGCGCGGCGAGCTCAAAAGATGCCGTGGGGAGCGAGACGCGAGCCTCCCACTAGCAGCTCTTAATATCGCTCAGGACGTCGAGCACGATGTCGGTTGACCTTCATGCGGGCGTGACTTTTCCGGCTCGTCACGCACGCGGGCCCCTCGACGCCGGGCTCTCGGCGGGGTGGGCGCCGGCTCCGTCTCTCGCACGGTGCCTATCCTTCCTTCCCTGGCGCAACCTCCTCTCCCGACCCATCGCCTCCTCAAGCCCGGCGTCGAGGCGACGCGACCGGGAGCGTCCCCGGGCGGGACGCTCCCTCCGACTAGGCGCGGGAGGCGGGTTCCAGCACCGAGAATGGCCACGTCTCGGCATCCGGGTCCGAAAGTGGGTGAATCGCGGCCAGCGTGCGGATGGGAAGGCCCCAGAGATCTACAAAACCCTTGGCGGCCCCATGATCGAACGTGTCGTGGAGAGAATAGGTCGCCAGGCCCGGATTATAGAGGGACCCGGCAGCGCTCCGCCCACCCACAATTACCTGGCCATGATCAAGGAGCAGGGTCACCTGGCCGGTCACGCTCCGCGTCGCCTCGACCATGAAGGCGTCGAGGGCCACGCGCGCGGGGCTGTACCAGAGCCCGTTATAGGCCAGGGCTGCGTACTGCCCTTCGAGGCTTGCGCGGAGCTGGTAGAGCTCACGGGTCAGCACCAGCTGTTCCAGCGCCCGCTTGGCGGTGAGGAGAACGACCGCGGCCGGCGCCTCATACACCTCGCGTGACTTGATTCCGACGAGACGGTTTTCCACCATCTCGATGCGCCCGACTCCGCGGCTCCCCGCCAGCCCGTTCAGGCCGTCAACAAGCTCCCACAACGGGAGGCGCTGGCCGTTTAACGCGATCGGCGTTCCAGACTGGAACTCGAGCTCGACCGAGAGCGGATCCCCCGGACAGTTCTGGGGACTCACCGTCCACGCATAAGCATCCTCGGGCACCGGCGTGCCTGGATCCTCGATGGCGCCGCCCTCCGCGCTCCGGCCCCACAGGTTCACATCAATGCTGTAGGGCGACTGCCTGGTTACTGGAACCGGTACTCCATGTGCATCGGCGTACGCGAGTTCGGCGTCCCGGCTGAACGCCCACTCGCGCACGGGCGCCACCACGGTGAGGGATGGATCGAGTGCACCGATGGCCACATCGAACCGAACCTGGTCATTGCCCTTCCCCGTACAGCCATGGGCCACCGCCCGGGCCCCCTCCCGGTGCGCCACCGCCACCAGGAGTTCCGCGATGAGCGGGCGCGATAACGACGCGGACAGCGGATACTGTCCTTCATAGAGGGCGTTCGCGTTCAGGGCCGGGCGGATGAAGCGATCAGCGAACATCGCGCGCGCATCCACCACGTAGCAGCGCTTCGCTCCCACCTGCACCGCCTTTTGCTGGATGGCGGCTAAGTCGAGATTAGCTCCCAGGTCCGCGGCCACGGCCACCACCTCGTATCCCTGCTCCGACAGCCAGGGAATCGCCACACTTGTGTCGAGTCCGCCTGAATAGGCCAATACCACCGTTTCCGGCATGGGTACCCGTCTTCCTTTCTCTCAGTTCTCTCCGTGATCCCAGTTCATCGCGCTGATGTACTCGGGCCTCTCCCGGACATGGCTCGGACGGCTCAGGTGACCGTCAGCGCACGCGCGCGGCCAAGAGGCTTACCAAAAGGGCCTTTTGGGCATGGAGACGATTGCCCGCCTGCTCAAACACCAGCGACTGGGGCCCGTCCAACACGTCGTCCGTGACTTCGAGACCACGGTGCGCCGGCAGACAATGGAGGAACACCGCATCCGGTCCGGCCACCTGCATCAGCAGTCGATTGACCTGATAGGGGGCAAAGGCCGCCTCCCGCTCCGCTGACTCCGCCTCCTGGCCCATGCTCACCCACACGTCCGTATATACGGCGTCGGCTCCTCCGACCGCTTCGCGGGGATCGTGGGTGAGATGGATGGACCCGCCGGACCGGACAGCCAGCGTGCGCGCCCAGGTGACCAGGTCTGGATCCGGTTCGTAACCCGGAGGGGTCGCCAGCCGGAGGCCCATCCCCAAGAGAGCCGCCGCCTCGATCCAGGAGTTGGCCATATTACTGCCGTCGCCGACATACGCCACGGCCAGGCCTGTTAGCCGCCCGTGGCGTTCGTACAGAGTCAGGAGGTCGGCCAGCAGTTGACAGGGATGAAAGGAATCGGACAGGCCGTTGACAACGGGAACGCTGGCGGCTTGTGCCAGCTGCTCAAGTTTTTCGTGGGCGTCGGTGCGCATCATGATGCCATCGACGTACTGGGAGAGGACGCGACCGGTGTCCGCAAGGCTTTCTCCCCGCGCTATTTGCAGCGTGTCGGGATTGAGCTCCAGCGCCTGACCCCCGAGCTCGTGAATCCCCACCGCAAACGAGACCCGGGTTCGGGTCGAAGGCTTGTCGAAAATCATGGCGAGCGTCGAGCCGCGCAGCGGCTCGAAGGGAACTTTGAGTGCGGACAGCTGCTTGACCTCGCGCCCCAGGCGGACGAGCTGGGTAAGGTCCGCTGCAGAGAAATCCGCCAATCGGAGGCAGTCAAGCCCAGTGAGGGCTGGCCAATCAGCGGGCATGGAGAGTGACGGAAGGGACACGGACTCGCCTCCTTTGCATGAATGTGCATAAATATGCAGTGCGCGCGACGATCTGTCAAGGACAATGTGGAGCCCCTCTAAAAAGTAAGCAGGCCCATATGCGTCAAGGTCTGCCGCAGGCCATCCGCGCCTTCGAAGCGGTGCGTAACAAAGCCGAGATGACGGGCCGTCTCCACGTTGGCGCCACTATCGTCGATGAAGAGCGTGCGGGAGGCGTCCAGACGATAGCGCGCCAGAAACCGGTTAAAGAGGGCCGGGTCGGGCTTCACGATTCCCTCCTCGCCCGACACCATCACGCCCGTGAAGTGAGTGAAGAACCCGAAGCGAGCACGTCGCTTCGGATAAGTCTCCCGTTCCATGTTGGTCAGGGCGTAGCAGGGCACGCCGTTGCGGTCAAGCGCGGCCAGGATGTCCGCCACTTCGGGTATTTCGCCCCGCACCATTTCCTCTCCCCGTTCCGCCCACGCCCGGATCTCCCGCTCAAACGCCGGATGCTGGCGCGACAGAGTCTCGCATGAAAGGGCAATGGACACACCCCTATCATGCTGGACGTGCCAGGCGGGGGTTCCGATATGGGCCAGAAACCATTCCATCGCGCCCGCGTCCGTAAATAGCTTCCGGTATAAGTACCGCGGGTCCCAGTCGAGGAGGACCCCGCCAACGTCAAAGACGACCGCCCTCGGCGGGGCGGCCTCTTCAGGACGGTCCGGTCCCGGCATAGCGCGCGCGGAGAACGGCCACCTCATCGGCGTCCAGTCGTCGAAACAACGGGGGAAAGGGTTTTAACGACTCACCACCAATGAGGGTATCAAGACGCTCGGCCCCCGCGTAGCGGGGCTCCTTCACATCGTCCACGCGGCCAAGTCCCGTCAGGATGGTGCGGGCTGTATCCGGCATCAGGGGCCATGCAGCCAGCGCATAGACACGCATCAGATTGAGGGCGTGTCGCAACACCAAGGCGGCCGCCGGTCGGTCCTCCTTGACGAGGCGCCAAGGCGCGCGCTCCTCCAGGTACAGGTTGCCGAGTGACCACAGTCGCCGCATCTCCTGCACGGCTCGCCGGTACTCGAATGCCCGCAGATGCTCCCGATAGGTCTCGAGACTCGTCCGCACGGCATCACAGAGGCGATTCTCAAAGACGCCCGGCTCTCCGCCCTCCGGAACCGCTTCACCGAAATTGGCCACGGTCAGGGTCAGCACGCGATGGCAGAAGTTTCCGAACATGCCCACCAGATCTTTGTTGGTGATGGCCGCAAAACGCTCCCAGGTGAAGTCGGCGTCGTCGGTCTCCGGTGCCTGCGCGAGTAGCGCGTAGCGCCAGTAGTCGGCCGGAAGGATGTCGAGGGCCTGGTCCATGAAGATCCCGCGGCCCTGGCTCGTAGAAAATTTCCCGCCATCGTACGTGAGCCAGCTGAACCCCTTAATGTAAGCGGCGAGGGTCCACGGCTCTCCACTCCCCATTTCCATTCCGGGGAAGAAAATGGTATGAAACGGCAGGTTGTCTTTGGCCATGAACTGGATGTAGCGGACGTCGTCTTGCCCAAGCCACCAAGACTGCCAGTCCCGCCGAGCAGGATCGGCGTCGGCCCACTCCTTGGTGGCTCCAATGTAGCCAATGGGTGCGTCGAACCAGACGTAGAAGACCTTGTCCCGAAATCCCTCCCGGGGCACCGGCACCCCCCAGGTTAGATCGCGAGTGATGGCACGAGGGCGGAGACCCTCGTCCAGCCATTTGAGCGCCACGGAGGTCGTGAGGCGCGGCCAGTCAGCATGGGCGAGGATGAAGCCCCGCAGGCGATCGGCCAGCGGGCCAAGATTCAAGAAGAGGTGCCGCGACTCCCTGAGCTCCAGGCGCTCACTGCCGGATATGGTGGAGCGCGGCCGGATGAGATCCACTGGGTCCAACACCCGGGTGCAGTTCTCACACTGATCGCCCCGAGCTCGATCGTACCCGCAGTGCGGGCAGGTGCCGGTCACGTAGCGATCAGGCAGAAACCGGCCATCGTCCAGTGAGAAGAATTGTCGGATAGTCTGTTCTTCGATGTATCCGTTCTCGTCGAGCTTCCGATAGAAGCGCTGCGTCAATTCATGGTTGGCAGCACTGGAGGTGCGTCCGAACCAGTCAAATGAGAGGCCAAACGCCTCATAGACGGCGCGCTGACGGAGGTGTTCCTGCCGGGCAAACTCCCCCACTTCCTGACCCGCCTCGCGGGCGGCCAGTTCGGCCGGCGTCCCATGCTCGTCTGTCGCACAGATAAAGAGCACCTCGTCGCCTTCCATGCGAAACGTGCGGGCCGCTACGTCCGCGGGGAGCAGCGAGCCGACCAGATTGCCAAGATGCTTAATGCCGTTGATGTACGGCAGGGCACTCGTGATGAGGTAGCGTGCCACAAGATCCCTCACTTGCTTCATTTGCTTCATGGCGACTGTCGCGACTGTCTGTCTGCCATCGTAACCGACCATGGAGGAAGTCCATACGCTCGGGAGCCACGACCTGTCGGACGAGCTCTCGCCGGACGTCCAATTCTTCTAAATAGTAGCCACTGGCGAAGTACCTGTGGCATGCTCGGCCACGAGACGCCGACGCTGAAGCTCTCATGCTGGCAGAGGTCTGGGAGGCGTGAAGGGGATTTCGAGACGTTCGCAAAGGAGGTTACCGCCATCACCCCCCGTCTTGGCGCCGCACTCGCCGTGCTCCTCTTACTCACGGCCTGCGGCGGGCCGTCGCAGGCCTTCAACACGCCTCCTAAGGTGGTGTCCGCGGTCCGCCATTCTCCTGCGTCTTCGACGGTTCCGTCGACCGTGCCGCCGTCATCTTCTTCGTCTACACCCGGCCCGAGCGCCACCAGCCCGTCTCTTTCGATGAGCACGGTGCGTGTGGCCGCCCTCGACGCGCCGGAGGACACGGGCGCCATCGGGTTCCTCGTCACCATCGATGCCCAAGCCGCTTCGGCCGCGGTGGGACCGGGATGGGCTCTTCAGGCAGGACAACTGGTGCCGCTCTACGCTGGTGGCTCCGTGGCCCTGCCCACGATGGTCGCAAGCGGCGGCGCACTGGGAGGCTCCCCATGGCCTATCCTGGTAGCGGTCGCCAATACCGACTCCTGGACCACCGCGACCGCCGTTACGGTCGCGGTCACGATACCGGAAAACTGCGGGCCCGGACCCTCATTCGCATACCCTTTGACCGCCTGCCCGACAGGTGCTGATGGAACCGGCCCGCCTGTCAATCTGACCAACGCGGTGGCGCGCTTGGCGGTGCTCGGCGAAACGTTCCAGTTCTATCTGAACGGATCGCTGGTGCAGGCATCATATCCAGCCCCGACGTGGCTCTTGTACCAGAACACGGCGCCGCATGTCACGTGGTCCGGCGGCGGGTTCGGACAGGGCACGCCGGCCTATATGCCCTGACGGTTTCGGCCCGCTCGCGTTGTGAGCATTGGATGCGCCCTGTATAATGAAGGCGTGGCGCCGAAGTGGCGGAATTGGCAGACGCGCGCGACTCAAAATCGCGTGTGGTAACACCACGTGCCGGTTCAAGTCCGGCCTTCGGCACCAATTTTTTGTGCCCGTCGCGCGGCCGCTTAATGCCAGCCGACGGCGACCGCGATCACCACGTAGCCGATCGCGTTCACGGCCCCCAGGAACTTAAGCCCATAATCGCTGCGCGTTTCCGCATCCTGGTTGCCCTGCTGCGTCCGCGACGCCAGGACGACGCCGACGATGCACAGGCCCGCCGACCACCAGAACCGCGGCGCGACGAAAATGGCGCCAGCCACGCTGACCACCACGGCGACCAGCAGGTAGAAAATCGCCACCTCCGATCCCGGTCGGCCCACGCGCCGCTGCCAGTACGCGGGCGATGTATGCTTCGGCGGCCGGGCCCGCCAATCGCTGTCGATATCCACCAGGTGGTGCTGCATCACCGATGCCACGCAGATGATACCCTGCAGGACGGCGGTCACCCACAGAACGGGCGTCAGCGCCTGCTGCACCGCCAGGCCGGCCGCCAGCACGCCGGCCGTCATGGCCGGGAAGATGCCGAGCCACTCCCCGGCGAGGGGTCGGTAACAAAAACGGAGCGGTGGCACGCTGTAGAAAACAGAAGCGATTAAGGCGGCGACTCCGAGCGGCCATAGGGCGGGCGTACGCCAGACTCCCATCCACGCCAGGAGCCCAAGATAGGCGGCGATGGCGACGGCGACCGTAATGCCGATGTGGCGGCCGTCGAGCAGTCCATCACGAATGACGTGCGAGCCGCCGGAAATGCGTCCCGGAGTGGTCTGATCGGTACCGGACTGCCAATCGTAGAGGTCGTTCAGACCGTGCGTGATGTATCCCTGCAGGGCCACGCCGCCGACGGCCACCAAGACGAGGGCGAGAAGCCAGTCCGGACGGAAGCGAAAGACGGCCGAGAGGCCCAGAATGACGGTGGAGCCGGTCCAGATGCCGAGCTGCAACGGTCGCGCCAGTCGGATCAATCCCCCGGCCAGCGACGGCGATTGCTTCGGACTCCATACCCCGGTCATGACGGTCCCACCCTGACGGATCTTTCCATCTGCCAGGCCGATATCCTTCCAAGGTTCCCCGTCTCCCAGGGATTCGTCAAAGTCGGGGATGGGGCGGGCCAGTTGACCGAACGTCGCCAGTCTGAAGGCCATCCAACCCGGTCGACGGGGCGTCAGACCGAT
>JAKATP010000075.1 GCA_021818685.1 Bacillota bacterium | reverse complement strand
ACCGGGTTGATAGGCGGTCCGTGGACAGCGGGTAACCGTTGCAGCGAGGCCGTACTAATCGGTCGAGATCTTCCTCCTGTGCAGTTGTGAACGATCCCCGCCGCGGGTCGCCTGACCGGCGGTTTTTTCTTGGGTTTCGGACTATCGGGTATAATTGATGTCCAGCAGTTTCAGCAGGAGGTCATGTCGTGCGCCGTCGATGGTCGCATCGGAATCATCCCGCGGCGATTGAGGAGCGGCGACACGCACTCCGTAGCCTGCCCGGCTTCCAACCCGATGATGAGCGCATCTTTCCCACCGCCGAAGATCAGGACCGGATCATGAGCCAGTACCAGGAAGCGTACGTGGGGCAGATGATCATGCCCGTGAGCGTGGTCGGGCCCCTGCGCCTGTCGGCGGGTCAGTACCAGGTGGAGGATTCTGGCCGCCTGACGGAAGTCCATCGTGCCGAGAGCCTGGTCCACCTGCCTCTGGCCCACACCGAGGGAGGCCTGTCCGCTTCGCTCCTGCGCGGCATAACGGCGGTGAACCAGGGCAGCGGCGTCACCACGATCATTCTGCATGATGAGATGACGCGGGACACAGCCTGGGTGTTTGATCGCGTCGACGACGCCGTCCGATTCTATCGATTCGTGCAGGCCATCGAGCCCGACCTGAAAGCCTGGCTGCATGACCCCCAGAACCCCGGCTACCGGGAGACGTCCACGCGATCGGTGCTGTCGCGTCATGCTCGGCTGCTGCACATCGAGCCGCGCCTGGTCGGGCCCGCCTGCCATCTTCTTTATCGATTCCATACCGGAGATGCCTGCGGACCCAACATGATGACGCGCAATGCCTATGCGCTCAATAACGAAATCCGCCGCCGACTGCCGGACGACGGGCCGCTTCCCACGAATGTGTATCTGGAGAGCAATATGGGAGGTGACAAGAAGCCAAGCTGGGAGTACTTCAACCGCGGCCACGGCAAGACCGTTCTCGCGTGGACGTGGATGCCCGACGCCGTCATTCGGTATTATCTCAAGGTGGATCCTGATGAGCTCAGCCGGCTGGAGTGGACGGGTCTGCACGGCGCCCATGCGAGCGGCATGCAATCCTTTGCCTTTACGCCAGCCTCCGCGGTTTCGGCGCTATTTCTCGTCACGGGACAGGACATGGGTATGGTGGCTACCTCCAGCATGGCACAGGCCACCGTGAATCGCACTCCCGACGGCATTACCTTCTCGCTCAGGTTCTCGGGTTTAGAGGTAGGGACCGTCGGCGGCGGGACCACCATGCCGTTTGCGCAAAGCTATCTTCGCATCCTCGGGTGTCTGGAACCCGGGGGGGCCCAGCGGCTTGCGCAGATTGTCGCCGCCGCTGCCCTGTGTCTGGACATCTCGGCGTCGGCCAGCATGGCCAACCGGGGGAGCGAAAACTTCTTTGCCGCCCATCTGGAGCGTGGAGGCCAGCGGAATCACTGACGGTCGCCACCGAGTGAGAGGGAGGCAGAAGCGAACAGGAACCGGGGGGATGTCAGCATGGCGGCAGCAGCACGGGAGCTCCCGGAACAGATGGGACGGGTCTGGCTCAGAACGTCGGGGTTCACGCTCGGCCACTTCGTCAATGACAGTTATCCGAACCTCTATCCAGCGCTCTTGCCGGTTTTAATGGTCGATCTGCACTTTTCCGTCGTGCTGGCAGGTCTCTTGTCCAGCATTGCTTCCCTCACGACCCAGCTCCTGCAGCCCCTCACTGGATTTTTAGCTGACCGTTTCGGCACCCGCTGGTTTGTGGTGGGCGGCCTTGGGGGAGGGGCCCTCGTAGCCTCGGCGGCACTGGCGTTCGCGCCGGCGTATTGGGTGTTCCTGGCAGCGCTTTTGGTGGGCGGCATCGGCAACGCGCTCTTCCATCCCCACGCGTCCGCTCTGGTCGGAGACCTGACAGCTCGGAAGAAGGGGCTGTCCATGAGCTTTTTCATGATAGGGGGGAACTTTGGGAGGGCCGTCGCCCCGGTGGCCGCCACCACGACTTTTCTCCTGCTGGGCCGGCATGGGCTGGTGCTGCTCGCCATCCCCGGTCTCATTATGGCGGTCATCTTGGCCCGGCTGCTGACACCTGCCCCGGCGCCGCGCATCCGATCCGTGCGCGTATGGACACCGGAGTTCCGCGACGGACTCCGCCACGCCGCCAATCTCCTCGCGATGGTGGGACTGCGGAACCTCGCGTCGACTGGCGTATTGGTGCTGGTACCGATTCTGTGGCACGAGCTGCATCGCCCGTTGGCGGCAGCCGCGGGCCTTTTGTCGGTGATGTTCCTGGCGGGGGCGTTTGGCAACATGTCCGGGGGGGCGCTGTCGGACCGTCTGGGACCGAAGCCGGTGCTCATCGGCTCCGCGGTTCTCTCGAGTGCCTGCCTGGTTGCCTTTTTGAACGTCGGGGGTCCCTGGTCGTGGATTACCATGGCGGCACTCGGTTTTTGCCTGTTTTCAAGCTCCAGTGTCGTCATGGTGTACGGGCAGGCGCTGTTTCCCCACAATAAGGGCATGGCGTCCGGCATCACGGTTGGCGTGGGCAACACGCTCGGTTCCCTCGCGGTGGCTCTTTTAGGCTTGGTGGCGGCGGCCTATGGGTCGAAAATTGCCCTCATGGTGGGGGCCGCCACCCTCCTGGGCAGCATTCCGTTCACGCTTCGGCTGAAGGGTGGCCGCTCGCACAACGTTCAGGCGGCGTGAGGCCCTCGCTCACGCCGGCCGAAGATCGCAGGATCATCAGGAAACCTACGACGCGACGACCGTGCGGCCGCGCACCAGCCGGCTTCGGCAAAGAAGGGCCATAAAGCAGCTTTGGCAGTCAGACTTGCCCGGGGCCAGGGCGCGCATGGAGTCGCCCGTCTGATTGAGGGCCCGGCCCACGCCGCTCACGAGCCGCCGGACCCGGGCACCCCGGGCGGGGTTGGCGGCATCGCCCTCGTTGTCGGGGTCGTCGAGACCGATGCGTCGGGCCTTCTGCGCAATCTCGTCACTTAGGTGCTCGAGGAAATCGGCTCCGTCAATACCGATGGCGTTGGCGTCATCGCGCAGCCGGAAGTACATCCCGTCCATGATCTGCAGGAGTTCATCGCGCATGGTTCGCAGCACATCCAGCCGGTCGCCCGGAAGTGAGGGGATAGCGCGCTTTAGGTAGTTTTCCGCAAACGCCTGATGCCGCGACTCATCCACCAATATCCGCGACGACAACCGCCCGAATAGCGCCTCAGGCTGGGTCTTGGCGAACATCTGATAAAAATTCTTGGCAAAGATGTCGCTGATGAGAATCCCCCACACCCAGTCGACTCGGTCGCCGCGGCGCAGCCGATTGTGGTACCGAAGCATCTCCGGCATCTCGCGAATGGTCACCGGACTGTAGCCAAGGCGACCGTAAAGTGTCGTCAAGGCCTCGAAGTGCCGGGCCTCATCCATCAGAAAACTGGCCAGATAGATCTGAGACGACGTCTCACCCGCCGAAGCCATCTGCGGCAGCGTGACACTGGCTCCGATCATGGCAGACTGCTCGCCGAGGTAAACGGGCGTTAGGAGGCGGGCGAGACCCAACGCCTGACGATCTGAAAACTGCAAGGGAGCCTGCCAGTCGACATCCTCGACTGTCCATTGCGCCTTGACACCTTTGTGGAAAAGACGAAGGAACAGGTCCTCTTCATCGAGATCGGGGTAGATCTTAATCACCGGACCACCTCCGCAACCTGAGCCGATCTCGACCGAGCCCAAAATATCACGCAATCGCCTCACGATAACGATTAGGTCCATTCCAAGTAGGACCACATTAGACGATAATGAGGGGCGGGTCAATCCTGGCCCCGTCTGTGAGCCTCAGGCCGAGGGTGGTCGCGAACACTGATGCGTACCTCATCCGAAGCGCCCGCGCCTGGCGGGCGTTCTTCCCAGCTTTCGGCCGCAATCGGTGGAGCTACCCTGGTCAGCTGGACGCTCGGATCGCTGGCAGCACGTCTTCCGGTTGGCTTTGGGGCGGCACTCGCGCTTTCCGCCCTTACGGTTGCGGCAGCCGTGTTCGTGCCTGCACCGCTTTCCGGCTGGCGCTGGTGGCCCCGATGCGCGGAGACCACCGGCGGGAAACCTCTGCAGTGCATGGCCATGCTGGCGCTCCTCATCTGGCTCGCCGGGAGTCTGATGCGGCCGCCGCTCGGTGAGTTCTTGGACGCGCTTTTAGTTGCGGTGGTGCTGCTGATGCGTCCGGCCGGAGCGCGTTGGCTTCAGGTAGGCGCATTGTGGATCGTCTGCGTGGGCCTGGCCCTCCTCGTGATAGGTGCGATCGGCCTGCAGGGACTCGGAATCGCGCCGCCCCCATCCTTCCCCGCCATCGCAGGCGTGGCCTTCGTGGCCGCGGCGTGGTTTGCCGTCTCCGGCCTCTCTGGTCGGGTCGCGACGGGGGCTCCATCCTTGCTTACCCGGACAATTTACGGCGCGGTCAGTCTTGTGGTGTGGGCGGCGGCGCTTTTGGCCTCGCGCGTCTCCCCCGGAGGCGATGCCGGTCCGACAGCCGTTCTCGGGCATGTCATGGGCGGGTTCGCTCCGGTCGCGGTCGTGGGCCTGGCAGCATCTTCACTTGTGGTCCAGGCGCTGCTCGCATTGGAGGAGGCGTCATCGTCCCGGGATCGGCCCCCTTTTTCACACTACGGCCTGGGAATGCTCGGGACGGCCGTGATCATGGCCCTAGCCGCCTTCGGCCTTAGGGCGGCGATGCCGGCTTGGGACACCGGAGGCTATCCGGGAGCAGCCGTGGCCGTTCTTCTCGCGGTCGTGCTGTCCTTCGCGCCGGGCCGCCTCCAAGATTGGGGACGGGCGGGCGGGTCCCCGCTAGGGTGAAACGCGCACCCACTCGGCCCAATACCCGCCCTGGGCCGTAATCCATACGAACGCCGAGACCGCCGCCCCGGAACGGAGTACACCAGGATCTGAACTTTGAAAGCGAAACCAGGTGGCGGGTGTGACGCCGATGGTGAGGCCGCCGACGTTCGGTACGGCGACGATGAGCCGGCCCGTTCCCCAGCCTTCAAGCCGCCCATAGACCGGCGTCGCTTTCAAAGTGATGCTGCGAGCGTCGAAGCCGCTTCCGTCGGAGACCCCCACGACGTTGACAAAGCTTCCGTTGGCGAGCAGCTGGGTCGGAGCCACGGGTCCGCCGGTGTGAGACAAGTACAGTGTGGTGCCAGATGTGATGATAAAAGACCGCTCGACGCCCGGCGTGCCCGCCACGCTTAGGGTGATCTGGGTCGTCGAGACCTTCAGAACCCGCCCGGAGATGACGCTCAGGTACTGCGGAGCTCCTGCGCCGAAGATCCCGTGCAGGAGAACCAGAAGTACGAGGGCGAGCAGCACCCAGGCAATGGGGCCCTGCCGGTGCCGTAAGCGCCGGCGCATCGACTCCCCCCTCTCCTTCCCCCCTATGTGCGGGCAGGAGAAATTAGTCGGGGCGAGAATCGAGAGTCGGTGAAAGAAGGGCGTGGATGACAAAGACCCGGGGCATCCCGCTCGGGCTGCTCGGAGTGTTGGTCGGGGCGCTCATTTTGTGGCGCGTGCAAATGTTCAGCGGCATGAACGGCGACGTGTATTGGCAATGGGCGACGGGCCGCTACATGCTTCAGCATCACGCGCTCATCACACACGACCCCTTTTCCTACACCCTGCATGGCCGTGCATGGTTTGACCCCGAGTGGGGCTACCAGGTGCTTTTGGCCTCCCTTGTCAACCTCATGGGCCCGGTGGCGTTCTGGTTGATGGCGGCAGGCGTGGGCACTCTTGCCGTATTTGCGGTGGCCGCAGCAGCCCGGGTGCGGGGAGCGGGCTACACGTGGGCCGGCCTTCTCGCGGTGGCCGCCGGGTTCGGCCTCTTCTTCTTCGTGCGTGACCGGCCGCAGGAGTGGAGTTATCTGTTCTTTGCCGGCCTTTTAGGCCTGCTCGCGGCCGCCAGGACGCATCGACGCGCGCTCTACGTCATCCCGCCGCTGCTCTTCGTGTGGGCGAACATGCACGAAAGCTTTCTGCTGGGTCTTCTCGTGCTCTTACTCGAGGTGATCTGGGCACTCACGCCTGTGCGCTGGAAGCGGTTTTCGACAGATCCTCTACCCAGGACCGGAGCCGTGTTCACCCTTGTGGGTTCTGTGGTGGCCACGATGGTCAATCCGCATGGACCCTCCCTGATCCGCTATGCGTTTGTCGACTCGATGGACAGCCGCATCGGCAACGTGATTGCGGAGTGGCAGTCGCCGGACTTTCACATCCTCCTGCTGCTGGTGCTGGTAGTGGGTCCGATTGCCCTGACCCTGTTCTGGCTCGCTCTGTGCCCAGATGAAAGGGTGGACTGGCCGCTCGCGGTTCTGGCCGGCGGTATGCTGACGGCGGCCCTGCACGGGGTACGGTTCCTGCCTTACTGGGTTATCGCGTGGAGCGTGCTGGCCGCCGGTTTTCGCCCCTGGAATTCGCTCGACCGGCGATCACCAGCGTGGCTGATGCTGCCGCTGGCAGTGTTGCTGGGCGTCACCATGCTGTCGGGCAAGGCGAAGCCACCCGGTACTCCCTCCGCCGAGCCAGTGGCGGCTGTCTCATACCTGCAGCGTCATCCAGGCCGGGTGTTCAGCACCTACCGGTGGGGGGACTATCTGATCGCTCGCGGGATACCCGTATTCATTGACGGGCGGACCAACCTCTATGTCGGAACGGGAGTCCTCGGCACCTTCCTCCGGATCGCGAATCTGACCAGAAACCCTGATCCGACGCTCGCGCACTACCGGGTAGACTATGTCCTGTGGCACAAAGACTCGCCGCTCGCCGTGTTTCTGGCCCACGACCCGAGCTGGGTCACCGTCTATCAGTCGGAGGGCGTCGTCATCTTCAAACGAGTCCGGGCCGTTCCGTGAGCGGCCGGCGGCGAAACCGGCGCGGGGCCCGACCCATGAACGCCCGTCACATACGGGGGCGTGGTTCCGTACCCGTACCCGGCAAAGGAGGTCCGTGTGCAAGAGCGCCGGGGACTGCCCCTGCGAGACGCCATGGAGTGGGCATCTAAGAAGACTCGTCTGCATATGCCGGGCCACTTCGGCCGCATGCCCGAAGGCGGCGACTTCCTCGCGTGGGCCTCCGATCTGACGGAGGTGGAGGGACTTGACTCCCTGTCGGCTCCGTCGGGGCTTTTAAAGCAGCTGCAAGAGCGGATGGCGGCGGCATACGGAGCCGGGGCGGCATGGCTTTCGGTGCAGGGGGCAACCCTGCCCGTGCTGGCCGGGAGCCTCGCCTGGGCTCCCCGTGGCGCACGGGTCCAGATCCCTCGGCTGGCACACCGGAGTGTGCTGGCCGCTGCTCTCTTGGGAGAGTGGGACGTGAGCTGGCTGGAGGTGCCCATCGATCCCCAGTTTGGGATCCCGCTGCCCCCGACCCGAGAGATGTGGGGGGATCCGCGCGGGCCCTTGACACGGCGGCTTTTGGTGTCGCCGACGTATGAGGGTATTGTCGCAGAGCCGCCCATAGGGTTGGGCGTCACGCTGTTTGTGGACGCTGCGCACGGGGCTCACTTCGGCCGTCACGCCTCCTTGCCGCCCCATCCCCTGCGGGAAGGAGCGGATCTGGTGGCGCACGGTCTCCACAAGACGGAGCCGGTCCTGACCCAGTCAGGGCTCCTCCTCGCACGCCATGCGTGGCCGCGGGACGGTGTGGAGCGCTGGTGGCGGCTTCTTGGGACCTCGTCACCCTCCTACCTCCTGCTGGCCGGTCTCGAGGTTTACGCTCGCGCGCGCGAAGACGGTGATGGAGGGTGGGGGGCGTATACCGATTGGGCGCGGGAACTCTGGACCCTTGCCGAGCGCCGGGGTCATCGAGTTCTGCAAGCGTTGCAGGAGCGCCAGGGGGCCCGGGTAGACCCCGCGAAATTCACCATCGCGACAGACGGTGCGGCGACGGCATCGCGATTGGCGGCGGCCGGCTACACTCCGGAAAAAGTGGGGCCCGCCTCGGTTACGTTCATTATGGGCCCCCATGCGGGGCTGACAGCCCAAGACGGGATAGAGTTCCTCGATACTCTCGGGCCTCCAACGGCCCCGGCCGTGCCAGCATTTTATCCCGAGATTCCGCCCCGCGCGATGCCGATTGCGCAGGCGTTTTACCGTCCACGCCGTTCCCGGCCCCTGTCGAGTGTGCATGGTCTCGTGGCCGCGGAGGCACTCACGCCGTATCCGCCCGGGATCCCGCTCATCGTACCGGGTGAGATCTTTCAGCCAGACGTTTTAGACTACATAGGGGAGCTAAATCGCCGGGGGACCCGAGTCGAAGGCCTCGAGCGGGGAGAAGGGGGGTGGCGGGTCTGGGTCGTGGATGCCTGATCGCGTTTGAAGGACTAGACGGTCTCGGAAAGTCGACGCAGCTAGAGTATCTTCGCAGCTGGCTTCTGGCCCGAGGGTATTCCGTCACGGCCGTACGCGAGCCCGGAGGCACCGCTCTCGGCGAGCGCATTCGAACGTTGTTGCTGACAGCCGAGGTGGACCCGACCCCCATGGCCGAGGCGCTGTTGTTTGCGGCGGCACGGGCCGAACTTCTGGCACGGATCGTACGGCCGCGGCTTGCTGAGGGCGATATCGTGCTGATGGACCGATACCTGGAATCAAGCATTGCCTATCAAGGCTATGGCGCACAAGTCGGGGCCAAGACCGTGGCGGCGCTGAACCGGATTGCGACCGGTGGGCTTTTGCCCAGGCTGACACTCTTGTTTTCGGGCCGGGGATTCTCGGATGAGCCGAAGGATCGGATCGAGGGACGCTCCCTGGCTTTTCGCGACCGGGTGCGGGCAGGATATGCGCACCTGGCCGACGAATTTGCTCACATCCAAATTGTGGAGGCTGACAAGCCTCCGGAAGACGTGGCGGCTCACATTCGTCGGATTGTAGAACCTTATTTGGAGCCGAAAGGGGAAGCCCGCGGATGAAGCTGATTATTGCCATCCTGCAGGACAAGGACGGC
The DNA here is from genome assembly GCA_021818685.1 of Bacillota bacterium. Lineage (GTDB taxonomy): Bacteria > Bacillota > Sulfobacillia > Sulfobacillales > JAIMBI01 > JAKATP01. Next base: position 4,239 of record JAKATP010000075.1, on the reverse strand, counting down.
TTGACGGCTCTCAATGAACTGAACCGCCGGGGATTTCGGGCCACAAAGCTGGCCAGCACGGGAGGCTTTCTGCGCGAGGGCAACACGACCATCCTCGTCGGCACGGAAGAGCCCGACGTGGAGCAGGTGCTGGCCGTGCTGCGCCGCACGTCTTCACTGCGTCAGGAAACCTTGACGCCGACCGCTCCCACGCACAGCGGAGAACCCTACGTACCGTTTCCGGTCGAGGTGACCGTAGGCGGTGCCACGATTTTCGTGCTGTCCGTGGACCGTTATGAGAAGTTTTGAGGACCAGCTCGGGAAGCTTGGGGAGGCAGTCCGCCGGCGGCGGGGACACGCGTATCTGGTAGAAGTATCCCGAGACGACGAGCCGCGGGTCGTTCATGCGCTCCGGCGCGCTCTCTTGTGTACGCACCCGTTGGGGGAATCCTGCCGTGCGTGCACGGGCGCGGCGCATCCCGACTGGACCGAGGTCGAGCTCGGCTCGGCACGCAGCATCGGACGGGCCGAGGTGGCCGATTTTCCGACGCGGGCCCTGGTGCCTCCCCTGATGGCCCCGGTGCGTGTGTTCGCCGTGCGGAATGCCGACCGGATGACACCCGAAGCGGCCAATCTGCTGTTGAAGCTCGTGGAGGAACCGCCAGATCCCGTCGTCGTGGTGCTGATCACAGATCGCGTGCATGACGTGCTGCCCACACTGCGCTCCCGGTGCCGATGGGTGGCGGTGCGAGATGCGGCGCCCGCGCCCCTCGCGCCGAAGCTGCCGGACTGGACCGATCCGGGTTGGTCTGAGACTCTCGGTTCCGTGTCCGAGGGACTCCGCGAGCGAGTACGGGCATGCAAGGAGGATCCTGCGACGGTGCGGCGCCTGATTGATCAATGGGACGCCGTGGTGTCAGCGGCGCTCGATCTCGAACAGAATGCAAACCGCGAGATCGTCAGGCGACGGCTGGAGTTCCGCGTTGGCCGGGAATGACTGGAGCGTTTACCTCCTGCGCTGCGGGGACGGGACGCTTTACTGCGGAGTTACGCTGAATCTGAGGCGCCGGGTGGCGCTTCATGCCTGCGGCCGGGGCGCCCGTTACACCCGCGGTCGCGGCCCGGTCAGCCTCGTGTGGGCGGAGACCGGGCTTGACCGGGGGGCGGCGCTCAGGCGCGAGCGGGAGATCAAGCGCTGGCCGCGTGCGCGAAAGGAATCTCTGATTACTCGATGGACAAGCGCTGGACCCGGCCGGGCACCCTCTATCTCGTCGCGACCCCGATAGGAAACCTTGAGGACATGAGTCCGAGGGCGGCACAGGTGCTGCGCGAGGCGGACCTCATCGCCATGGAGGACACGCGGGTGAGCCTTCCATGGCTGCGTCGGCTGGGCGTCACCGCCTCCTCCGTCAGCTATCACGAGCATTCCGACCCGGAGCGCGTCCAGATGCTTATCACACGAGCCGTCGAGGGCGCCACGATTGCGTTGGTGTCGGACGCGGGGCTGCCAGCGATCTCGGATCCCGGACGGGAGGTCGTGGCACGGGCCTGGGAGGCCGGTGTGGCGGTGTCCGTCATCCCCGGTCCGAGCGCGGGTGTCTCGGCCTTTGCCGGCTCTGGCTTCCCGCTGCCCGTCACGTTGTGGGGCTTTCTGCCTCCGCGAGGGGGCGCACGGCATGAGGCGCTCACCCGCGTCCTGGCGACCGCGGGAAGCCACGTGCTGTACGAAGCGCCGAACCGGCTCGCGAGGTTGTTCGACGAGCTGGCCGGGCGCGATCCCGATCGGCCCGCAGTCGTGGCGCGAGAGCTTTCGAAGCTTCATGAGGAGTGGTGGCGGGGGACGGTCGCACAGGGGCGGCTCCGCTTCGCTTCGGGGCCGGTGCGGGGCGAACTCACGGTGGTCCTGGGACCCAAGGCGTCCCAGCCCATTGAAGTGGACTGGGACGCGGTTCTGAAGCAGGTGGATGACGAGGTGGCACACGGTCGCTCTGCGCGAGAGGCGATAGAGGCGCTCGCCCATGAGACCGGGGTTCACCGGAAAACGCTCTACCAGCTATGGCACGCGCGTCAGACGACCTGACTGGCCAAGCCCTTCAGGCATGCGGCGCAAACGTTCTTGCCCTTGAAGGGGCCTACGTCCTCCAGGCTGCCGCAGAACACGCACGCGGGTTCGTACTTCCTCAGCACGATCTTCTCGCCGTCGACATAAATCTCCAGCGAGTCGCGATCTGCGATGTTGAGGGTCCGTCGGAGCTCAATTGGCAACACGACCCGCCCGAGCTCATCCACCCGCCGAACGATTCCCGTAGACTTCAAATGACACACCTCCCATCCAATCCCTGAATCCATCAACCTCAATCTTGCGGTGTACGGTACCAGAACTTCCCAACAACCGCAAGCTTTGTCGAATCGCGGAGTAAAGATTTAGACGTCCGGGGTATAAATCCCTTTTCTTGGGAGAGAAGACACGACGGTATCGCGGGATTCCGGTAGAATGCGGCAGGAGAGCAGGGGGGACATGGCGTGGACGAGATCTGGACGTTGGCCCGCGGTGTGCGCCTTCGTACGCTGCAGGCGGGACGCGGCGCGAAACTCGCCCTATTCTGGCCCGGTACCGGGCTGCCCGCGGAGGAGTTCCTCGATCTCGCAGGGCGGCTGCAGGCCACCGGTTTCCGCACCATTTTGGTGGAACCGCCCGGGCACGGAGAGTCGGCCCCTTGGTCCGGCGTCTGGCATTTTACGGACGCGCGTGACATCTTGGAGGAACTCATCAGGCCGCATGGACATCCGCCGATTCTCCTCGTGGGCCACTCTCTCGGGGGGACCACCATGCTCGCGGCCCACCCCGGCCTTGCCAACGTAAGGGGCCTTGTCTTGGTGGACGGAGGCCTCCCGCTGCCCGCACCCTACAAGACGTATGCCGCTGCGGCCCGGGACCTCGAGGACTGGATCAGGGATAATACCTATCCGGATTGGGAGGCCTGGGTTCGGAGTGCGCGGGCTGACCTCCATCACTGGGATGCCCTCGTGGAGGCCGGTGTCCGGGGCGCGATGCGCCAGACCAAAAGCGGGATCGTGCCCGCCATCGACCCACCGAGCGTCTCGGCCATGCTTTATTGTCTGTCGGGATATGACCCCTCGCAGCTGGCGGAGTCGGCGGTGCCCACGCTCCTCTTACGGGGCACCGAAGTCCCTGAGCCCAGAGCGCTCGATGCACTCCGCGCCCGCCTGCGGGGTCTCGTGGTCGAGTCCATCCGCGGGGCGGGCCACGAGCTCGTGTGGGATGCACCTGATGCGGTGGCGGATCGCGTCCTGGCATTTGCCGGGGCGCTCGACTGGACATGAGCCGCCGTTGCGTGCGCCTCGACGCCTCGGTGACCGATCAATTCCCGGAGACGGCAGTGGGACTCCTGTTGGCGGTGGGACTCGATAACGCGAGCCCCTGGCAAGACGTGTCACAGGCGCTTTCGGATCTGGAGGACCAGGTCCGGCGCGGCATCTACACGCCGTTTTCCGAGGACGATCCCGAGGTGCAGGGGTGGCATGAGGTGTTCCGGGCCTTTGGCACGAACCCCCGGAAATTTCGCCCGAGCCTGGACGCTCTGTCGCGCCGGTTGGCGCGAAGCGGGGTGGTGCCCCGCGTCAACCCGGCCGTGGACGCCTATAATTTAGTCTCGCTGACCTTCGGGGTGCCCGCGGGCGGCTTTGACGCGGACACCCTGGGCGACAACATCGCCATCCGCACGAGCAGGGCCGGGGATCGGTTCACACCGCTCGGGGAGCCGCAGACCCTGGAGACGCCGAACCCGGGGGAAATCGTATATGTCGATGGCAGCCGGGTACTGACCCGGCACTGGAATTACCGCGATGCCGACGCCACCAAGCTCACCCAGGCGACGAAAAACGCCCTGTTCTGCCTGGACCGGGCGCGTTCCCAATCGCTGTCGGACGAGCGCCTGACGATGGCTCTGCAGGGGCTAGCTGGTCTCGTCGGGCCACACGCCGAGACCCTCCTTTCAGGACGCCTGAGCTCAGCGACGTCTGAGATCGAGTTCTCCTGGTAGGGTGATGTGGTGTGATGCGGTGTGATGCGGAAGGAAACTGGCAAGGGTCTCGCGGCGCGTCTTGGTTCTCGGCGACGGCGAAGGTGGGGCCAGCAGGTGCCGGGTGCCTTGACGTGAGCGTCCGTCATTCATCCATTCATCTATTCATCTCTTCATCCCGATGGGACCGTCGGGATGAAGCTGAGCGGCGCTACCT
>JAKATP010000240.1 GCA_021818685.1 Bacillota bacterium | reverse complement strand
CGCCCGTCCGCGAGCACGATGTCGTCCCGGGAGGCTTCCAGCATGTGCGCCGCCAGCGTGACGATTTTATCCTTCAAGCGGGCGCTGGCAGACAGCGCGGCCCCGCCCCCGATAGTGCCCGAACGGCTCCCGCCGGTGCCGCCGCCCACCGGCGCGTTGTCGGTGTCACCGTGCAGCACGGTCACGTCCTGCACCCGGATGCCCAGTTGGCCCGCGATAATCTGAGCGAGGGTGGTCTCATGCCCCTGCCCGGTCGGTCCGAGGCCGCAGGTGGCCGTCACCGTCCCGGAGGTGTCCATCCGGAGCTCGACACTCTCGTAGGGAACGCTTCCGGCCTCCGACTCCGCAAAGGCCGACGGTTCCACGAACACACACAATCCTAGTCCCAGATAGCGGCCTTCACGCCGTAGGCGCCTCTGATCGTCCCGGAACTTCTCGAGGTTGATGAGGCGCAGGGCCGCGTCCATCGACGCCCCATACGACCCCTGGTCATAAAGCTGGCCGGTCGCGGACCGATATGGAAACTGATCATCCTCAATCAGGTTCACCCGCCGGATCTCGACCGGGTCGCGGCCGAGCGCCCGCGCCACACCCTCGATGATGCCCTCCTGGACCTGGGCGCCGATGGGCCCGCCCACCCCCCGATAGGGACCCAGAGGGGCTTTGTTGCTGAACACGACCGTAATCTCGATCGACACGTGGGGAATCTGGTAGGGTCCCGGCAGCATGTCGGCCGCCCAGGTGGCCTCCCCCACCGCGCCCGGAAAGTTCCACAGCGGCCAGGCCCCGGTGTCGCCGTAGATATGGTCCTGCACGGCCAGGATGCGTCCCGCATCCGTAAAGGCAACCTCGACGACGTGGGCGGCGTCGCGCGCGTGGGCGTCGCTCAAAAATGCCTCCCGCCGGTCGCTCACCCATTTCACCGGCCGGCCGAGCCGCCGCGCCGCCTCGGCGACCACGGCATACTCGGGGTAAAACATGGCCTTGATGCCAAAGCCGCCACCCACCTCCGGCACCACCACATGCACGCGCTGCTCGGGCCAGCCCAAAATCTGGGCCAGCTGCCGGCGGACTTCGTGCGGCGACTGATGCGTGACATAGACCGTCAGGCGTTCGCCGAACGGATCCGGCAGGGCGGCGACGGCCCGTGGCTCGATGGGCGTGGCCGCCTGGCGCTTGGTAGTAAAGGTCAACGAAACGTGCCGAGGCGCCGAGGAGAACGCCTCTTGGAATCCGTCCGTCGTGGTCGTGCGGGTAAACACCACGTTCGACCGACCGGCATGCACCTGCCGCGGCTCGTCGTGGTGGGATCCGCGCGCGTCCAGCACCGGCTCCTGCGCGTCGTACTCGATTTCCACCGCATCTGCGGCATCCTCCGCCAGGTAGGCATCCTGGGCAATCACCGCCACGACCGGCTCTCCCACAAAGCGTACCTGCCCGGAGGCCAGCACGGTCTGGGTCAGGTCCTGGTCCTGGTGGACAATCTGAAGCCGGGCGTCCATGGCTGTCCACACGGCCACCACCCCCGGCATGCCGGCCGCCACCCGCGTGTCAATCTTCGCGATCCGGGCCGCCGCATGCGGCGAGCGCACAAACGCCACCGACAACATCCCCGGCACGTTGACGTCGGCGACATACTGACCCTGACCCCGCAGCAATCGGGGGTCTTCGACCCGGCTCACCCGCGCTCCTACGAACCGCGGCCGCAACGGATTCATACTGCTCCCCCTCTGTGGTCCCCATCATCCTAACGTTCCCGGTCCGCGCGATGGCGTCGTGTTCTTCCCACCAGACCGGGACAGACACCAGACCGTACCGTCTGGAAAGGCTTCGCGCCCGGCAGGCGCTTTTCCTACCGGATCCCAAGGACGCGCTTGGAGCCGGCCAAAGTCTTCAGGTCCGGCCGCGCCGACCGGGGCACGTCCGTCACGCGGTAGCATAAAGGGCGGAGATGCCTGCGGCCAGGGATGGAGAGACGCGCTCGTACCGGACGCTCAGCCGTCCGGGCGCGGCGGGGCGCCGATTTAGGACTTAGAGCGGGTCCGCTCGATGCGGCCATACCGGAGCCGAGGCCACCGACCGGTCGCCGGCCCTGGGGGAATCGCGCTCGGCGTCCGGGGGCGGATCATGGTCAGGAGCGAGGGCCGTGGTCCGTGCAGATGCGCGAGCAGTTTTCGTCCCCCGTCGTGTCCAAGACACGGGGGTCGAGCCCCCGCCGGTCCCATGGCCGCGATTCCGTGGCCATGGGTGAATCGTGTCGGCGGTTTCCGGGCATCGACGCGTGGGTTCGGAACCGTGACCAACGCGGGGACGGGCCTCGGGGCCGACCTGGTCCGTGCCGCACACTCTCCATCCGACGGTCTATCGGGTGCGAAACCGGGGAGCCGGATGCGAGTTGCGCACGTCCGTTTCTGAGGGGGAGAGGGCGCTCAAAGGAGACGCGCCCTGACAGCCACGCCCCGAGGCCCCTCTTTACCTACCAGGACCACAGGCGGCCGCCAGGTGTCGCGCGGAATGTATGCGCCGTGAGTGTCCGACGGCTAGCAGATGCTTTACGCCATAGTTGACATTATCTTTAGGCGATTAATTGGGGGGCGAGGGTCCAGGAAGGCTTTCCCAGGTGCGAGACTGAATCGGTCTCGCAAAAAGCGCCGCCCTTGAGGAGGATGGTTTCTGTCATGAACGAGCAATTTGTCCT
>JAKATP010000074.1 GCA_021818685.1 Bacillota bacterium | reverse complement strand
AAATTCGCGGCCCCGACCCTATCCTCGGGCCCGAACGGGGATGTGCCCTGACGCTGTGACATCCGGCCAGCCTCCTCGTATTAAATGACTTGAACCTGGATCACTGACATCGCTCGCTCTCGGGCGTTTCACGATCTAGGTATCCGGAATCGCCTCCCCTTGGCAGGGGAGATCCGGTCGGCGATCCTGGAGCTGATCCGGGCGGTCACGCTGTAGCCTCCTGCCCCCCTGAGGGCTTTGAAAGACTGCGGACCGAGCCTCCCGATGTGCCGCTGACGCGCGGGTTGCCGCCGCCCGGCGGACGGGCCCGTGGCACCGGCCCTGCGCACAGGCGCCGGGGCGTGACGGCTGATGACGAGGTCGCGGAATCGTGGGGAGCGCCGACCGGTCCCGTTTCCGGATCGACATCCCGTTCTCGCGCAGGGAGGTGATATGATGACGACGCTCTTTATCGGCATCGACACCAGCCTGGCCGACCACGTCGTGTGTGCCATGACCCCCGACGGGCGCGTGGTGGCGCGGACGCAGGTCGCGAACGATGCCGGGGGCTTGGAGGCCCTGACGGTGTAGTGCGTGGCCCAGGCCACCGGCTATGATCGGCTCGCCCTGGGCCTCGAGGCGACCTCGGTCTATCACTGGCCGCTGTTTGAGACCCTGAGCCAGGCCGCGGCCCTGCAGCCCTGGGATCCCCAGTGGTTCGTCCTCAACCCGAAAGTGGTCCAAGCCTTTCGGCAGACCTATGTCGACCGGGCCAAAACCGACCGCTCGGATGCGGTCTTGATTGCCGATGCCATCCGGTTCGGCCGACTGCGTCCGGTGCCGCCCCCCGATCCCCGGTTCACGGCGCTCAAGGTCCTGACCCGCCATCGGTATCATCTGGTACGGACCGTCGCCGCGGAGAAAACGCGGGCCTTGACCGAGCTGTTCTGCCTGTGGGGCGGCTACGCCCAGGCGCGGACCGACAGCGCGTTCTTCTCGGACATCTTCGGCCAGGCCTCGCAGCACGTGCTGGCCCATTACACGCCGGATCAGGTGGCCCTGACGCCGCTCACGACCTTGGCGACCGAGATCGCCGCCGTCGGCGGGAATCGGTTGCGGGCCCCGGACGACATCGCGGCCACGGTGCAGGCCTTGGCCCGCAAGGCCTTTCGCCTGCATCCCCAGGAGTCCCAGGCCCGACACCTGAGCCTCGTCATGCATCTGGACACGATTCAGGCCTTGCAGCGGCAGTTGCGGGCCCTGGACAAGCCCCTCGCCCGCGAGCTGGCGGCCCTCGCGCAGACGCTCACCTCGGTCCCCGGGATTGGCCCCGTGTACGGGGCCGGGATCCTGGCCGAGATTGGGCCCGTGGGCCGCTTTCCCTCGGACGATGCCTTGGCCAAATACGCCGGCTTGACGTGGCGGACCCACCAGTCGGGGCCGTTTGACGCGCCAGACCGGCCGCTGACCCGCTCGGGGAGTAGCTATCTGCGCTACTACCTGGTGGAAGCGGCCGACCGGGTCCGGGTGCGGGACCCGCACTTCGGCGCGTTCTATGCCCGCAAGTATGCGGGAGCCACGCACCATGCCCATCATCGGGCGTTGGTACTCACCGCGCGCAAGCTGGTCAGCGTGATCTACGGGCTGCTCACCCGGGGTCAACTCTACGACGGACGGAGGTTTGGCACCTAGAGTTCCGTCACTCGTCGGCCACGTGCGCACCGATTTCACCCCCTGAACAGGGGGCGCTTTCCCCTGTCGTTCTCGTGTCGAGCCCCCGTCCACGGGGTTCTTGACATTTCACCGCGGGTCTTACGCACGACAGGACCTTCGTGCGCCAACCCGCCGCTCCTTCCCAATCTAGCATCCAGCCTGTCCGCTTCCGGTTGGCAGGCCCCTCTTGGGACAGGAATTGTTAGAGTGGCCGCGATTGCCGGTGGTGGCGCGAGCCGGCGACGCGATGCTGTGGACAGGTGGGACGGTGGCCAGCCGGGGGAGGGAGACATGGCACGGCGAGTGCCATGGAAGGAGACAGATCTCCCGGCGGGCGCCGTGGTGTGGGGCGTCTGCCTGACGCCCTGGCCGCTTTCCGCGGTGCTGTCCAGGCCGTTTCAACGTGGTGTCGTAGAGATGGCGCTGGCAAGCGGCTTGGTGGCGCCTGCCGCATCGCACCGCCGGTCGGGATCGTGGGGATAAAAGGCTTCGGCCGCCGGGGAACGGCCGGGGAGTATGGTCTGTGTAACCACAGCCACGCACGGCGGCCTGTGGGGTCCCGTGCCGCCTCCCGGCCCTGGATGCACGGGTTGGGGTGGCTAGCCTTCGGCTCGACCGTGAACCCGTGGCTCTGGTTTCTGCCCGAAGCTTACGCGGCCAGTACACTGACTGGCGCATTCGTTTTCCGCGCGGGACCCTGGCTGGAGCAGCGGATCCGCACGCACGCCAGGCGTTGGGGCGGGGTCATGAGGGCCGGTTGCCGTCCGGGCTACCCCAAGGAATGACGTCCCGGAGCATCGCTCATGCGGTGCGCCACCCGAGCCGGGTGAGGAAACGGCGGCGAAAGCGCGGGATGTCAAGCTCCAGCGCGACCTGTACATTCTTTACCTCCGGGCTGTACGGGCGAGCGTCGACGACGGTTGCGCCCCGAGTGAGGACGCCCGCGCGTTCAACGCTGACTGCATAGCGTTCGCCGCGCGCAAGATCTGGTGTCTCGGCCAGCATGACGGCCAGAGGGTCGTGGAGGGGCGCCGTACGCGTGCCTTGCGGCCTCTTCGGATTGTACGCCGCCAGGTAGAATTCCAGGGCGTCACGCAGGAGACCCGCGTAGGGCCAGTGGGGCTCCACTCCCGCCAGGTCGTCGTCTGTGAACAGTGCCTGGTGGGTTACGTCAAGGCCCACCATCGTGATATCGCCGCCGGCATGAAACACTTTGTACGCCGCTTCGGGATCACCCCAGATGTTAGCCTCGGCCGCGGCCGTCACGTTGCCGGGTACAAAGGCGGCGCCGCCCATGACGTAGAGGCCCCGAAGTTTGCCCAAGAGGGCAGGGTCGAGGGAAAGCGCCACGGCGACATTCGTGAGTCGCGCCACCGCGACCAGGGTGAGTTCGCCCGGCCGGGCGTTCACCATGCGCACCAGGTACTGAGCCGCCGCCTCCTTCTCGGGCCCGCGGGTCGGATCGGGGATAACGGCACCGCCGAGCCCGTTTTGGCCGTGAAAGGCCTCGGCCGGAGCTCCTGTCCAGTCCGAAAGCGGTGTGGCCGCGCCCGCGTAGACCGGAGCGTCGGAGCCGACGAGCTCCAGCACAGACAGCGTGTTGCGGGTGGTGACGCTCAGATCCCCGTTGCCAAAGCATGTGGTGACGCCCACGAGATCGATCTCCGGAGACAGGTGCGCGTACAACAGCGCCAACGCGTCGTCAATGCCGGTATCGACGTCAAGCAGGACGGGAAGCGGGGCACGATCGACCATGAAGAATCTCTCCCTTCGAGGCAATTCGGATCCGGGCACCGTTGCCGAGCCGAACAATTAACGGTAAGATTTTATCAGTTGTTCGGAACCAGAAATGCCGCCTCGGGTAAGCTCTGAGTATAGGCGACCCCACGTGGGACCCCACCCAACCACCCACCAAAGGAGTGCACATGGCCACGCACGATCTCCTTTACGAAGGCAAGGCCAAAAAGGTCTGGGCCACGGCGGAACCGCACGAGGTCGCCATGGAATTCAAGGATGACGCGACGGCCCACAATGGGCTAAAGCGCGGGCAGATACGGGACAAGGGCCGCGTGAATGCCCGCATCACCGCGCTTCTCTTGGACTTTCTCGGCACGCAGGGCCTCCCCACTCACTTTATCCGCCAGATGGACGATAGAACGCTTCTAGTGCGGCAGCTCGACATGATCCCGCTCGAAGTGATCGTGCGGAACGTGGTGGCCGGATCGCTCCATGCCCGAACCGGGATTGCCGAGGGGACGGCGCTTGCGTCCCCCCTGGTGGAGGTTTACTACAAGAGCGATGCCCTGGGCGACCCCCTCTTTAATGATGAGCATGTGGCGCTCGTCCAGGCGGCCTCACCCGAGGAGCTTGCCCGGATGAAAGACATGGCTCGCTCCGTCAACCATCACCTGCAGAGTTTTCTTCTCCCACGCAAGCTGATTCTGGTGGACTTCAAGCTCGAGTTCGGGAGAGTGGGGTCTGCGCTCGTCCTCGGCGACGAGATTACGCCCGACACCTGCCGCCTTTGGGACGCTGATACGGGCCAGAAACTGGACAAGGATCGCTTCCGCCAGGACTTGGGCGGGGTCGAGGACGCTTACCACGAAGTCCTGAGGCGGGTGGAGCGGTGAGTCGGATGAACATTGTGGTGCACTTGAAAGAGGGCGTGCGGGATCCCGCCGGCGAAGCCGTGCAGCACGTGCTGCGGGATATGGGGTTCCCGGTCGAGCACCTGCGCATTGGCCGGCACATCACGCTCGAACTGCCGGGCGCGGAGGGAGAGGACGCGGTACGCCTCGGTCGTGAAATGGCGGAACATCTCCTGGCCAACCCGGTGCTGGAGCAGTTTTCGGTTGAGGTGCGCTCGTGAAGGTGGCCGTCGTCACGTTTCCGGGGTCCAACTGCGACCGCGACGCCATCAAGGCGCTGTCGCGGATTCCGGTGGAGACGGTACCGGTCTGGCATCGCGAGACGGATTTAGGCGGGGCCTCGGCCGTCATCCTGCCGGGAGGATTTGCCTACGGTGACTATCTCCGGGCGGGCGCGCTGGCCGCCCACTCGCCGGTCATGGGGGCGGTGCGCCGGCTGGTAGACGCAGGAGGGCGGGTCCTCGGCATCTGTAACGGGTTTCAAATCCTGACCGAGAGTGGATTCCTCCCCGGCGCACTGGCCATGAACATCTCGCGGCGCTTTCAGTGTGAGTGGGTGCAGGTCCAGGTGGAACAGGCCCTGCCCGGACTGCCGTTTGCGGCCGGAGAGCGGTTTTCCCTGCCGATCGCAAACGGGGAGGGGCGCTACATCCCCGACCCCAGCCGTCCGCTGGGCCGTGACGCGGTGCTCTTCTTGAGCTATCGCGACCGGGCGGGCCGACCCCACAATCCGAACGGCTCATGGCGAGAGCTGGCCGGTGTGGCGAGGGCTGACGGCCGTGTCATCGGCCTGATGCCTCACCCTGAGCGGGCGAGTGCCCGCTGGCTCGGAGGCGAGGACGGCCTGCGCTTCTTGCGGCTTTGGACTAGGGGCGTCGGGGCGTCAGTATGCTAGGGCCGGATGCGGTGGGTCTCACGCCCGACGAAGGAAGGCTTGTCCGCACCCTTCTCGGTCGGGCGCCGACCGATCTGGAATGGGGGCTTTTTGGGGCCCTGTGGAGCGAGCACTGCAGTTACAAGTCCTCCAAAAATGTGCTGGCCTGGCTTAAGCCTCCGCCGGAGCAGGTGGTGGGAGGACCCGGTGACAATGCCGGTGTCGTGCGCCTGAACGCGTACTGGGAAGTCGCGTTCAAGGTCGAGTCCCACAACCACCCTTCATATGTGGAGCCGTTTCACGGCGCCGCCACGGGTGTCGGCGGCATCATTCGCGACGTGGTGGCCATGGGCGCGTATCCGGTGGCGCTCATGGACTCCCTTCGTTTTGGACCCGACGCCACCCGCCTCCAGGAAGGCGTGGTGCGGGGGATCGGGTTTTACGGCAACGCGATCGGGGTGCCGACCGTCGGCGGGGAGCTTTCCTACGGTGCGCCCTATCGGGGCAATCCGCTCGTGAATGTGCTCTGCGTAGGCGTCCGGCGGCCGGGCTCCGGGATTGCCGCTAACACCAGCCGGACGGGCGACCGCATCGTGCTGGTGGGGGCAGACACGGGCCGCGATGGCATTCATGGCGCCTCACTCTTGGCCTCGCGCTCGTTTGCAGCGGCGGATACCGAGACGGGGACCCTCCGGCCGGCCGTGCAGGTGGGGGATCCGTTTACGGGCCGGATGGTGATGGAAGCCATGCTGGCCGTCCTGCCATCGGGACATGTCCATGCCATGCAGGACCTCGGCGCGGCCGGTCTCTCCTCGGCCCTCGCGGAGATGGCGGGGCAGGGTGGCGTGGGGGTGGACGTGGACGTGGACCGGGTTCCACGGCGGGAGCGCGGCATGAGCGCCTATGAGGTCATGCTGTCGGAGACTCAGGAGCGGATGCTGCTCACGGTGTCACCCGAGGACCTGGCAGACGTTCTCGCGCAGCTGGCGCGGATGGAGGTGCGGGCCTCCGATATCGGTGCCGTGACGGCGGACGGCCGCCTGACGGTCCGGGAGGGAGGGAAGATCCTGGCCGCGGTTCCGGCCGCATCCCTGACCGATGGGGCGCCGAGGCGGCCCGCGCCCGCTCGCCCCTCGGGCCCCCGATCGTCGCCCGCCGCCTATGTCCCGCCCGGGACTTTTGGCCGCGAGGAGGGAATCCGGGTTCTTCGACATCCCGAGTGCCGCTCGAAAGCGTCCGTGTATCACCGCTACGATTACATGGTCCAGACGCACACGGTGAAGGGCCCGGGTGACGACGGCGCGGTGCTGCATCTGGATGAGGGGCCGGACGGGCTCGTTATCGCCGTGGACGGTCCCGGCCGACTCGGGGCGTGCGATGCGTACACCGGCGGAGCACGGGCGGTACTGGAGGCGGTCACGAACGTGACCGCTATGGGGGGCCATCCCATCGGCCTGTCTGACGGCCTCAACCTCGGCAGTCCGGAAGATGACGGCGTCTTTCGGGACTTTGCGGCCCTCGTGGCCGGGATCGCCGATGCGGCCCACGCACTGCAGGTTCCTGTCACGGGGGGCAACGTCTCGTTCTATAACCAGACCGGGACGGAATCGGTCTGGCCCACGGCCGTTATCGCGGCGGTGGGACGCCACCCGGACCCTGAGGGGGCAGCGGATCGCGGTACCCTGAGCGATGGCATGGCCCTGTATCGACTGGGCGCGCCCGAGCCAACGCTCGCGGCCACCGTCTGGCGGCTCGAAGTGGGCGACGGATGTCCCGGCCCTGCCACGGCGCCTGACTGGACACGGGCGCGTGCGGTACTGGAGGCCCTGTCCATGCTCCATGACGCCCAGGTGCCGGCCGCCACGCATGATGTGTCCGACGGGGGCCTCTTTGTCACGCTGGCGGAGATGCTGCTGGCGCAGGTGGATCCGATGACCGGGATGGCGGTCACCCTTGATCCTGACCCTCCGGTGCGCCTCGCGCTCTTCAACGAGGGACCTGCGCAGGTGGTGGTGGCGGTCCCGGTCGACAGCGAGGGGGAGCTATTCCGTATTGTGGCTGCCTGCGGCTGCCCGGCCCGGAAGCTTGGCGAGGTGACCAGGAGCGGCGCGTTAACCTTCGAAACCTGTGAGGGACGGTTCTCATATCCGCGCGAGGAGCTCAGGGCGGCCTGGACGTCACGGGACCCTGACGCGGGCCTGGCCGGAAAAGGAGATACGCCATGAGTGGCGAGCTGCGGGAGGAGTGCGGCGTCTACGGTGTGCTGGGCCAGCCGGGGGCGCTTTTGATGACCTATCAGGGGCTCTTTGCGCTCCAGCACCGGGGCCAAGAGGCGGCAGGCCTCGCCTACCTCTACGACGGGGACGTCGTACTGCAAAAGGGTCCGGGACTGGTAACGGAAGCTCTCCACCTCCAGGATCTTCCGAGTGACGTAGACACCGCCATCGGCCACGTGCGCTACAGCACGAAGGGAGCGTCAACGCCCGATAACGTCCAGCCGCTCATGGCACGGACCCGATTCGGCCCGCTGGCCCTCGGCCACAACGGAACCCTCACCAATCAGCGGGTGCTAAAAGAAGAACTGGAGCGGCGGGGCGCCGTCTTTCAGAGTACATCCGACAGTGAGGTCCTTGCGCACCTCATTGCCCATGCCGAGGGAACGAGTGTCATCGCGGCGGTGGAGACAGCCGTGAAGCGTCTGGAGGGCGGGTTTGCCTACTTGGTGCTCACCACTTCGGCCATGCTCGGCGTGCGGGACCCGCATGGGATCCGTCCCCTAGTCCTGGGAGAACGTGATGGCCACTACATCCTGACGTCCGAGACCTGCGCTCTCGACGCCACCGGCGGGCACTTCATCCGCGAGGTGGAGCCGGGCGAAATGGTCGTGGTGGACGCCATGGGCGTGAAAAGTACCCGCCTATGGGACCCCGCCGACCACGCTCCGGCCTTTTGCTCGTTTGAAATGGTGTACTTTGCCCGCCCCGACTCTATCTTTCGTGAGGTGGGGGTGCACGACGCGCGCCGGAAGCTCGGCCAGGAGTTGGCCCGCGAACATCCGGCCCGGGGAGATGTCGTGGTGGGAGTCCCCGACTCCAGCACGCCGTCCGCCATGGGGTTCAGCGAAGTGTCCGGCATTCCCTTCGACCTGGGGCTGGTGAAGAATCGCTATGTGGGCCGGACCTTTATTCAGCCGGAGGCGGACATGCGGGAGAGCGCCGTGAGCATGAAGCTCTCTGCCGTGCGCTCGGTCGTGCATGGAAAGAATGTCGTCCTGATTGACGATTCCCTCGTGCGCGGCACCACCTCCAGGCACATCGTCCAGCTTCTGCGCCGAGCGGGAGCCCTCAGCGTCCATATGCGGATCGCGTCGCCACCTTACCGGCGAGCCTGTCATTACGGGATTGACACCTCCCGGGTGAGTGAGCTTGCGGCCGCGCGGTGGGATCTGGAGGAGACGCGGCGGGAAGTGGGGGCAGACAGCCTCCAATATCTCTCGGAAGCGGGTCTTGAGCGGGCGCTCGGACCAGGAGGGTGGTGCATGGCGTGTTTCGGGCGCCCCTACCCGGTGCCCATCGACGAAACCGATGAAATGCAAGCCCGGAAGGAGGCGGCCCATGTTGCCCCCCGCTGATAACAGCCGCCCGAGCTACCAAAAAGCGGGCGTGGATGTCGGCGAGGGTGAGCGGGCCGTCAGGCGGTACCAGGAGCTGGTGCAGGCCACACGTTCTGAAGTGGAGGCCGGCATCGGGGGCTTTTACGGGGCCTTCCGGCTGGATTCCGGCGGGACGCTGGTCGCGGGCGCCGACGGGGTGGGCACCAAAGTCTTGCTGGCCCAGCGTCTCAGACGCTATGACACGGTTGGGATAGATGTGGTGGCCATGAATGTCAATGACATCTTGACCGCGGGGGCGGAGCCGCTCTTCTTTCTCGATTACCTGGCGGTCGGTCGGCTCGATGCCGACGTGGCCGCGCGCATCGTGGCGGGAGTCGACGCTGGGTGCCGGGAGGCGGGGGCAGCGCTCCTGGGGGGTGAAACGGCCGAGATGCCGGGTGTGTACGGACCCGAACAATGGGACCTGGCCGGGTTCGTGGTCGGACGCGTGCTGACAGACCGGGTGCCGGCCCCAGCGGTCGCGCCAGGTCAGGTGGTCCTCGGACTTCCTTCGAGTGGTTTTCACTCCAACGGTTTCTCGCTCGTTCGCCGGATTCTGGATGATGAAGAGGTCGACCTGGACGCACCCGCCCCCGGCGGCAAGAGCTGGGGAGAGACCCTCCTCACCCCGACCCGCATTTACGTGAAGGCCATCCTTGATCTGGTCCGGAAGGTGCCGGTGGCGGCGATGGCGCACGTGACGGGAGGCGGACTTGCTGCGAACCTGGTTCGCGTCCTTCAAGGCCGTGGGGCGCGGCTTCACCGCGATGCCCTCCCTGTGCCGGCCGCGATGGAGGAGCTCGGCCGAATGGGCGGCGTGAGCGAAAACGAGATGAGGCAGGTCTGGAACGCCGGCATCGGGTATTGCCTCGTACTGCCCCCCGAGGCGGTACCCCGAGCTCTCGAGCGGCTTGCCGCCTGGGGACAGGAGGCCCGCCCCATTGGCGAGGTGCTCACCGACCCCGAGGTGCGAGTGCTATGAGGTGGGCATGCCTGGTCGGCGGGACCGGCAGCAATCTTCGTGCCCTCATCGACGATGGTGCGCCTATCCGGCTCGTGATAAGCCACAAAGCCGGTGTGGGCGCCCTGGAGATCGCCCGTGCCGCAGGCATTCCTCAGGTCGTGCTCCCGGCTCGGCAGTATCCCGTGCGTGAGGAATATGACGCGGCGCTTCTTCGGATTCTCGGCGAGGCTGGTATCGAGGCGCTGGTGCTGGCCGGGTTTCTCCGGCTGCTGTCGGACCGGGTGGTCGACACCTATGCTGGCCGCGCGGTCAACGTTCATCCCTCCCTGCTGCCCGCGTTTCCGGGCCTGCACGCCGTGCGTCAGGCGCTCGAGTACGGCGTGCGGGTGACGGGGGTGAGCGTGCACCTTGTCGACCGGGGGCTCGATTCCGGCCCCATCATCTTTCAGGAGGCGGTTTCCGTACGGCCTGACGACACGGACGAAACGCTGTCGTCACGCATCCACGCGGTGGAGCATCGGCTTTTGCCGCGAGCGGTGCGGCTGCTCGATGCCCATCGTCTCGAAGTCCAGGGCCGTCAAGTCGTGATTCGGGAGGAATGACATGCGAGCGCTCATCAGCACCCACGACAAGCGGGGTCTCGAAAGGCTCGGGCCGTGGCTTCACGATCAGGGTGTCGAGATCCTGGCCACCGGCGGCACCGCACAGATGCTGTCGGGCCTCGGGCTTCCCGTCGTGTCGACCGACGGCATCACGGGATTTCGAGAACTCCTCGGCGGCCGCGTCAAGACCCTGCATCCGGCTCTCCATGCCGGCATTCTGGCGCGCCCGGGGGAGGCGGATCTGGCCGAGCTTGCGGCGGCCGGGGTCGTGCCCATCGACCTCGTGGTCGTCAATCTCTACCCATTCCGGGCGGCGTGGCTGGCACACGCCGACGTAGCCACCATCACCGAGGAGATTGACATCGGAGGAGTCGCCCTCATCCGAGCCGCCGCCAAGAACTGGGTGCGCACGGCGGTGCTCACGCATCCCGATCAATATGCCGACGCCATGCAAAAATCCTTGCGCGAGTGGAGTGAGGACGACCGGCGGAGGCTTGCCGCGCGGGCTTTCCGGCTGGTCGCGGCTTATGATGCCGACATTGCTGCCTTCATGACCGGGCTTGACAACGAGCCGTTTCCGGAACAACTCACGCTTACGGCCGACCGCGTGCAGGAACTCCGCTACGGCGAGAACCCTCACCAGCGTGCCGCCTTTTATCGCACGGCCGGCTCGTCCGGGATGGGGGATCTTGTGCTCCATCAAGGTAAGGAGCTGTCCTACAACAACCTGGCCGACCTGGACACCGCCTGGAGGCTCGTGTCCGAGTTTGACGAGACGGCCGCGGTGGCGGTCAAGCACCAGAATCCCTGCGGGGTCGCCTTCGGAAAGACACCGTCCGAGGCGTTTCGAAAGGCGCGCGCGGCCGATCCGGTCTCCATCTTTGGCGGCATCGTGGCCATAAACCGACCCGTGGACGAGGAGTTGGCCCGCCGTCTCACACGGCTTTTTCTGGAAGTGGTGGTCGCCCCGGCCTTCTCTGAGGCGGCACTTGCGCTCCTGAAGGAACGGCCGCGGCTGCGGGTGGTGGAGCTCGGGCGCGCACCGGTAGACCCCGGGTTCGAATGGCGCTCAGTCGTGGGCGGATTCTTGATTCAGGACCAGGACCGACGTCGTAATCCCGTGTCGGCCTTCCGCCATGTGGCAGGTCCCGAGGTCGACCTGTCGGCGGACAGGGCGGCCGAGCTCGCTTGGACGGTTGTGCGCTACCAGAAGTCAAATGCGATTGCCCTCGTCCATGCTGACGCGACGGTGGGACTGGGCGGGGGGCAGACCAATCGAATCGATGCCGTGCATCAAGCCATTGTCCGGGCCGGTGACAAGGCCGCTCATTCTGTCGCCGCGTCCGACGCCTTCTTCTTCCCGGATACGGTGGAGGCGCTGGCTCAAGCGGGCGTCCGGGCCGCCCTGTCGCCGGGAGGCTCTGTCCGCGACGCCGAAGTATTAGAACGGGCCGGTGAACTCGGCCTGTCGCTCTGGTTTACGGACGAACGCCACTTCCGGCACTGAGAAGCCGACAGGAGACATGCCATGAGCTCGAAGCAGACGGTCCTGATTATCGGTTCCGGCGCCCGTGAGCACGCGATTGCCTGGATGCTCAAGAAGAGCCCCGAGGTCGGCACTGTCTACATGGCGCCGGGACACGGAGGGCTCGGCGAGATCGCCGTGCCCGTGTCGCTGTCCACACCGGCGCACATCATCGCCTTTGCCGAAAAGACGGGAGCCCTGGTTGTCATCGGTCCCGAGCAACCCCTGGCTGACGGACTGGGAGACGCGCTGTGCGCCCGCGGGCTCAAGGTTGTGGGTCCGTCTGCGGCGGCCGCGCGCGTTGAGTCCAGTAAGGCCGAGGCCAAGGCGCTCATGACGCGCCTTCAGATTCCCACCGCCCGCTTTGAGGTCGTGGAGAGCCTGGCTCAGGCCCTCGAAAAGCTGGATGCCTTTCCGGACGGCGTGGTGGTCAAGGCAGATGGCCTCGCTCAGGGGAAGGGTGTGGTGGTGGCGGAGAGGTGGGATGCCGCCCGGGTGGTCGAGGCGATGATGACCGGGCATCGTTTCGGGACCGCCGGGGACCGCGTGGTGCTGGAAGAGCGGCTTACGGGGGTGGAAATGTCATATATGGTGCTCACGGACGGTGTGCGCCAGGTGGCGCTCCCCACTTCGCGTGACTACAAGCGCCTGCTGGATGGGGACCGGGGACCGAATACGGGCGGGATGGGGGCCATCGCCCCCCACCCGGATGCCACACCGGCCCTCCTCGACCAGATCGCGGACACGATAGTCGCCCCGCTGCTCTGGGCGCTCGCCGAGGAGGGACGCCCCTTTCGCGGGATTCTGTATGCGGGGCTGATGCTGACCGACCGGGGCCCGTACGTGCTGGAGTGGAATGCACGGCTCGGCGACCCGGAGGCGGGTGTGGTGCTGCCGCTTCTCGGCGACGACCTGTTTCCGTACTTCGAGGGCCTGGCGTCAGGTGAACTTCCCAACGCGCCGCTCGGGGCCCAGGGATCGGCCGTCGGTGTGGTGATGGCTACCCCCGGCTACCCGTACGAATCCCAAAAGGGGATCCCCGTCACCCTGCCCCCCAACCCCGAGGCCATTATCTTTCAGGCCGGCACGGAGGTCCGCGATGGCGCCTTGCGCAATACGGGAGGCCGCACGTTGCTGGTGGTGGGGCAGGGGGGATCCATGACCGCGGCCCGGGAGCAGGCGTACCGCGCCGTGAGCCGTATTGCATTCCCGGGGGCCCAGATCCGGGGCGACATCGGGTACTGAAAGGCGCCATCGGTGCGTTCCGCCTGCGCGGCCGGGGCTTTGAGGAGTCGGGCAACGGCGGCTTCCTGGTGTTCACGCCATGCTACCCGCATCGGACCCCAGGGTCGGTCCCCCGGCGGCGACGGGACCTGTGGTATTCGCGCACCGAAGTCGTGCGACGGCGGCGCGTCCAAGGAGAACGCGTCCAGTCCA
>JAKATP010000073.1 GCA_021818685.1 Bacillota bacterium | reverse complement strand
GACAACATCGGTGCCAGGGCCCTCACGCCGAGCGACTCCCAGATTCGGCAGGCGGTGACCGCTCTGCAGGGAGCGGGATTCCGCGTCATGCTGCGGCCCATTTTGGACGAGAAGACGCTCACCCCTTACGGATTCTGGCGGGGGGACATCGTACCCAGCTCGGCCGCCCGATGGTTCCGCCACTACGAGACCGCCATCGTGCATTACGCCCGCCTGGCCGCGTCCTTGCACGTCGCATCCTATGACATCGGCACCGAGCTCGTGTCGATGGAGGGCTATACGGCGTCATGGGACTCTCTCATCACCCAGATAAAACGTGTGTACCAGGGTCGCTTACTGTACTCCCTCAACTGGACCGACCTTGCCGTCGAGCCCTGGTTTTCGAGCCTGAACCAGATCGGGCTCGACGCCTATTTCCCGCTCACGGTCCCCGGTTCACCCTCCGTGCCGACGACTACGGAATTGCAGACGGCGTGGCACGCCTGGCTCTCCAAGCTTCCTAAGCTCCCGCGTCCCCTCGTGATCACCGAAATCGGGCTCCTGCCGGCGGCCGGCAGCTACAAGACCCCGTATCTCTGGACGCTCCCGCACGCTGTGTACTCCCCGACCATGCAGGCGAACTACTACATCGCGAGCTGCGCCATCTGGGCGCCCCGTACCGCGGGCCTGTACTGGTGGGGCGTATCATGGGGGACCAACGCCACCGGCGTCTCCCTCTTCACCCCCACTCCGCCGGCCGTGGCCGCCCTCCAAAACTGCTTTCAGAACAACCCCCGCACGACCAGTTAGCCCGGCCTCAGGGGCCGGGCTTTCCGCGAAGGTGGGGTGGCATGGCTGCCAAGTCGGCGGGCGGGTCTAGAAGCGGTAGCCGGACGAAAGTCTCCGCCGCGCCCTAAGATCAAGGAGCATCTTGGCGGCCGGTTCCCGCGCCCGCTGCACGAGGCGCGCCAGGTCCTCACCGGTGCTCCGCTCGGCGACGCCGATCCCGAGATTGGCGCCTTCTTCCGCCTGGCCGAGCCTTCGGGCGACAATCTGGCCCTGGCTCTCGGTGGTATGCTCCAACACGACCAGGGCGGCCGTGTCCGACCAGTGAACGCACAGATCCTCGGGCCGCACGTGATTGGCGACCAGGAAGCCAATGCGACGCCAGGTCGTCCCGTCCCCTTCGACACCCGCTGCCGGCTCGTCATCGTCAAGCCGCCAGCTCATGTACACGACGGACAGCGGGGAGCCCGAACGGGTGGCGCGCGTCATGGCCGCCTTCAAGCCCCGCTCGCCCGCCTGGCGGTCCACGATGGCCCCCACGAGCGCCCCGCGGCGCATGTAGTGAATCCGCGCAGACGCCTGACCGGACGGACGGGTAACGGCATCCAAAAGCTTTTGTGCCGCCATCCGGAGCTCGGTCGCCATCAGGCGCACGGAGGCGTGCCGGGTCGCGGCCATCTCCCCCAAGGACTTATTCTCGAGAGCCTCCCGCAATAGGGTCCGTTCCAATTCCGTTAGCCCATAGACCAACGGCTCTACCCCGCCTGCCGCCGAAATGGGGCGGCCCTCCCCGCCTGTGGCCATCAGCCGCTTCCTCTCCCCGATCGTCGGTGCGGTGCTCAATCTTTCGCGACGTCCGGGCGTTGTCTTGCAGTCGGCAATCCCGAGTGCCTGATGCTCTTTCTATATGGTCTTCCTGATGCTTTCCTGACGCTACCATGGCCCGAGGCCGCGCGCGGTCTCTTATGCGGTCTCAATAATCTGCACCCCCGCGCTTCAGCCGGGAAGTCCGAGATCGCGCTGAAAGCGGGTCATCATCGCGACCGCAAACCGCTCCAGCTTGACTTGAGGGCCAATCAGACGGGGGGGCCAGGACCCTTCCGACGGCGGAACCGCGAGCGCTTGCAGTCCCTGGAGCGGATGCACGGCCCCCGCCACCTGCGGCCACCCGCCACTGGGAAAAGGCAGCGTCGCGATGGACCAGCGCACGTAGCGAACCCCGTGCGGTGTGTGCACCGCCATCTGCCACTCCATATCGAGATAGAGGGCCCTCGGGCCGTTCACGCTGGCGGACGGCAGGTCCACGGCGTAGATGGTCGCCGGCAGGCCGTTTTTCATCGCAAACGAGTAGCGGGCAACGACCGTATTGCCGTGATAGATGAGGCAGTTGTCAAAGCCATAGCTCAAGAGACGGCCCTGGTCGGGCGTACTCCAGACTTCGACAATGGCGGATGCACCCCGATCGTTCTCGTAGATGCGCGCTACGGTGTACGCGCCCCGCCCGAGCACGCTGCCCTCGTTAAAACGATAGATGACGCGCGACGCAAAGCCCCCCACCGGGGGAAGCATGGCGCCGACTTTGGCCGTCCGGATGGGAACCGGATTGGCCAGGTTTCCGAGCGGCAGCGAAAACACCGGGAGCAGGGCGACGAACACCCCGGCGGACAACACCGCCGCGGCCAAGAGCTGCAAGCCCCCGCCGATCCTGAGACCCGGTGAGGGCGCAAGACCCGTCGGCCGCAGGCCGAGGGCCGCCGCGACGCCCATCAGTCCCAGCGCCAACAGCATGAAGAGCACGATGCCCAGGACCGGATGGAGAATGCCAAACGTAAAGGGCGCCCCGATCCAATGCAGGGCCGCCACCAGCATGAGAAGTCGGAGCCAGTTGGCAACCAGGGCCCCGGCCACAGCCGCTCCCACCACGCACAGACGCCTCGGCCAGGAACCGCGATAAAGGGTCAGGAAGAGCGGCAGCAGGATGGCGGCGCCGAGCAGGCTGTCGGCGCCGCTGCACGCCTGTGCCACCACCACACCCACGAAGGCTGATCCGTGCTGGACGAAGAAATTTCCGAACGGCACGGACGGTTTGATCCAAGGCACCGCACGGGCCGCCGCGTCGAGAACGCGAACGCTCCAGCCCGTCAGCACCGACTGGGTGGCGTTGACGAGCGGGGTGAAGATCGGCGGCCAGACGAGCCACAAATAAATGAGGGGTCCGATGAGACGCGGCGTCACTCCGAGACCGAATATCAGCCACGCGAGACCAAGGGCCCACACAGGCCAGATCAGAAGGCCGGCGTGATAGTAAACGAAGCTGACCGGCCACTTGTCCGGACCAATCGCAGCCACGAACCCCGCCATCAGGAGAAGGCCGCCGCCCACCAGCAGATTGAGCTCGCGGTCATCGGGGTAGGGTTCGCGCATGGTGGCCAGGTTCACCGCTCCCCACGCCACCGCCAGCACAGGAATCCAGATGAGATAGGCCATAGGGGTATCGGCCAGAACGTTCTGCCAGAGTGGCGCCGCATACGCGACCGGGGCCAAGAGCGTAAGCGCCGCCCAGGCCACAAGCCAGGGCCCGCGCCGCACCGGACGCGATCGGACCTGTCGGGTCACGCTCTCACCTCATCCGGCCGGCAGCAGTCCGGCCCGCTTCGCCCCATCGTATCGTGATTCGACGGCAGTCGACAGTTTCGAGGAGGGTATCATCCTCCGGGCCCGCTCCGCGGCGGCGTTTTTCGGGACATGTTAGAGTTGAGGCAGGGAGGCTTCGCATGGGGCGAGTCTCGGGGGTGTGGCCGGCCATTTTGGTAGCCGGCGCGGTGCTGGTTTCCGCGGCCGTTGTCCATGGAGCCTCACCCTGGACCCTGAAGGCAACGCCCACCCATGCCACCGTCGAACAGAAGGCGCGGGTGGTGTTGACCGGTCCCACGCCTCCCGGCACGCCGGTGCTCATCGTCGTCGAGGACGGATCGACACTCCGGTTTCCGTTCCACCGCGTGGGCGCCGGCCGTTATGAGGCGACCGCGTCCCTTTTGGTTCCCGGACGGCTCACCCTGACCGCCAGGGCGGGCGGCCAGGCGCTCGCCGCCACCACGGTCACGGTGGTGCCCCACGCCGGTGGATCCAGTCTCCGAATCTTAGCCGGGATTATCCTCTTAGGGTTCGTCATGTGGTTCTGGTATCGGTCGCGAAGTCTTACGAACCCCCGCTGAGGGATCGTGGCGAATCAGAAGGCGCGAGCCATGCCGGGGGGCCGGCCCTTGGCCCAGCGCCATGCGACCAGAGCGCCGACGACCAGGGCGGCTCCATGGTCCCCCAAGAGTGTCGCCAAAATCTTGACCCAGAACGGCACCCGGCGACCGCGCCGGTAGCCCGCCACCATGGAGCGGCTCCGAACCGTGCTGCCAAGCCATATCGCGCGCACGACCGATTCCTCCGCCCCGGGGGCGCCCTGCTGATTGTAGTGGAGCCAGCGCTGGCACAAGCGGGCATGCAAGAGGTGCCTCACCCGGCGTCGGTGCCCGCGGGCCGATCGGCTAAGCCGCCAGCCCAGCACCAGGAAGCCGGCGAGGGTGCCGGCTCCTCGGGGCCGAATTTTCAGGGATTCCATCGTGAGCGCGCCTCCAAGTCGGGAAAGAGCCAGTGGTATACGCTCCAAATTTCCCCGATTGAACGGCCCCTTATTCTTGCCCTGTGCACTAGGCGTTGTACTATAATCGCTTCGTCGCTCTAGATATGGGAGGTCTTTCGTGCACTGTCCGTATTGCGGCCATGACGACACGCGAGTGCTGGATTCGCGCCCCACCGATGAGGGCGTCTCCATCCGGCGTCGGCGGGAATGCGCCATGTGCAGCCGCCGATTCACCACCTACGAACGGGTGGAGGAGACACCCCTGCTCGTCGTCAAGAAGGACGGACGTCGTGAATCTTTCGACCGCCAGAAGCTTTTGAAAGGCATTCTTACCGCCTGTGAGAAGCGTCCGGTTCCGCTCTCCCGCCTGGAGGCGCTAGTCCGCGAACTGGAGCGGGAGGTGCGCGATCAGGGCATCGACGAGGTGCCGAGTCACAGTCTGGGGGAACTGGTCATGGACCGGCTGCAGACGATTGACCCGGTGGCGTATGTGCGATTCGCATCCGTGTATCGCGATTTTACTGACCTTCGCGGTTTCAAGGACCTCCTGGAACGACTCGAGCACCGCGCCGAATCTGACGCTCGCTAAAGGATTCGACCCCATTCGACCCGGGTCTCATGGAGCCGGGTGGTATTGAGATACGGAGGAGATGGACATGGCTTTTCTGGAATCGACCGGAGGCGACCCGCGGCTCGAACAGGCCGAGCGCTTTACGTCAGAGCTCGGTTGGAAGATTTTCCTCGACCGCTATACGCTGAAGGACATCGAGCGGCAGTTTCGGGTCGGGGATCTGGCCATCGTCATGGTGGAACCCCATCCGAAGTGGCCCAAGAAGGACATCGGACTCGTGCGCGACGTCCACCCGGACGCGACGCTGTCGGTGGAACTTCTGACCGGCCCCCAGAAAGGCGACGTCCTGGTCCGCAAGTTCATCGACTGTGACCGTCCGCTCGAGACGACCCTCGACGAGGTAGCCGGTCGGATTGCGAGCGGTGTCGCGGCCGTGGAGTCGCTGACCGTCAAAAAAGACGTCGTCGAGTCCTTCCAGGATGAGCTGGCCCATCTCCGGTTCGTGCCCGGGGGACGGATCTGGGCCGGCGCCGGGACCAATCAGAACCTCACGTACTTCAATTGCTACGTCTTGCCGAACCCCCGCGACTCGCGGGAGGGGATTGTCGAAACGCTTGGTCAAATGATCGAGATTATGAGCCGCGGCGGGGGCGTCGGCATTAACGTCTCCTCTCTGCGGCCGTCTCGTGCGCCCGTCCGGGGCGTAAACGGGCGGTCCTCGGGCGCGGTGTCCTGGATGGACCTGTACTCGCGGGCCACCGGACTGGTTGAGCAGGGCGGATGCTTCGGGCCTGACGAGCGCATCGCCACGGACCAAGGCCTGATTCCTGCCGAGGAGCTGGCCCACCGCATGGACATGGGTGAGAAGTTCCTCGCCCTCACCCACGAGGGACTGCGTCCCATCACGGCCAGGTTCGTCAACGGTGAAAAACAGCTCTACGAAGTGCTGACCGCCCGCGGGTTCCGTGTGGAGGTGACCGAGGAGCACAAGATGGGGGTCCTGCGCCAGGGGACCGTCACCACCGTGCCGCTTCAGGCGCTCGCCGTCGGCGATGAGATCCTGACCGTCCTGGGGGGCGGCATGGACGCCCCTCCCGTCCGCTTAGAGCCGCCCCGGCGGGTCGGCTCGATCATGCCGGCCGCCTGGGATGAAGCTGTCACGTTCCCGGACACCCTGGGCCCCGAGCTCGCGTATGTTCTCGGTTACATGCACGGCGATGGCTGCGCCCGTGAGGTCGGGAGGACATCCGGGATGCGTGATGAGGCCTTCGCCCTCGCCACCGCCGATGACCGGCCGGCAATTCGGGAGCGGCTCCGGGACTATCTCTCCACCATCTGGTCCCTACCAGCGCGGGTCGAACCCGAGCTGGGGGCTCGACCTAACGTGGCCCTGGGCTCACGGCTTGTTCGCGACTGGCTCCAGCAAAACGGACTGTTGTCGTCGGCATCTGAAGCCGCTCGGGTGCCTGACCCGATTTTCCGCTCCAACCGTGTGGTCGCAGGGGCGTTTGTGGCCGGGTACCTTGATGCCGACCGGTCGGACGGTAGCCGCCATGACCGACGCGGCTTTGACAGTCAAAGCCTCCCCCTGCTCCGTGACCTCCAGCAGATCCTGGCCATCCATGGCATGGCCACCCACATCGAAGGGCTCGATCGCTCGACGGAGGGGAGCCGCGGAACGGTCTATCGTCTGGCCGTCACGGACACCGAAGGCGAGGAGCGCTTGGCCGCCTTCGCCCACCGCTCCCTCACTCTGGCCGGGAGCGCAGTACCCGGGAGCCGCGGTCGTGACGAAGGATGGGCACGCCCCGGGCCCCAAAGCTTGCATCCCCAGCGCTTGGGGAATGCGATGGGGGACGATGCCTCGTTTAGTGCCCGCACGCAGGTCCAAGACGGCCTCGAGCCCGATGGCGGTGCGCGCCAGGGGGCGCTGGGCGATCGCGGGCTCCGGGTGGTGCCGGATCCCATCATCAGCGCTCTGCCTACCCGGATTACGACCACCTACGACTTCGAAGTCGCGGGGGTCCACATGCTGTCCGGCAGCGGCGTGTACACGTCCAACAGTCGTCGTGGCGCCCTGATGCTTCAGATCGAAGATTGGCACCCGGATATATGGCGGTTTATCGACGTGAAGAAGACGCCCGGCATGGTCGAGAACGCCAACATCTCGATCCGTGTTTCGGACCGCTTCATGGATGCGGTCAAAGAAGACGGCGACTGGGAGCTCGTCTTTCCCGATACGCGGGACCCCGACTACGACCAGCTGTGGACCGGCGACCTCGAAGCGTGGCAGGCACGCGGAAAGTCGGTCGTCGTGTACGAGACCACGAAGGCCCGGCAGGTGTGGCACGAGATCACGAAGGGTGCCTGGGAGGCCGCTGAGCCGGGCATCGTGTTCGATGAACGGCACGAGAAGGAGTCCAACAGCTGGTACTTCAACCCCCTCGTCTGCACGAATCCGTGCGCGGAGCAGCCTTTGCCGGCATGGGGCGTGTGCACGCTCGGGCATCTGAACCTCGCCGCATTCTACGACGCGGTCCACCATGACGTGGACTGGAAGGCCCTCCGCAAGACGGTGCGGATGGGTGTCCGGTTTCTTGATGACATCGTCGACGCCACTCCCTATTTCTTCGACGAGAACCGGGAAAATCAAGAGCGGGAACGTCGTATCGGCATGGGCACGATGGGGCTCGGTGAGCTCTTGATTCGCGTCGGCCTGCGGTACGGGAGCCCCGAGTCCATCGCCTTTATCGATCGGCTGTACCAGTTCATTGCCACCGAGGCGTACATCTACGACGCCGAGTTGGCACGGGAAAAGGGACCGTTCCCGGCCTTCGATGCGGATAAGTATCTTGAAAGCGGCTTCATGAAGAAGATGCCGGAATCAGTCCGGGATGCCGTCCAGAAGAACGGGGCTCGCAACGTGACCATCTTGACCCAGGCCCCGACGGGCACCGTGGGAAGTATGGTGGGCACCTCGACCGGCATCGAGCCCTTCTATGCCCTCACCTACTTCCGGCAGTCCCGCCTGGGGTTTGACGAACAGTTCGTGCCCGTGGCGCAGGAGTGGAAGGCCGAGCACCCGGAGGAAGAGCTACCTCCGTACTTCGTCGGCGCCATGGACCTCACCCCGGAGGAGCACATCTATGTCCAGGCGGCTATTCAGCGCTGGACTGACTCTTCCATCTCGAAGACGGCCAATGCTCCCAGTACCTATACGGTCGAGGACACGGCCAGGCTGTATGAGCTGGCCTACGAGCTTGGCTGCAAGGGCGTGACGATCTACCGCGACCAGAGCCGTCAGGAGCAGGTCCTGCACCTGAGTGACCAGAAGGCGTCGGCCGAAACCGTGGAAGCCGTCCCGGCCACGCGTCCGGCTCACTTCCCATCAAACGTCGAAGTGTATCCGGTGCCCACCCAGGTGGTCGGCCGCACCTACCGGCGGGAAACGCCGGCCGGAACGGCGCGCGTGGTCATCAACGAGGTGGACAATGACCCGTTTGAGGTGTTCATGCTGCTCGGGCGCGCGGGGTCGGAGGTGCAGTCCTTCATGGAGGCGCTTGGCCGGGTCATCAGCCTCTACCTGCGGTCCAGCGGCGACCTCTCCCCGCGTCGCCGCCTGCAACTGGTCGCGGACCAGCTGAAAGGAATCGGGGGCGCCAATCAGATGGGATTTGGGCCCGAGCGGGTGCTTTCGGTCGTCGACGCGATCGGGCTCATCCTGGACCGCCATCTTAACCCGGATCGGGTCAACGGCAGCAGCGGGGAGGGTCCCACGGGCGCGGCCGTTCCTCCGGCCTCGAAGGCCGCCCTGGCCGCCCAGCCCAAGCTCGATCTGTGCCCGCAGTGCGACGCGCCGACCCTGGTCTACGAAGAGGGTTGCGCGCACTGCCAGAACTGCGGGTATTCGAAGTGTTAGCCTCGTTCGTTCCTTAAGTTCCGAGACACACGACGCCCGCACGCGGAAATGCCCGCCCGGTCTGGGATCATGGGGTTGTTGAAAGGCCCATTTCCCCGGTCGGGCGGGCACTTTTCAGCGGCACCACACCACAGGCCCCCATACCTGGAGTCCGCTGCCAGCGGCGACCCGATCGTCAATCAGGCTGGAGCCCGCCTCTTGGCCGAGAGCACCGATGCGGCCTGATGGTCGGGCTCTCCCCCGGACACAGCGCCGGAGCGGTCGCGACCGCGGCTGGGGTCTGTCAACCGGTTCGCGGCCATGGCTGCCGGGACGATAAGCTTAGATGGTCGGACCGGCTTCCGACAGGAAGTTCTGCGACAGGCCGGGAAGGACGTTCGAAGCGACCCGCGGGTGACGGGGTTTCTCGTATGACGGCGGCACATACGGTCGATGGCCCGCAGATGGGCGCCCCGCGGCCAGAAGTACCGGACTGACCCTAAGACAGGAAGTCGACACACCGCGTGGCCCGGGCGGGAGGCGGGCGGAATCGAAGGTCGGGGCACGTGTGCGCGGAACGCTTCGACGACCGCCTCTGGCCGTCGACGGGGACGACAAAGAAGAGAGATAGACGGACACCTGACCCGCAACGGGCCCTCTCGGTCACGCACCATTATGTGAGGCCCATCCCGAACCGCCTCCAGGTATCGTCCCTCCGGTCTCCCGTCGCAGTCTGCTACGATCGCCTCCGAACGGAGGAGAGACATGTCCCATCAAATACGGCCAGATAGACCGCTTGCCGGGCGGGTGGCCGTGGTAGCGGGCGCCACGCGCGGCGCCGGCCGAGGCATTGCCGTGAGCCTCGGAGAAGCCGGGGCCACCGTGTACTGCACGGGACGCAGCACGCGCACGCGCTCCTCTCCCATGAACCGTCCAGAAACCATCGAAGAGACGGCCGCGATGGTGACCGAATGCGGAGGCATCGGCATCTTCATGCGGGTTGACCATGCCATCGAAGAGGATGTGAAGGCCCTGTTCGAGCGGGTGGACCAGGAGCAGGACGGGCACCTCGACATCCTTGTGAACGACATATGGGGAGCCGAGTCCCAAATTCGCTGGGACGTCCCGTTCTGGGAGGATGATGTCCGCACGGCCATAGCCGTGGTGGGCAATGCGATCCACACGCACATGATGACCGCACGGTACGGGGTTCCTCTGATGATCGCACGGCGAAGCGGGCTCATTGTCGAGATCACGGATGGCCAGACCTATCAGGCCCGAGGTCCGATGGCGTACAGTCTCGCCAAGATAGGCGCCATTCACATGGCCGAAGTGATGGCGGATCAGCTTGACGGTAACGCGTATCGCAGCATCACGGCGCTTGCGCTCACGCCGGGGTTTCTTCGATCTGAAGAAGTGCTCGCAAGGCTTGGGGTATCGGAAGCGAACTGGCGGGACGGTGCTCGCGTCGACCCCGACTTCCTGGCGTCGGAGTCCCCCTTGTTGGTGGGCCGAGCCGTGGCCATGCTGGCAGCCGATCCCGACGTCCACCGTTTTCACGGCCAGGCCCTGTCATCATGGGACCTCATGCACGTATACCACTTCACGGACCGCGACGGATCGAAACCGGACTGGGGCGCCCACTACCGGAGGACGCGTGGGCCGGACGCCACCCGTTGAGAGAAGCCCTGGTGATTGGCGCTATTGCCACACCCGGTGGGCGCGCATCAGTTCCTGGGCATAACCCCATACCGAGACCGGTGACATCATCATCTGGTAGAGCAAGACGTAGGCCACAAGCCCGCTGGGATTCCGCCGCACCCGGAGCCCCAGACTCTCGAACACCCGCCGCTGACGCCGATACAGGGTGAAGTTGACGGCCAGGGTGAGCGGCAGAACCAGAATGGTGGCAGGCCCCACGATGAAGAAGCGTCCTATGCAGGCGAGCGCCAAGCCGGGGATCCAGCAGCATGTATAGGCTAAATCCATAAACGGAATCAGGAGGTCGAGCCCCGTGAGATAACGGGCCATGAGCGACGGCTGCTCCCAGGGCTTCACCGCGCGGAATCCCTCTAGCATCCCCCGCGCCCACCGGCTCCGCTGGCGGCTAAAGTGCCGAAACCGGGTAGGTACCTCGGTAAACGCGACGGCGGTCGGCTCAAAGACGCTCCGCTGACCCTGACGAAGGAGCTTCCACGTGAGAACGATATCCTCGCCGATGGCGTCGGGCCAGCCCCCGGCTTCGCGCACGGCATCTGTCACGTAGAGACTGAACGCCCCCTGGGCCACCAGGGTATTCAAGTACATCCCCTGAAAGCGCTTGGTCGAGGCAATGCCCAAGAAGTAGTCCCACTCCTGCATGCGCGTGAGAAAATTACGGCGGCTGTTGCGCACCAGCACCGACCCGGCGACGGATCCCGTCCCGGCGGGGGCACTTAGATACCGGGCCACGAGCCGTCGGATCGCCTGAGGGTGCAAAAGGGTGTCGGCATCAAGCGTCGCGACCAGCTTCGTGCGAACGCTGGCGAGGCCCCGGTTCAGTGCGTGGTGCTTGCCGGGGGTCGTCTCACGGACGATGTGGATGGGGAGTCCGAGTTGGCGGCCTGCCTTTTTCGCCACGCTGGCAGTGTCGTCCGTACTGGCGTTGTCAATCACCATCACCGTGATGGGGCCCGCATAATCTTGCGCGGCCACTTTCCCGAGCGTGGTCGCGATAACTTCCGCCTCGTTGTGGGCGGCAATGAGAAGCGTAATCGCCTCCCCGGGGTCCCCATCACGCAGGGGTGGCTGCCGATCCCAGATGAGACTGATGAGTTGTAGTGCGTTCATGTAGCCGGGTACATAGGCGATGCCCGCAATAATGATGACAGCGGCCGGCATCGAGACCACCTGTCCCAGATCATGAAGCCATGGCAGGGAGATGAAGACGGACAGCGCGACCCAGAGGAGCGCCATCAGCTGCACGGCGGCAAACTTGATCCGTAGCGGAACGTACCAGCGCGACCAGCCCTGCGGCCGCAGAAGCGGGCGCCGAGGTTCGGGAATATTCGGATTGTACATACCGCGCGGGTTCTCCGAGTCCGGAGCCGTCCCTCTTTTCTGGGCCCGGAACTTTTCCGAGTGCGGGCGTCGCGCCCTGGCTCAGTCTCTGGACCATGCGGGCGGGAAGGCACCGGGGTCCGGTCTGGCGAATTTCTCCTCCATGACTAATTGCGCCGGGCTCTTTTCTGACGCCGACGACCGCGGGAGCGGGGCCATCGCGGCAAGCGCCGCCCGGGATTCAGCTCCCCGCGCGCGGAAGGTCCCCCAACCACGACCGACGGCCGCCCGCCCTTATGCGGGCGATTCCGACCGGCACTCTCCGGGCCGCCTCGACTTTTTCGGGGCACGCCCCCAGAATGTGCCGTCCGGACCCTTAGCCTCCGGGCGCGTCCGCAGCGCGGCGCCCGGCGTCTTTCCGAAGGCTTTCACGATGCGGTCGGCACTCCAATCCCAGGGGCGCGCGCCCGCCCTCCCTAGCACGGGAGGAGAAACCGTGCCCGGAGCCCCCATCCGGCGATTCGAGCCCGGCCCCGCCGTAGACGGCCTGGCGGGGGAGGGCGAGCGCGACGTCGGACGGGCTGAGCCGCCCCCTACAGTCAGGGCGAGCGTCTTTTCGGCGCGTGACATCGTCGGTGCGCCGGGAGCCAGCATCCCGCCCGATGGGGTGAACCGGCTGCCAAGACCGCGTCCGGCCAAGGCTCCTATGCCCCCCGGGCGGAAGATTCGGGCCGTCGTAGACCTTAGTACGCGTGTCGCGGCCATGCACCGCGGACGCCCCGGCCTACCATGAGGGATGCACCGGACTCTCCGCTTGGCGTCCCGGTGGACCTTGACGGATGGGCAGCGCTCCTCGCCGGGTCTCTTCCGGGCCAGCGCCTGACGGCCATCCAGCCTATCGCGGGCGGCACGACCAATCATGTGGTCCGGATCACGGTCGAGGGCCCGGGCGGCCGCGGCCATCTGGTTGTCCGCTGGCGCCGCGAGCCAGCGGGCGGGCAGCGTCAGGGGC
The DNA here is from genome assembly GCA_021818685.1 of Bacillota bacterium. Classification (GTDB taxonomy): domain Bacteria; phylum Bacillota; class Sulfobacillia; order Sulfobacillales; family JAIMBI01; genus JAKATP01. The sequence goes on along the minus strand of JAKATP010000073.1, from coordinate 615 downwards.
TTTCCACGATGGCGTATGAGTTTCGGCTCCTCTCCGCCCTGACGGTTCGGGGCATTCCGGTGCCCCGACCCGTGGCGCTCGTGGACGCGGGCGGCATGCTTGCGGGTCCGTATCTCGTCACCGAGTTCGTGGCGGGTACCAGCGCGCCCGCCACCCCTTCCGTTCTGTCGGCCATGAGCCAGGCGGCCAAAGTGATGGCGTCCCTCCACGAGATCGATGTCGGCGCCCAAGACCTGAATTTTCTCGCGTCGGCAGATGGTCCCGGCGAAGATGGCCGGGACGGCAATTCCGTCTGCCTGGTGCACAACGACTTCTGGCCCGGGAACCTCCTGTGGCGCGACGGGCACCTCGCGGCCGTCGTCGACTGGGAGGATGCCGGACGCGGAAGCCCGCTCCTCGACCTGGCCAACGCCCGCCTCGAGATGTGGCTCGCGCACGGGCGGGCGGCCGCCGAGCGGTTTACGACCACGTATCTGCGCGAGCGACCCCATGTCATCATCGATTCCCTGCCCCGGCGCGAGGTTTTGCTGGCCGAAAGCGTCCGCCGAAAGCTTCCGCAGTGGGCCGGATCGCCGGATCGACTCCTCTCTATGATGCGGGCCCTGGAAGCGTTTT
>JAKATP010000239.1 GCA_021818685.1 Bacillota bacterium | reverse complement strand
TTCAACGCCCAATCGCCGGTATCTTCGTCGCGAAAGCGGTTTCCGACCGCCATCCAGAGATCGCAGGCTTCGAGATAGCGGCTCGCATCCGGATACATGAGCGGAGACCCGAACGCTCCCACCACCAACGGGTGACGTTCGTCCACGACACCCCGGCCGTTTATCGACGTGATGATCGGCGCCCCGAGGCGTTCGGCCAGCATCTGCAGCTCAGCCCCCGCGCCGGCCCGCACGGCCCCGCCGCCCGCCCAGATGGCGATCCGGCGGCTTTGGGCGATTTGCTCCAACGCCTGCTCCACGTCGGCCGCCCGGGGAGCCACCCGGCGGACGGATGGCGGCACGTCCACGGTCACCGGTCTTCGCTCGTACTGCAGATCGATGGGGATCTCAACCGCCACCGGGCCGGGCCGACCCGAGCCCGCACGCTCCGCGGCCTCGAAAATCACGGCCGGAATCTCCGCCACCGACTCGACCCGGAAAACGGCCTTGGTGACGGCCCGCAGCATGCCGGGCTGGTCGGGCGCCTCGTGCAGCGAGCCGCGCCTACGGCCGAGGAATCGCGTCGGTATCTGGCCCGTGATCATGAGGACGGGAGCATTGGCGTCAAACGCCTCCAGTAGGGCTGTGACCGCGTTGCCGGCCCCGGGACCGGTACTGGTGAGGCCGACGCCCAATTGTCCCGTGGTCCTCGCGTAGGCGTCCGCCATGTGCATCACGCCCTGCTCGTGCCGGGCCAGCCAGAATTTGGGTTCCCCCGTGCGCCCGAGCGCGTCCACGATGGGGAGGTTATGCACGCTCGGCACCCCAAACACCGCTCGTACCGAAAGGGCCTGCAAAGCCTGCTGCGCGGCCTCCCCGCCCGTCATCATTGCCACGACGTTGTCCCCCTCCTCCATCACGACAGCTGTTGGAGCGAGCCAAGCTTCACGGATCCATCCTCCGTAAACGCGAAGGCAGCCATCTCCCGCCGACAGCGGGCGGCTGTCCCGCCGACGGCCGCAAGCCGCCAGGCTCGCTTCAAAAAGAGATGCAGATCGGCGTCCCAGGTGAATCCCATACCGCCATGAAGGTGTACGCCGTCCTCCGTCACGGTGATGGCGTGCTCGGACGCATAGGCCTTGCAGAGCGCGGCGTAGAAACTTCGCGCCGGGTGGTTCTCAGAGAAGGCCAGCGCCGCAAAACGCAGGGCGAGTTCGGCATTGACGATCCGGACGTGATCGGCGGCGGCCGTGTGCTTCAATGCCTGGAACCGGCCGATGGGCCCGCCGAACTGGCGGCGGGTTTTCAGATACTCGACCGTACGCGTAAGCGTTTCGCCCATGACGCCGTAAAGGTCGGCGGCGGCGAGGATGCGGCTCAACGCGATCAAGTCCGCCTGGCCGTCCCACCCCAGCATCACGATCCGCTCGGCGCCCAACGGATGCTCGCGAAGCGTGAGTCGTCCGGCCGGCTGAGCCCGATCCCAGACTTCCAGGGAATCTATCAGCAGCTCATCGCGCTCCAGGACCAAGAGCGCCGGCCCATCGGGAGCAGTGGCGGGGATGACAACCAAATCGGCCGCATCCGGGTGGGGAACCAGGATCTCCTCCACACTCACCCGCCAACCCGCGCCATCCCGGGTGACCGTCGCCGGGGCGAAGAATGCCCCGTCCGCCAACACGGCCAGCCGGGATCCGTCGGCGATGCCAGGGAGCCAGCGCGCACGCACATCCGGCGTCGCGAACCGTCCGAGCGCCCACAGGATCTCCATCACCGCGGCGATGGACAGCGGCAGGAGGCGGGCGCCCGCGCGTGCCGCCACCGGCACCACCTCCAACAATCCAAGCCCGGACCCGCCCTCGTCTTCAGCGATGAAGGCACCAAAAAGTCCCTGCTCCGCCAGGATACGGCCGGCGTCATGCATCTCCTGCCAATCTGGCGGATGGCCCGCGTAAGCCCGCCGGGTCAGACCGATGCCGTTCAGGTCCTGAAACACGCGGTCCATGACGGTTTCGATGGCCCGTTGATCGTCGGAGTAAGCGAAGTTCACGACCGATCCCCCCGCGGCAATCCCAGGATATGCTCGGCGATGATGTCGAGCTGGATCTCGCTCGTGCCGGCAAAGATGTTCGTAGCCAGGGCCCATAGGTATTCGTACTGATGAAAACCGTCGCCGTACCTCTGCGCCTCGATCCCCTGATGACGCAGCGAGGCCCGGCCGATACGCTGGAAGAGATCCCCGTAAAAGTACTTCAGGATGGAGGCGGAGAAGCCCGGCTCGCGCCCCGCCTGCAGTTCGGTGATGAGATCGAGGCACCAAAAGCGCAGGATCTGAAGCTCCCCCAAAAGCCCTGCCGCTTCATCCCGAACCGTCACATCCGTGAGAGGGTTTCCGGACGGTAAGCGCGCCCACGTTTCCAACATGGCCATAAACTGCCGGTGATAACGGCCATGCTGCTCGATGGCCGTCACCCCGCGTTCGAAGCCCAGGATAGCGTTGGCCACCCGCCATCCCTGGTTTACCTCTCCGACCCGCTGGCTGTCCGGCACCCACACCTGTTCAAAGTGCATGGACCCAAAGCTCTCGTCGCCCGTCGCCTCGGTCAGGGGCCGAACCGTCACCCCCGGCCCCTCGAGGGGCACCAGGAACAAGGAGAGGCCGCGGTGTTTCGGCACGTCGGGATCGGTGCGCGCCAGCACGAAACTCCAATTCGCATCTTTGACCGTGGAGGTCCAGATCTTTTCGCCTGAGATGCGCCAGCCGTCTTGATCCCGCTCGGCCCGGGAGCGCAGCGAC
>JAKATP010000238.1 GCA_021818685.1 Bacillota bacterium | reverse complement strand
TGGCCGCCGCCATCGCCACTAACGGCGCCGTACTGTTGGCCGCCGAACTCGCGCTCGCGGCCCGGGCCGGACTCTTCTGGCCCCGCCTTCTAGCCTGGCGGGCGATAGCGGCGGTCCTGGCCGCTACCATCACCTGGGCGCTGTCAGCGATTTAACTGCTCCCGGTCGGTTTCGACCCGCTGGCGGAGTTCCTCGAGTCTACGGACCAGGCTCGCCAAGAGGTCGTCGGCGTACTGGCGTGCGCCCGCATGGATCTCTCGCGCCGACTGATGCGCCTGCTGGATGAGGGCGTCGGCCCGCGCCGACGCCTCCCGCGTCACCGCGTGTTCATCCGTCAGACGCCCGATAGCAGCCTGGGCATCCCCCACCGCTCTGCGGGCTTCCTCTTGGGCTTCTCCCAACAGCCGCTCACGCTCCTGAATAATCCAGCGTGCCTGGCGAATGTCGTCCGGGAGAATCCTCCGCATGTGCTGCAAAAGGGCGGTGAGGCCCTCGGCGTCCACCACCGAACGTCCCGTCAGAGGTACCCGAGGGCTTTCCGCCAACAGATCCTCGGCCTGGTCTATCAAGCTGACCAGCTCCGATTCCCACAGGTCAGTCTTGGCCATCCGGACTCCCCTCCCTGACCTTTCCGACTGCCGTCAATAACGCGGCCACCGGCGCCGGCACCAGGCCCGCGAGCGGGACGCCGTAACGGCACAGTTCCCGGACTCGCGAGGCGCTGACATGCGCCCACCCGATGCTCGCCAAGAACACGGTATCGATATCGGGGGCCAGACGCGCGTTCATGAGCGTCATGGACCATTCATAGCCCGCATCCTCGGGACCGCGTAGCCCCCGGACGACCGCCTGGGCACCGACCCGCGCGCAGTAGCGCACGAGAAGCTCGCGGCTCTGGTCCGCGCTCACATTCGCCAGATGGCGGGTGGACTGCCGAATCGCCTCCACGCGAGCACCCGGTTCAAGCCAGGAGGGCTTGTCCGGATTTACCAAAACCGTCACGTAAAGTTCATCAAACAGCCGTGCCGCCCGCGTGACGACGTCGAGGTGTCCGTTGGTGAAGGGATCGAAGGATCCGGGAAAAACCGCGCGGCGCGTCATGTCGGATGCTCCTGCTGCCGCCGAAAGAAGCTTAAACCCGTGCGTCCGTAACGACGGCGATCCACGAGAGTCAGACCGGGCCAAGACTCCACGCCTACCGCCTGGGGGCCATGAATTCTCTCGTGTTCCACAACCACGATCCCTCCCTCCGCCATTAGGGCCGGCAAGCGCTCCAGGACCGGGGCCGCAACTCCCGCAGGCCACGGTGGATCCAAAAGCGCGAGATCGAAGGTCCCGGGAGCAAAGCTCCCTACCGCGCGTTCCGCCCGTTCGGCGACCAAGCTCGCCTCGGTCTCGAGCCCGAGACGCGTCACATTCTTCCGAATCACCCGCCGGGCCCGCTCCGAGCATTCCACCAAGACGGCCGAGACGGCGCCTCGCGACAACGCCTCGATAGCCAGGGCCCCGGTACCGGCATATAGATCGAGAACGCGAGCGCCCGACACCTCCGCCTGCAGCACGTTGAAGAGCGCCTCCCGCACACGGTCGAGGGTCGGGCGTGTATCCATACCCGACGGCGCGTCGATACGCTGCCCCCCGAGCCTACCGCCAATTACCCGCATGCGGACTACTCCGCTCCCGCCGTGCGATTTTCCGCCCCTATTCTACCATCCGCCTCCGATCATCCGTTCACCGGTTCCGGCTTACGGCGCTTGCCCGGCACTGCGGTCAGCGGGAGGTTCCAAACAGAATCAGCAAGACACCCATGCCGATAAAGAGGAGCTTCGATGACGGCACCCGGCCCGCAAGACCCGCGATGCCGATCGCCATGGTCGTGGTGAGCACCAGGGGGCCCACAAAACCAAGCACCCCGTTAATACGGACGGCGATGTCCAGGCGGGCGAACCGCCACATCAGAAGCGCTCCCGTGAGCTCCATCATTCCGGAAAGAACCCGGATGAACACCATTCCCCGCAAGTAGACCTGTTCGGGCATCATTCCCACTTCCCGATCAAAATAGCCGCTGCACCAGCGCGACCGCCGCCAGCATCAGATAGGTGAGGCCGCCGGCCATCAAAGGACCCACGGGTATCCCTCCCCACAGGACGATTCCGATAATGGACCCGATGATAATGGCCACCATGAGCTCACCGTGATGGGTCAGGATATCGAGTCCCTGTCCGTTCACATGCGTCGCCACCGCCCCCGCCACCATGGCCGCGATCCCCGGCCAGGTGGTGAGCGTGCGGAGCACCTGACGGAAGTCCACCCGGCCCACCGCAAACGGAACCAGCATGGCCAAGGTCAGGAACATGAGGCCGATCACCACGCCGTTCTCGGACAAGAGCGGCAGCAATGCCTCGAGCCTGACCACCCGGATGACCAGCAAGACGGCTGCGGAGGCCGCCACCAACCCCGATCCCGCCCAGAGCCCCAAAAGGAGCAAGGCGACGAGGCTTAGATTCTCGGCATTCAGCAATGGCCTACCCCCGGCGATGTCCAGTGGATTAGGTATGAAGCTGGACAAAGAAAAAGACCCGGCGACCGGGTCCTCTCCCCGCCGGACCCTAGGCGGGGCCGAGCCATAGGGGATCGGCATGGATCCTCGCCGGCAGCACGGCTATGAGGTCGAGCCGCGCAGCCCACTGCACATCGCCCAAGAGCCCCTGGGCGACGAGCGCCTGCCCGTGACGCGTCGCCTGGATGGCCGGCATAAGTCGCTCCCGCACCGCCAAAAAGGCCT
>JAKATP010000002.1 GCA_021818685.1 Bacillota bacterium | reverse complement strand
AGCGGAGCGACGACCTCCTGGAGCTGGTAGCCCCGCACCTGCGCCCCATCCTAAGCCTGGCGGACAGTGATAAGGTCACGATAACTTTGGGAGGTTACGAGTCGCGTCGCACGCACCGAATCAGCTGTCCGAAACCACCGTCTGGCGCACGCTTGCACCAGGAGTTTCCCCGGCGCTCCCCCCAAAACACTATGATCACACTGCCACATTTCCTGCCTGCATCGTGTTGCATTATCTTGTTAGGCAAATCGGTTTCTGTCCACGCATTGACGCGTTGGTAACACGAACCCCGTGCCCGTCCCGGATCCGTCCCGATGAGGCTCGGTGTGTCCGGGCTGGATGGGCTTCATAATGCGCGCCGGCGCCGAGCAGGAACTGTCCGCGGATACCGGAACAGGAACCCCGGAGGTGTGTCATGGGCGACCGGATCGAGATCTCCTCGGGATCCCCCTGGGAGTCCCGCTATGGCTATTCGCGGGTGGTGCGCGTAGGCCCCCATGTGTGGGTCTCCGGCACCACTGCCGTCAGGGATGGGGAGGTGGCGGGCATTGGCGACGTGCGCGCGCAGACGGTGTGCGTGTTCGCGATAGTCGAAGAGGCGCTCCGCCGGGTGTCGGCACACCTGCGGGACGTCGTGCGCGTCAGGATCTATACCACCGAGATCGCACGGGCGGACGACATCGGCGAGGTCATGGGCACCCTGTTTCGCGAGTGGCACCCGACGGCCACATTAGTAGAAGTGTCAAAGCTCATCGACCCCGATCTTCTGGTGGAGGTGGAAGTTGACGCTATCGTCGAAGGCTAGCGATCCGGAAGGGATTCCCCTGATTCCGAAGGCCCCCGCCGCTCCGGACCTATCGCCCGCCGCCATCCGTCAACTGACCGAGGCCGTGTTCCTGCCGCCGACGCTCATCGAACGCGCGGATCTGTTGTTCGTGTTTGGCGGGACCCACCCCGGTCACTGGGAAACGGCGATTGCCGCCTACCATCGAGGCCTGGCTCCACTCGTGCTCATCACCGGCGGGGTGAGCCCGACGGGAGTCAAACACCCGCAGTGGCCGGATGAAGCGGTTCCGGAGTCCCACGAGATGCGGCGGCACTTGCTGGATGCCGGTGTGCCGGACCACGCCATCTTGCTCGAAGACCGCTCGCGCAATACCCTCGAAAATGTATTGAGGGCGCGCGACCTGCTGGACTTCTCATCCCTCTCCAGTCTGATTTTTATCGGGAAGAGTCACGGCGCCGGACGGGCGCGGGCGACCCTTCTTCGCCACCTACCCAGAGGCATCCGCCTGCAGTCGCTCGGGTTTGACGCCGTGTATGAAGGGATGGCGCTCTCGCGCGAAACCTGGGCACGGTCGGTCGGGGGACGCGAGAGGGTCTTCGGAGAATACCTACGCCTGCGCGTGTACGGAGCGCTTGGAGACATCGCACCAACCGCGGCTATCGACGAACTGGAGCCTGTCGTAGCGCCCTACGTCACGTCCCTCCTCCGGCCGCCTCGACAGCCTCTCGATGAGGTGCTACCATCCGCACAACGCCATGATGGAGAACAGTATCCGGGATCGCATCGTTAAAGAGAGCCGCCGGCGCTGCAAGGCGGTACGAAGCCCCGGTGAAGACACTCCTGAGCGTATTTGAAACGCTGCCCGCGTTATCCGGCATGAGGTCGGTCAATCGACGAAGTGCGGTGGCACCACGGGTCCCTCCCCCGTCCGCACCCTGGGAGGAGAGCCTGTGGAGGTGCCCAGCATGAAGCCGTCCGACTCGACTATCCCCGCTCCGAATACGCTTCCCCGCACCCTTATCGCCGATCTGCCTAGCCGCATCGGTCACGAGGTCCGGCTGCAAGGGTTTTTGCACAACGTCCGCCGCCTTGGAACCCTGAACTTCGTGGTGCTGCGGGACCGCACCGGACTTGCCCAGGTCCGCGCCGACGCGGACGAAATGGCCCCCCTCACTGGCCTTCCCGACGAAAGCGTGCTGGAAGTTACCGGTACCGCCAGCGCCGAGCCCCGTGCCCCTGGAGGCATCGAGCTGGTGACGCCACGCTTTTTTGTGCTGGCGGCAGCCACCGCGCCACCTCCGGTCGTGCTGTCACGGCGGGAGCTAAAGGCAAGCCTCCCCTTCCTCCTCGACCACGCGGCCGTCTCCCTGAGACATGAGGACCGCCGACAGGCCCTCGCCCTCATGGCTGCCTTGGCGGAAGGTTTCCGGTCTACGCTCCGCGAGCTCGGTTTCACGGAAGTCTTTACCCCGAAGATCGCCGCGGCCACCGCCGAAGGGGGTGCCGAGGTGTTCCCGCTCGAGTACTTCGATGTGCCCGCCTACTTGACGCAAAGCCCTCAACTTTATAAGCAGATGCTGGTCGGTGTGCTGGAGCGCGTATTTGAGGTGGGCCCGGTTTTCCGGGCCGAGCCGCATGACACGGGCCGCCACCTCGCCCAATACTGTTCGCTCGACGCCGAGATGGGCTTCATCGACACGGTCGCCGATCTCATCGCAACCGCCCGTGAGGCTTTGGCCGGCATGATGGCGGCGGCTGCCGCCCGCATCCCCGGCCAAGAGGCGGTGTTGATGCCGGATCCGCTGCCGTCGCTCCCCTTCTGGGAAGCGATGACCGTGCTGGAAGCGGCCGGAGTCCGCCAGCCCGGCGACCGTCCCGACCTCACTCCGGCCGGTGAGCGCCACCTCGGCGAGTGGGCGCGCGCCGAGCTGGCGTCTGACTTTCTGGTCGTGACCGGATATCCCCAGGATGAGCGCCCGTTCTACACTCACCCCGACCCGCACCATCCGGGGTATTCCCGCGGTTTTGACATCTTGTTTCGCGGGCTTGAGATTGTGACCGGGGGCCAGCGTCTGCATCGCGAGGCCGACTACCTCCGAGTCATGGCCGAGCGGGGAATGGATCCTTCTCCCTTCGAGGCTTATCTCGAAGCGTTCCGGCACGGGATGCCGCCCCACGGCGGGTTTGCCATCGGCCTGGAACGGGTAGCCAAGCAGTGGCTCGGCGTGGCCAACATCCGGGAGGTCACGGCCTTCCCGCGTTACCGCGGCCGCCTCGCCCCTTAAACGTGCAGGTGACTTCGGACGGCGAATCCACCGAACAAGGCCAGTAGGCCGCCTACCAAGATGACAACCCCATAGAGCCGAAAGAGGGGTCGGTACTCGGCCCGGAACGACATGACGACCAAGAGCAGCGCCGAGAGGAGAAAGACGGGCGGCAGCACGGCGTTCACGATCACATTCACGGCCAATAGCGAGTAAAGAAGCCACCGGCGCCGCATGAGCGCTTGCGTAGGCCCACCCCCGTCCGACCGTTTCTTCGCGACCGTATCATGCCGCGACCGTTCACGCCATGGGGCCCAGATCCGGACAGGAACCGGCGGCCATGGCGGCGAAGCTCGCACAGGAGACTTTATCCCGAACAAAGGAGTGCCCTATGCCCACCGATTCCCGTCTCATCCGGATTCAGGATCGCGTGGCTGCGGACGGGGTCCGTGCCGTGCTGCTGTCCCCCGGGGACGACGTGCTGTACACCCTCGGTTTCACGCCGCCCGGCGACGAACGCTGCTGCTTTCTCGTCATTGGCGCCGACCGCGCCGCCTTGGTCGTACCAGGCGTCAACGCGCACGACGCAGACGTCCACCTGGCCGGCTTTCCCGTGACCATCTTCGACTATGCCGACGACGAGGGGCCGGACGCCGCTTTGGAGCATGCGCTCGCCCGAGCTTGCGGCCAGAGTTCCGGGGGCCGCATCTTGGTATCCGACGCCGCGCGCCATGACCATGTACTGGCCGTGCAGCGGGCGCTGGCCCCCGAAGCCATCGATCTGGCCAGTCTGATTATGCGGCCGCTCCGCATGGTGAAGGACGCCGAGGAGATTGAGCGCCTGCGCCGGTCTTCCGATGCGGCCGATGCCACGTTCCAGGCAGGCGTGGCCGCCATCGCTTGCGGCGTACGTGAACGTGACGTACACGACGCCATGCTGCAGAACTTCCGGCGTGTCGGCAGCGACGGCGAAAGCTCCCAGCTCATCGCCTTCGGGCCCAATTCTGCCGCTCCCCACCACCGCCCCGACGACACCCCCATCGGCCAGGGCCCGATGTGGCTCGATCTCGGGTGTCGTAAGAACGGCTATTGCTCGGACCTCACGCGGATGGTCTATCGGGGCGAGCCTGACGCCTTCTACCGGGAGATTCATGCCATTGTCTGGGAGGCCCGCCAGGCTGGAGAACAGGCAGCCCGCCCCGGCAACCCTGCGTCGGCCGTCGACCGCGCTGCCCGCGCCGTCATCGAGAAGGCCGGGTACGGACAGTACTTCGTCCACCGCACCGGGCACGGGATAGGGGTGGCCGGACACGAGGCCCCCTTCATGATGGAGGGTGATGAAACCATCCTGGAGCCCGGCATGACGTTTTCCATCGAACCCGGCATTTACCTGCCAGGGCGCTTCGGCGTCCGGATCGAGGACATCGCCGTCGTCACCGACGGTCCGGCGGAAATCCTATCGAAGCTCCCCCCGGATCCCGTGGTCGTGCCGGTGTAACCACACCGCGAGCACGGCAGGTTCAGGGAAGAGCGATCGTTCGAAAGTTGGAAAGAAGGAGATTCCTACATGGTGAGCGATGCCCGCCTGGCCCGCATCCGGGCGCGATCCGAGCAGCAAGGGGTGCGGGCGGTCCTGCTGGCCGCCGGCGACGATGTGATTTACGCCCTCGGGGGGTACACCCCGATGGCCGACGAGCGCATCTGTTTTCTCGTAGTGGGGCCGCAGGGCGCGGCCATGGTGGTCCCGGGGGTAAACGCCCACGAGGCGCACGAGCTCTTGGACGGAGGTCCTGTCAGCGTCTATGACTTTCAGGACGCAGACGGGGGTGGCGATGCACTGGAGGAGGCCCTGCGGACCGCGGCCGGGCCAGCGACTGGTGGTCGCCTCCTGGTGTCAGATGCCGCCCGCCACGACCACGTGCGCGTCATTCGCCAGGTTTTGGCCCCCGACGGCATCGGCCTCGCAAGCCAGGTGATGCGTCCATTGCGGATGGTCAAGGATGCCGATGAAGTCGAACGTCTGCAAGTGGCGTCCGATGCCGCCGACGAAACGTTTGGGTGCGGTGTGGCCGCCATCCGACGGGGACTAAGCGAGCGTGAGCTCCAGGACGTCATGCTCGACAGCTTTCGGCGGCTCGGGAGCGACGGCTTGAGTTTCCAGGGAGTTGCTTTCGGTGCTCATACCGCCGCCCCTCATCACCATGCCGACGAGACGCCCGTGACCGAAGGAGCCCTCTGGTTTGACATTGGCTGCCGCAAGAACGGCTACTGCTCGGATCTCACCCGCCCTGTGTACGTGGGCACGCCCGATCCCGAATTCCTAACCGTCCATCAAATCGTGCTGGAAGCGCGAATGGCGGGCGAAGCGGCCGCCCGATCCGGCAACCCCGCCTCGGCCGTCGACCGTGCCGCCCGTGCCGTCATCGACCGCGCCGGCTATGGTGAGTACTTCGTCCATCGCACGGGCCACGGGATCGGCGTATCCGTTCATGAGCCGCCGTTTATGATGGAAGGCGACGAGACAGTCCTCGAACCGGGGATGTCGTTTTCCATCGAACCCGGCATCTACCTCCCCGGTCGTTTCGGCGTCCGGATTGAGGATATTGCCGTCGTGACCGACGGCCCGGCACGCATCCTCTCCAGGTTATCCCGCGAGCCGGTCATCATCGACTAACAGCCAAAACCCCGGCCTCGGGCCGGGGTTTTGGGTCTCTACACGTGCGCCATTAGGAACTCCGTCCGCCGCCGGGCCACTTGGAGTCGCAGCATGCGGCCGCGGGGCCCGTGGCGGGACGACGGGAGGAGTGTGAGCTCGACTGGCTTTTCGGCGTCCGCCAGGCGGAGCAGGAGCTGCGCCGTGTTCCGGAAGTGAACATTCTCATCGATGAGACCGTGGATAATTAAGAGGGCGCCCTGCAGCCGTTCCACATGCGTGAGTGCCGAGCCCTCGTCGTATCCTTCGGGATTGTTGGCTGGGGTCTCCATGTAGCGCTCGGTGTAGGCCGTGTCATAGAATCGGTAATCGGTGACGGGGGCACCCGCGACGCCCGCTCGGAACAGTTCCGGCGCCTTCTCCATCAGCATGAGCGTCATAAATCCGCCATAGCTCCACCCGTACACCCCCACCCGGTTCAGGTCGGCGCCCTGGGTTTCGCCGAGCCAGCGCACGCCGGCCACCTGGTCCTGCACTTCGACGGTGCCGAAGGACCGGAAGATGGGGCGCTCAAACGCAACTCCGCGATTGGCCATGCCGCGGTTGTCCATCTTAAACACCAGATAGCCGTGCTGAGCCAGGTACTGCGCCTCCAGATCGGCGGTAAGGGCGAACCCCTCGGTGACGCTCTGGGCGTGCGGTCCGCCATAGACGCTGACGATGACCGGGTGGGGCCCCGGCCCGTCCGGCCGGTAGATGGCCCCATAAAGCACCGTTCCGTCGTCGGCCGCGAAGTGAACCAGATCCGGGATCGCCACCCCGAGAGCCTCCGCAGTTCCGCCCTGGGGTTCGTGGATAACACTGATCTCCCCGCCGTCCTGCAGCCGGCGGATGACGGAGCGGGTCGCATGTCGGCGGCTCTGGTATTGGTCTAAGAAACATCCGGCGGCCGTCGAGACCCGGGCCTGGTGAAGCCCCACCCCTTCGGTGACGCGCGTGACCTCCCCCCCTGCCAGGGGAACCCGGTAGAGATGCCGTTCGAGGGGGCTTTCACGGGTTCCTGTGAAGTAGACAAGGCCGGCCCTCCGGTCTACGGCTTGCAGCCCCGTCACCATCCACTCCCCGCGCGTCAGCTGTCTCGCTTCGCCGTCCTTCCACACGTAGAGGTGCCGGAAGCCGTCTTCCTCCGACGAGGTGAGAAAGCTCCCGTCATCCAGGAATGTGTGGACGGGACCTACGTTGACCCAGTGATCGGAGTGCTCGCTGCCGAGCGGATGGGTCGTTTTCGCGAGCGGATCCAAAAGGCTCCACCGCAGTGTTCGGTGGTCCCGGCTGAGGAGCGCATACGCCATCAGGTTGTCAGGCGTCCACAGGACCTTGACCAGGTAGGCCTCGTCGTCCCCGTCGAGCCCCTCAACGAAATGGGTATCGCCGCCTGCGAGCGGCATCACGCCCAAGCGCACGCGGGCGTTCGCCTCGCCCGCCATGGGATAGCGGGGCGCTTCCACCCACGGGCGCGCGTCCTCATAGTGAACGATGGGAAACTCCGGAATCTCCCGCTCGTCCACTTCCGTGTAGGCCACAAAACGGGCGTCGCCACTTACCCAGAACCCGTGGTTCCGATCAAGCTCCTCCTGGGCTACATATTCGGCCAGGCCATGCGTGAACCCAGGTTCCGCGCCCTCGGTGAGGCGCCGCTCGGCGCCCGTCTCGAGCTCGCAGACGTATAGGTCCCCCGCCCGCACATAGACGGCGCGTCGGCCGTCCTCCAACAGAGCGGGGTCGACGACGTCTGTCACGCCCGGCACCGTTGCCGCCGCGTCCTCTCCCACCCGGGTGAGGATGCGCCCCCCGATGGCAGCCAAGAACACGGGGCGGCCATCGCGTTGTCCAACCTGGTAGCTTGTGATGCCGCCGAACCGAACCCGCTGCCGCTCCCGCTGCAAGAGCTCGTCCGCGGTATAGGAGACGTCCCCGGCCCGCATCAGGACGCGACGAAGCCCCTGCTCCAGATCGTGTTCCCAAAGGACCAGGGTAGTGGGGTCGCCGTCACCGGCCAGGTACCAAAGCTTCTTGCCGTCTTCCGAAAACCGGGGCTCCTGGGGCACGAAATCGGTCAGCCCGGGAGTTGCAGCCAGGTCGTTCAGTTCAAGCCGTCGCGTGTCCGCCATGCGAAACTCCTTTGTGTCAAAAGCCTTAAGGGTCAGGCTAAGCCTTCTCGACCGCTCCGGAAGATCCTTCCGCTGTACCAGCGACGCACCGAGCACTCTTACGGCGCTTTGAGGTCTTGACGCCCTTAAGACGTCTTGTCTGCGCCGGATTGTGTGTAAAATAGAGCCGATGGCTCTCTTGGAGCCGCCAGAGTTTTTTGAGATGGGAGCGTGATCCGGTGTCTTACCCGCGTCAGCGTGTGAGCAATCCGGCCCAGGCCCGCGCTCTGTACTTCGCGCAGAATGGGTCGACCTGGTCGCTTACCGGCAACCTCTTGGCCTCTACACTGGTGTACATGGGCCTTTATCTGGCCATCGCCGTGGCGGGGGCGTTCGTGTCGCTCGTCACCGGGGTCGATCAAGTCGTGGCCAACTCCGGCACCATCGTGATCCTGCCGCTTTTCGGCATCATTTTTCTCGTGAGCATGCTGATGGCCCGCTCGGTGGGGAGGGTGGGCCGGGAACTGGCGCTCGGCGCCGTCATGATGCTCGCAATAAGCCCCATCCTGAGCATCATGGTGGCAAGCGGCCTCGCCACCGATCCTAACGCGGTATTCTCGGCCCTCCTGGCGGTCGGCGGCTCGTTGGTGGTCACCGCCGTTATCGCGGCGGTGAGCCCGTGGGATCTCTCACGCCTCGGTGGTCTGGCCATGGTGGGACTCATAGGCCTCATCGTCACCCAGATGCTGGCGCTGTTCCTCGCTCCGGCGATGGGCCTGGTGATGTCCCCCGTGTGGTCCTTCATCGGCATCCTGGTCTTCGAGCTTTACCTCGTGGTCGACATGAGCCGTATTCGTCAGTCGATGCCCTACGGCCCGAATGACTCGCTGGCCGCGTACATTGGGCTCGGGCTCGCCCTGGATGTGATCAACCTGTTTATGTACTTCCTGATGCTCTTTATGGGTGGCGCGCGCCGACGCTGAGGAGGGGGGCGCAGCGCTAAGAAGGCGGCCGGGTAAACCGGCCGCCTCGCTTTCTTGTAATTTCTTCTGGGCTAGACCCCGGGATGTCTCAATGAGCTGGCGTATACTGTCAAGCGAAGGCATCGGGCCCGGAATGACGCACAGGGTGCGGGGAGATGTCACGTCGGTGCTGTCTCCTGAGGCTCCGGTAGATGACGAAGCCCCTGATGAGCTTCCGGTGGCGCTTGAGGTGGTGGGACGGCGGTGTGGGGTCCGGTCGGATAGGTGCCGGAACGGGCGCGGTGCCGCATGCCCGGTGGCCCCGCGAAAGGGGACGACCCTGTGCACTGGTTTTGGGGCCCTGAGCCCGCGCGGGAGCGTCGTTGGGCGCCTTCCCGGGCCAGGCCGGTTGCGTAGCGCCAGGTGGAGCGGTCAGCATGGGGCAGCCGGCGAACCTGACTCCCCACCGAGGGAGGCCGCAGCAAGGCCCACTTGTGCGCACACCGCCCGTGGCCCAGAAGTTCTGGCCGTCCGGCGATGCAGCCTGGCCGATGATAAGCCTCGGGGGTCGTCGACACCATACGCCGGGGGCCCATGATCTAGACGGACGTTATGGCGCGGCCCCGGGGGACGCGAGCGGGGGCCGACTACCGCTGGGCGGCCGTCCTGGCGCTTCGTGCGTCAGGGAGGCGGACCTGGGTTCTGGGACCGTAGTGCGACGGGCCGGAGGGACCGCCTTCAGAGATCACGACTAGGTCTCAGGACTTACATACAAGGGAGGACACCGGTGGCGCTCATCGGCATGGCACTAGCCGGTGGCTTCGGGGAACGGGTTCGCCCCCTGTCCTTAAAAGCGTCCGGACGCTCGCGAGCTCGGGCCGAGGCGCGCTTTATGGGGCGCCCCGCCATCCGCATCCAGCTGGCCGGTCTCCGTGCATCGGGAATTGGCGACGTCATCGTGGTGTCGAAGTCACGAGAGTCACGCTTCGCCATTCGCTCGCTCATCGGACATGGCAACGATTGGGACCTTGTGATCCGTTATACGCCGCCCCGCCATGACCATCTCGATCGGGGTACCGCCGATGCCGTCATCCGCGCGGCCGAACATTTCCGCCTGTCCGATGATCTGCTGGTATTTCCCGTGGATACCCTCCTCTCCACCGATCTGATGGCCGCGTGGGCCATGCATCGGGGGGAAGAAGCGCTCCTGACGCTCGTGACCGTAACAGTCCGGGGCCGTGACCTTCTCCCCCAGGGGGAGGTGATTTTGTGCCACCGCGACGGTTCCGTGGCCGAGGCGATCCCGGCCGAGCCGGGCGCCCTGGCTGACGCCTTCGGTTCGTCCTGGCCAGACATGAAGCTTCTGGCCGCCACGGGTTTCTACTTCGTCAATGCCGGACGGCTCCGGCGGATGGCGCTCGATCCCTCTCTCGCCCGCCTCCGGCAGCGACGTCTCGACTTCGGTCCTGCACTCGTCAACTGGGCTTGCGCGCGCCGTGAGACGGTCGCCGTCTGGCAGGCCCCGTGGGCGGCCGACCTGTCCGAATCGCGAAAATTTCTCAATGCGGCCCGCGACGTCCTGGCGGGGCGCGCCACGCTCATGGGAATTCCCCTCGGTCCCGACCGGCAGCCGCCGCAGCGACTCTTTTCGCCGGATGCCGAGGCGCGTCGGCCAGCGTCCTGGCACAATGTGTATCTCGGCTACGACACCACCGTGGGCCGTAACTGCCGCCTCGAAGACTCGTACATCGGCGACGAGTGCGTCATCGGACACCATGTGACGCTCGTGGGCGTGCATGTCGATGACGGCGCCGTCATCGGTGACGGAGCGGTCCTGATGGACAGCCTGGTGGGACAGAAGGCGGAGATCGGGTCGAGTCCCGATCAGCCTACCCATATCCAGGACCTATCCGCGGTGGGAGACGCCGCTACTATCATGGCCGGCGCCCATCTGACCGAGGTACTCGTCCTGCCCGGCGCGCGCGTACCGGGTGATGTGGTGGTGGAGGGTCCCGCAGTGCTGCGACCCGAGACCGGTCCCGATACGCTCCGTATCCGTCAGCTACCGGCCGCCCGCTCCTAGTGCCAGCGCACGCGCAAGAGATCCGCCAGCTGGCGCGCCTTCTCGCGCACGCTTACGGCAACATCCGGCCCCGCCATGCGCTCGCGAAGCTGCAGGCAGACGATGGCGAGGGACCCGGCATCGACCTCGACCGGGATACCGGTAAATAGCCGCATGGTTTCCAAGAGCTCGTCGAGCGCCTGTTCGCTATAGGGTGCCGCCCGCCAGCGGCTCGCGAGCTTATCGAGTGATGCCCGCATGGCGTAATTCACCCGCGTGTCGTCCACCGTTACCCCAAGGAGCCGGATTTCCTCTAGAAGCTGCAGAAGATGTGCGGCGTCTATCGGCGCCACTGCCAGCGTGTGCAGGAGCCCCTGGTTCAGGACGTACCCGGCTGCCGTAGCCAGCGAGGGTGGAAGCGGCGTACCCGCCTCGCGCAGAAACCGCATAAGGGGAGCATGGTACTCGTAAATCTGCCTCAGCGAGGTCTCCACCTCCGACAGGGTGGTGGCGAGGACCTGCCCCACGATACGCTCCTGCTCGTCACGGAACAGATCCCGCAGGGTAAACGTCCGGGTTCTGAACGTCCGGGAGAGGATCGACAGTACTTCAGGAAGATCCGCCCGGTCGAACGCGGGGTTCAGGGCCGCCACGAGCCCGGCGTACCCATCGTGGGACCGCATGGGCGCCACCCCGCCCACAACATTGTGGTCGCCCCAGTGAACGGCCGCGAAGAAAAACGCATCGGCCTCCTCGGTCGTGTACGACGTCACACTTAGTCGCCCGGACGCAAGCCGCGTCCGCCCCGCCGCACGGATGGCGTATTCCTCGTCCGCGAACCGGAAGTCATAAAGCTGGCTGGCGGGTCCGGCTTCGGGCATCGTAACCAGGGCCAGGGCCCAGTGGGCGGCCGCGCGGCCCAGATCGACCATGCCGGGACGCACCCGGCGCTCATACAGTCGCCGAGCGTTGCCTTCGCTCTCGAGATTGCTCTCTGCCTGTTCCAACAGATCCCAGAAATCCGAGTCCGGCTCCCACGAGAACAGCTCCGCCCCCAGCTGCAGCACTCGCCCCACATATTGAAGCACCTGCACCGTTTCAATGCCCGACACATCATCAAAAAAGAAGCCGCAGCTCGTGTACATGAGAAGCGTGTGCCGCTGGAGCTCCAGGAGCTTCCACAGCCGGATGCGTTCGGCACTGCCCAAGAGGCGCCGCTGATGCCGATTCAGGAAGGACGCCCGCGAGAGCCCCGACCGGTCCAGGATCACCTGGATGTAGTCGTCACGGGCCACCCAGGGGTCCAAGACCAGCTCCCCCGCGGCCGCCTCAAAGAGTGGGGCCATGGCATCGCGAAGATGGTCCAAGGCCGCACGGAGCGGGGCTCGCCATGCCTGCCGCCAACCCGGGCGGCCGCCGCTGTTGCAGCCACAGTCAGCCCGCCACCGCTCGATGCCATGAACGCAGCTCCAAGACGTATTCGGGCGGACGCGTGCGTACAGGACGGGTACAAACCGTTCCAAAAATTCACCGTAGTTGGTGAGTGTCGCCTCGCTTCCCTGCTCGATCGCGTCGAGGGCAAAGGCCAGCGCCATCTCACCGTAGCGGTGGTGGTGCCCATAGCTCTCGCCGTCGGTGGCCACATGCGCAAGCGATGGCGCGGAGGCGCCCGCCGTGGCGGCCACCAGAGCGTCCGCCAGGCGGGCGCCATCGGAGAGGAGACCGTTGAACGCGATGCCTTGGGAGAGGGGCCCGTCATAGAAGAACACGCACAGGTTCAAGAGACGATCCCCCACCTTCACCCGGTACGGGTGGCGGACGTCGACGGCCCCTCCTTCCGCCCCCGGCGTCTCTTCGTCCCCGTCCATCCGCCCCACGCCGAGCGCCTGGTGGGGGGCCAGAACGGTGAAGCGAACGCCGGCTTCATCCAAGAGCAGCAGGGTCTCGTCATCCACGGCTGTCTCGGGGAGCCAGAACCCCTCGGCGGGGCGGCCGAAGCGGCGTCGGAAATCTTCGAGTCCCCAACGTATCTGAGTGAGCCGGTCCCGCCGGTTGGCAAGCGGCATGATGAGGTGATTGTAGGCCTGGGCCATCGCGGACCCGTGGCCCGAGAAACGCACACGGCTCTCCCGGTCCGCTTCTACCACCGCCTGGTAGACGTCGGGCGCCTCCGACTCTAGCCACTGTAGCAGCGTGGGACCAAAGTTGAAGCTGATGCGCGCATAGTTGTTGATGACAGCACGCAGGTAGCCGTCACCATCGAGGATGCGCGCGTGCGCGTTTGAACGGTAGCACTCGTCGGTGATGCGGGCATTCCAGTCATGGTAGGGGGCAGCCGAGTCCTGACGCTCGACGGCCTCAAGCCAGGGATTCTCCCGGGGCGGTTGGTAGAAGTGGCCGTGCACGCATACGAAGCGCTCCATGGGGCCTCCCTTCCGTCATGTCTTGTCGATTGCGATCCTGCGCCTGGCCGGCGGACACTGGGCCATTGGCGGCGCGGCCCCGAAGGTGGTCTCGCCGCCCTGCCGAAAAACAGGAGCGGGCGACCGCGGTCACCCACTGACCCATAATACCGGATGGACCGCCGACTGCGCCTGGACCGGCCCCGGGCGCGGGCGCTACCATGGTTCTGAGCGTTCTGGCCATGCTCGTGAACCCAAGACCCGTGATGCCAGTGGGAGAGAAAAGCGGGGGATGCGGTTGGAGCTTCCAGTCGAAGGACGTAAGCGCGTCGTCATTCTCGAGGTGGAGCCGTCTGTGGACGCCGGACGCCGCCCCGCCAAGGCCGAGGTGGGCCTTCCCATCGCTGTGCGCGCGCGTCTCGTGGCCGATGGCCACGACCTCCTGCAAGCCTGGTGCCGCTGGGAGTTTCCGGACGGGCGGCGTGGCGAGCCCGGACCGCTCGCCCCCGCTGACAATGACTGGTGGAACCGCACGCAAACCTGGACTGAGTCAGGGCTTTACCACTTTCAAGTAGGAGGGGCGGTCGACGCTTTCGGATCGTGGCGGCACGGGGTGGACGCGCTCTATCAGGCGGGAACCCTCACGACCGTGGATATAGCGGTGGGAGCGATGATGTTGGAGACCGTGCTGCCGCGGCTAGACCGGTCCGGCCGCGATAGGCTCCGCCCGTGGATCCGGCGCCTCTCCGACCCGGACCTCGAACGCGCCGCGCGGGCGGCCCTGGATCCGGTGCTGGCGAGCCTGGCGGCTGGTCTTCCTGCCCGCTTTCCGACCGAAAGCGACTGGTACCCGGTCCAGGTAGACCCCCTGCGGGCCCGGTTCTCGGCCTGGTATGAATGCTTTCCACGCTCCACCTCGACTGACCCTACGCGGTCCGGCACCTTCCGCGATCTGCAGGACCGGCTTCCCTACATCGCCGGGCTCGGTTTCGACGTGCTCTACTTGCCGCCTATTCATCCCATCGGAGTTGCGGAGCGAAAAGGCCCCGACAACACGCTGCACGCGGGTCCCGGCGACCCCGGCAGTCCGTGGGCCATCGGCTCCGCGGCGGGAGGCCACACGGCCGTCCATCCGGAACTCGGCACGCTCGAAGACTTCCGCCGACTCCTTGGAGCCGCACGCGGGCAGGGCCTCGATATCGCGATGGACATCGCCTTTCAGTGTGCTCCCGACCACCCATGGGTCACGGCTCATCCCGAGTGGTTCAAGAAGCGTCCGGATGGCCATATCCAGTACGCCGAAAATCCCCCCAAGCGCTATCAGGACATTTACCCGTTTGACTTCGAGTGCGAGGCGTGGCCCGCGCTGTGGCAGGCGCTCTACGACGTGGTGCGTTATTGGGCGGCCATCGGCGTTCGCTGGTTTCGGGTCGACAATCCCCATACCAAACCCATCGGGTTCTGGGAATGGCTCATTGCGGGCATCCGCAGCGAGTTCCCCGAGGTGCTGTTCTTGGCGGAGGCCTTCACGAAGCCGACCCTGATGTATGAACTGGCCAAAGCCGGGTTTTCCCAGTCATATACATACTTCACCTGGCGCAACACCGGCGAGGAACTCCGCAGGTACGTCGAAGAACTCACGCAGCCCCCCGTCTGCACCTTTCTTCGCCCCAACTTCTTTGTCAACACACCGGACATCCTGCCGGTCAGCCTGCAGACGGGCGACCGCGGGGTGTTTCTCGAACGTCTGGTCCTGGCCGCCACCCTCTCCCCCACGTACGGCATCTACGGTCCGGCGTTCGAACTGATGGAGCATGCAGTGCTCAACGCGGGGGGCGAGGAATACCTGCATTCCGAGAAGTATCAAATCCGCCACTGGGACTGGGACAGTCCGGAAAGCCTGGCCCCTGAAATTCGCCGGTTGAACCAGGTGCGGCGGGAGCACCCGGCGCTTGTGTGGTCGGGCTCCCTGCGGTTTCATGCGGCGGATTCCCGTGAGCTTCTCGTGTATTCCAAACGTTCGCCAGAGGGCGACGACACCATTCTCATCGTGGTGTCCCTCGATCCCCCCTATACTGTAGCCGGCTTCGTGCACCTGGACATGGCAGCGCTGGGCCTCGACCCTGACGCGCGATTTTGGGTCCACGATCTCATGTCAGGGGACCGGTACATCTGGACGGGACCGGATAACTACGTGGAGCTCCGAGCGGGGCGGTTTCCGGCCCATGTGTTCGAAGTCGTCCACCTCCCCCGAGGCCGCCTCCCCGACGAACGCGACTTCGATCCCGTTCGCTAAGGCATCAGGTTTATCAAGAGAGGAGTGTCACCGTGGCCGGACACCTGGCCGCTCCCGTGGCAGAGACTGCGGACTGGTATCGAGATGCCGTCATATACGAGGTCCATGTACGCACCTTCTTCGATGCCAATGGAGACGGCGTGGGGGACTTCCGCGGGCTCACCGACAAGTTGTGGTATCTGAAGGATTTAGGCGTCACGGCCATATGGCTACTTCCCTTCTACCCGTCGCCCCTGCGTGACGACGGGTACGACATCGCCGATTACGTGAGCGTGCACCCGCAGTACGGAACGCTCCGCGACTTTCGCCGTTTCCTGCGGCGGGCTCACGCTCTCGGTCTTAAGGTCATCACGGAACTCGTCCTCAACCACACCTCCGACCAACACCCCTGGTTTGATCGAGCCCGTCAGAGCCAGCCCGGGTCCATGGCGCGCAACTTTTATGTATGGAGCGATACGCCCGAACGCTACCGTGATGCCCGCATCATCTTCAAGGACTTTGAGCGCTCCAACTGGACTTGGGACCCGGTGGCGGAGCAGTACTACTGGCATCGCTTCTACAGCCACCAGCCCGACCTGAATTTCGACTCGCCCCACGTCCGCCGTGCCATGCTAAAGGTGGTGGACTTCTGGCTGTCAATGGGGGTGGACGGACTCAGGCTCGATGCGGTCCCCTATCTCTACGAGCGGGAGGGTACAACGTGCGAAAACCTGCCCGAGACGCACGCCTTTTTGAAAGATCTCCGGCGGCACATCGACCAACGCTATCCCAACCGGATGCTGCTGGCGGAGGCGAACCAGTGGCCCGAGGAGGCCGTCGAGTACTTCGGAGACGGTGACGAATGTCACATGGCCTATCACTTCCCGCTCATGCCTCGCCTCTTTATGGCCCTGTACATGGAGGACCGCTACCCGGTGGTAGACATCTTGAATCAGACGCCGCCCGTGCCCGACGCCGGTCAGTGGGCCATCTTCCTGCGCAATCATGACGAGCTCACCCTCGAGATGGTGACCGACGAAGAACGCGACTACATGTACCAGGTATACGCTACAGATCCCCAGGCCCGGCTTAACCTCGGCATTCGGCGCCGACTGGCTCCCCTTCTCGGCAACAATCGCCGCCGCATCGAGCTCATGCATGCCCTCCTGTTTGCCCTGCCCGGCACCCCCGTCCTGTACTACGGCAACGAGATAGGGATGGGGGATAACATCTATCTAGGGGATCGCGACGGGGTGCGCACCCCGTTCCAGTGGAGCGGGGACCGCAACGCCGGTTTCTCGACCGCCAACCCCCAGAGACTCTGCCTGCCCGTGGTGGTGGACCCCGAATATCATTACGAGGCGGTGAACGTCGACGCCCAGCGTGCCAACCCCCATTCCCTGCTGTGGTGGACCAAGCGTCTCATCGCCCTCCGCAAGCGCCACCCCGCCTTCGGGCGGGGTTCGATGACCCTCTTGTCGCCTGAGAACGCCAAGGTCCTGGCCTTCATCCGGCGGCTCGACGATGCGGCCGTGCTGGTCGTCGCCAACCTCTCGCGCTTCGTGCAGGCGGCGAGTCTCGATCTGCACGAGTATCAGGGCAGCATCCCCGTCGAGCTTTTCGGCCAGACATCGTTTCCCCCCGTCACGGCCGAGCGCTACTTCCTGACTCTTGGTCCGCACGGCTTCTACTATTTCCAGCTTACGGAGTCGCGTGAGCCGGCCTCCCTGCCCCCCAACGAACTCCCCGCTGTGCGGGGCCGCTGGCCCGCCATCCTGACCGGCGCCCGGCGCGAAGAGCTGTCGCGGGTACTCTTCCCCTACGTGCGCACCCGGCGGTGGTTTTCCGCCCGCAGCCGCGATCCGAGGGGGGCCGACGTACGGGCTGCGGTGCCCTGGGGGGATCTCTCCGACACCTCCGGCGTATATGCCACCCAGGTGGAGGTGGCCTGCGCACAGGGCGGACCCGCCACCTTCTGGATGGCGCTCGGCGTCACCGGCGAGCCGGCACCGCAGACGGTGGAAGATTTGGTGCTGGCACGCCTCGAAGACCCCGGCGCGCTCCCGTCACTCCTCCTCGACGCGACGCCCTCCGCCTCGTTCATGGAATCGGTGATGGCGGTCATGGCGCGCCCGCGCGCGCTCCAGCACGACGGTATCACGATTCGTCCTGTTCCCCTGCCCCTTTTGAAGACCGGCTACGACCGCGATCTGCGCGCCCAGATCTTCCGAGGTGAACAGAGCAATACCTCGGCCACCTTTGGCGATCGTTTCATTCTGAAGCTCTATCGCCAAGTGCACTTCGGGGCACAGCCGGATTGGGAAATGGGGCTTCACCTGGACAAGCTGGGCTTCCCATACATCCCAAAGCTGGCCGGGGCACTCGATTGGGAGGAGGGCGAGCGGCGGGCCACCCTGGCCGTAGCCTTTCAGTACGTGCCCAACCAAGGCGACGCGTGGACATACGCCCGGGATGCGGTCGACCGGTTTTTCGAACTGGTGGAAGCGACCGGTCCGGGTGCCGATGGGTTCGAAGCGGAAGGAGGCGAGGCTGGGCTGACAGCGCGTCTGCTCTCCCCCTTTCTACCCTGGGTCAGCCTGCTGGCGGAGCGGACCGCCGCCCTCCACCGGGCGCTGGCCTCCCCGACCACCGACAGTGCCTTCCAGCCGGAGCCGTTCACGCCCTTCTACCAGCGCGGGCTCTACCAGGGCATCCGCACCGCCTTGGGGCACACGATGCGCACCTTGCAGCGCCGTCAGCAGATGCTCGACCCGCTCGGTGCAGCCTACGCGGCCCGGCTCCTGCAGCACCCGGACGTTGTCCTCGACCGCGCCAACGCTCTTTTGAAGGCCCGCATCGACGGCCTCCGCATCCGGCTGCATGGGGATCTGCACCTCGGCCAGGTGCTCTGCACGGGAGGCGACTTCGTGTTCGTCGATTTCGAGGGGGAACCCGCGCGGCCCCTGTCGGAACGCCGCATCAAGCGGTCGCCGCTCCTTGACGTGGCGGGCATGCTGCGATCGTTTCACTACGCCGTCTGGGCCCGCGCCATTGAGCTCATCCGGGACAATGCGGATGCTGAGCCAGAGCGGGTGCATCGTTACGCGAACCTCTGGTACCAGGGGGTTGCCGATGCATTCCTAAGCCGGTACCGGGAGGAACTGCGTCCGCTGGGCCTCTTTCCGGAAGGCCCCGCGTTCTCGGATCTGCTCGCCGTGTACCTCCTTGAAAAGGCGTTATACGAACTGCGTTACGAGCTCGACCACCGCCCCGACTGGGCCGGCATTCCGCTCGTCGGCCTGATCGCGATCTTGGAGGAGGAACCCAATGCCACAACCACCAGCTAGCGGGCCCACCCGGCTGATACCAGACGAGCGTCTCTACTTCTTCAACGAAGGCTCGGAGCTTCGCCTGTGGGAGGTTCTGGGCGCCCATCCGGAGTCGGGCGGCACGCGGTTTGCCGTCTGGGCTCCCAATGCGTCGCGGGTCGACGTCCTGGGCGACTTCAACGCCTGGAGCGGGACGGGGGCGGAACTCTTCCGTCAGGGGGACTCCGGTATCTTTGCCGGATACGTACCGGCCGTGGGCCCGGGGGCCCTTTACAAGTACCGAATTTGGGCCGGCGGGTCCCCGCTCGACCATGCGGATCCGGTTGGCTTCCGGCACGAGACTCCGCCCAAGACCGCATCCGTGGTATGGCCTCTCGACTATGTCTGGCATGACGACGAATGGATGGCGGACCGTGGCCGCCGCTCGAGCCTCGATGCTCCCGAGACCGTGTACGAGATGCATCTCGGCTCCTGGCGCCGGCCGCGCGACGGCCGCCACTATATGAATTACCGCGATCTAGCCTTGCCGTTGGCAGAGTACCTGCACGAGCTCGCATTCACCCATGTGGAATTTCTGCCCGTGATGGAGCATCCCTTCTATGGATCGTGGGGCTATCAAACGACGGGTTACTTCGCCCCTACCGCTCGCTACGGCAGCCCCGACGATTTCATGTTCCTCATCGACACGCTCCACCAGGCCGGCATCGGCGTCATCCTGGACTGGGTGCCATCCCACTTCCCCGGCGACGCATACGCCTTGGCCCGGTTCGACGGTACGCACCTCTACGAGCACGCCGACCCCCGCCGCGGTGTCCACCCCGACTGGAACTCCCTCATCTTCAACTACAGTCGGCACGAAGTCCGAAGTTTCCTCACCTCAAGCGGGCTCTTTTGGCTCGACCGCTACCACGCCGACGGACTGCGCGTCGACGCCGTCGCCTCGATGCTGTACCTTGACTACTCGCGAAAGCCGGGCGAGTGGATTCCGAATGCCGATGGGGGGCGGGAGAATCGGGAAGCGATAAGCTTCTTGCAGCATTTGAATCGCGCCGTCTATGCCCGCTATCCCGGAGTCCAGACCTATGCCGAAGAGTCGACCGCATGGCCCGGCGTCTCGCGGCCCACCGACACGGGTGGCCTCGGGTTCGGTTACAAGTGGGACATGGGGTGGATGCACGACACCCTGCAGTTCCTGCAGCGCGACCCTATCCACCGTTCGCACCATTACGACGCCCTCACCTTTCGGAGCGTGTACGCCTGGAGTGAAAACTTCGTCCTGCCCCTATCCCATGATGAGGTGGTCTACGGCAAGGGCTCCCTCCTATCCCGGATGCCCGGCGACGAATGGCAACAGCGGGCGAACCTCCGCCTGCTTTTGGCCCTGCAGGCCACCATGCCGGGCAAGAAGCTCCTCTTCATGGGCGGCGAGTGGGGGCAGTGGGAAGAATGGTCGCACGAAGCGGAGCTCGCCTGGGAGGAGGCGGAAGAAGAGCCCCACGCCGGAATCCGCCGCCTGGTCGCCGACTTAAACCGCCTCTACCTGGCGGAACCCGCCCTGCACGTACTGGACGCGAGCCCCGAAGGCTTCGCCTGGGTGGGGGGCGAACTGCGCAGCCAGACGCTTTACGCCTTCCGGCGCGAGGCGGCCCCGGCACCCTCCATCTTGGTAGCTGTCAATGGGACCCCGGTCCCGCGGGAGCGCGTCTGGCTCTCGGGCGTAGCGGAGGGCCACTGGGACGAGGTGCTAAACAGCGACGCCGCCCGGTACGGCGGCGCCAACATCGGCAATCTGGGTTCTTGTGAGACAAAGGTCGTCAACGGGGCGGCCAGGCTGCCGGTCACGTTCCCACCGCTCGGGGTGGTGGTGCTCCGGCTGGCCCGCACCTAGGCCCGGACGCCTCGGGCCGTCTAGCCGTGCTGTTTGAAGTAGTTCGCGTTCACATCCAGGAACTCGCGAAACTCATCAGGCAGCTCGTCATCCATGAAAATGGCTTCCACCGGGCATTCTGGCACACAGGCGCCGCAGTCGATGCAGACATCCGGGTCGATGTAGAGCTGGAGCGCTTCCTCAAAAGCCGCCTCCCCGTCGATGTTCTTGGCCGGGTGGATGCAGTCGACCGGGCACACCTCGACGCAGCTCTGATCTTTGGTGCCGACGCACCGGTTGGTGATGACATGCGGCATGACGGTCCTCCTCTGGCAATCGAGATAAAAGCCCGGGCCTAGTATAGCGCCCGCCCGTCGGCCTGTCATGAACGCTGCGCTTGCATGGGTGTGAGACAATGGAACCACTCGGGGGCGAAATCGGCCGGCGATATCCAGGATTCTCCGCACGAATTGTTTAGGGAGCCGGCCAAGCATTAACCCTGGATCTGTCGAGTCCGAAATGCAGCGAAACGCAGCGATAGGAGGAGAGAGCGTGAACGATCGTTCCTGGGATCGGGTGAGTGGCATCGCGATCGGGGTCCTCATCGGCTTTGCTGCCGGGATCCTACTGGCGCCCTCGTCGGGCGAGGACACCCGCAGCACGATCAAGAACCGCGCCCGTGACTCGCTCGACCAGCTGCGAACGGCGGTCGGCGACCTGCAAAAGACCGTGCGCGAGCAGAGCGCAGCCCTGTTCCGGCACGAAACAGAGCTATCGCGGGTACAAAACCACGTCGCAGAGGCGGAGCCGCCCACGGTTTAACCAAAAGTCACGGCGGCGCCCTCCGGTGACGCCTCTACGGGAGGTACGCATGTCGGTTCCCGCCGCATTGACCGCGATCATGATTATCCTGGCCGTCATCGCCGTGATGCTGGTCGCGGTGTCGGTACTGGCCGCGATCCTGCTGGTGCGCCTCTTGCGCCTGCAGCGGATGCTCGTCGCCGAAGCCGCACACGTCCGTGAGCGGCTCCGGGCCACCGTGTCCGAAATGGGTGAGACGACCCGAACCATGACATCAACCGTGGGGGCCTGGGGAACGGGCGCCCGCTACGCCGGGCTCGCGGCGGAGGCTGCCGCCGCGCTCTTGGCTTGGCGGCAGCGGGCGACCTCCAGGCCAGCGCCCAGCAGCCGCGGCTCCAGAAGCCGCATTATCGCCTGGGCGGTGACGACGGGCCTGGTCGCCCTTCAGGTATGGCGGCGCGTGCGCCGCTCGCGGGGCCCGAGCCATGACTCCGCTGGCTAATAACCGGCGTTGCGCCGACGGCCAGGCCGCCCGGACGCCTTCGTCCGCCAGGCCGGTTCATGTCGGCGGCCGCCCTTAATCACAGTCCACTGGCGGCGGAGCCGTGCATAGCGCGGCGGGCGGGCGGCGTTTGCCCGGTACGCCGACACCACCACCAGCGCCACCGCGATGATGAGCACGAGGCCGATGCCGACCACGATGCGGTCGGTGGCCGTGACCCCAGCGACTGTCAGCACCATCAGATCGCCCACGCGTCACCCCCGGCCAGAGTTTCTTGCTATTGTAGCGGCTTGCGTCCCCGACGGTCAGTGTTTTTTCCCGGAATCCACAAAAACCTCCCACTGCTGTTTGAAACGCACAAGCGCCCCCAGGGGGGCGATCGACAGCGCAGCTCCCACGTTCTCCCGTGGCGGAAAGAACACCTGCAGATTGCCATCGAGACCGGTCTGCATGCGCTCCGAGAAGGACAGGGCTGACGGGACACAGCCTAGGGCCACCGACAGGGCACGCAGTAAACAGGCTTCCTGTTCGGCTGCGTCAAGCTCCGGGAGCCAACAGTAGAGGTGACCCGCCCCGCTCCCGGCTTCGAGGCCGCTACGTGACGGAAACCAGAAGGACGGGTGCCCCGCCGCGGCGCACTCGCGTATGAGCCGCCCGCTGAGCGCGTCGATAGCCGCCGCGACCCGGGGGTCCCCAGCCTTGTTGTCCAGATCCAGAGCCCGCCAACGGGTCGGGATCCGTCCTCGCGTGACGCCCAAAACCAGCCAATCCCCAGATTCCGTCTCGGACGGCCAGTCGTTGACCGGCATAAGCCGCATCCCCTGTGAGACGGCCGCCCACACCCCCGGTGGCGCCAGGGCAGCAAACGAGGGGCTCAGGGTGTCTCCCCCTCGCTGAGATCACGCTCTCCGACCCAGGCCGTCATCCCGTCCATTGCCACGCGATACGTCCACTCGTCCCCCTCGAGCCGCGCCTCCTCCACCCGCACCGGTGTCGCCCAGCCACGCGGGTGGACGGTTGACCCGACCGGGCGCTGCCGGGCCGGCACCGGAATCGCGATCCCAGCCTGAGCCGGTCCTGAGCCGGGGGCGAACGCGAGCTCCAGCACCTGCCCGGTCACGTGGTCGGAGTCCGGATCCAGCAAGAAGCCGATGAGCCGCGCGACGTCGGCACCTACCGGTCGATCGGGCGAGGTTTCGGAGCGGATTTTGTCGTGGGCCCGGATGTCACTCGGACACACCATGTTGGCCGTCACGCCGCAATGTCTTTCTTCTTCCGCCAGTGTGCGTGTGAGGGCGGCCAGCCCCGCCTTGGCCGCCGCGTAAGCCCC
The DNA here is from genome assembly GCA_021818685.1 of Bacillota bacterium. Lineage (GTDB taxonomy): Bacteria > Bacillota > Sulfobacillia > Sulfobacillales > JAIMBI01 > JAKATP01. The sequence continues at coordinate 51,628 of JAKATP010000002.1, read as the reverse complement.
GCGCTGCGGCCACCCGAGTGCGCCTCCGGCACCCACGTATCCGACGGTGACGACGCGCGGATGCAGGCCGGCACGCAGGACAGGGAGGGCCGTCCGGATGAGGCGGAAGGACGCGGTCAGATTCCCCTCCAGCATGGCCGCGAACACGGCGTCAGACGTCTCGGCTATGGAGACCGGCGTTCGATGGTAGGGGCCGGCGTTCAGCACCACCGCGTCGAGCCGGCCGAAGTAGAAAAGGGCCGCGTCGACCACCGCCTGATCTGTGGCCCTCTCCGCACTGTCCCAGCGCACCACGACCGGCTGCCCGTCCTCGCGAGAGCCGTTTCTCTCCACCTCGGACACGCTACGACGGCTCGTTGCCACCACGCCGTATCCGGCCCGCACGAGACTCTCTGTAATCGCCCGCCCGAGGCCAGTCGTTCCCGCCGTCACCAGCGCCACGCGCCCCACGCGCTCCACCCACCCCGCTACAATGTACAAAACACGGCTGTCGGTTCGATTCTAACCGAGCCGCGAAGGGGGATCCGAATGGAAGAGTTGAACGACGCCTGCGTGGTCATTACCGGAGCCAGTCGGGGACTCGGGCGGGCGCTCGCGTTGGCCCTGTCGCGCCGGGGAGCCCGGACCGTGCTGGTCGCGCGGGACGCCCACGGCCTTCACGAAACGGTCCGCCGGGTCAGCGCGGAGGGTCCGGAACCGATCGCGATCGTGGGAAGCATCGCAGACTTGAAGGACGTACACCGCATCCGGGAGACGGTGCTCGCCACCGTCGCGCCCACCGCCCTCATCAACAACGCGAGCCAGTTCGCGCTGGGATCCCTCGCAGAGCTGGCACCCGAGGTGGTCGCCGGAGTTCTGGAGACGGGAGTGGTGGGAACCACCTTGATGGCACAGGCGTTCCTCCCCGCCCTCCGCGCGGCAGACAGTGGGCTCCTGCTCAACATCGGCGCGCGGGTAGCGTCGCCCGGCTATCCGCTCGACGTGTCGGGCACATCCCTGCCCTACCAGACCGCCAAGCGCTACCTGACCGTCTTGGCCGCAGCCCTGCGGCAGGAGGCCCCGGAAGTTGATGTGGCCACCCTCTATCTCCCTGCCATCGGAAGCGCCGTTGACCTGGACGACCCTGCCGAGTCGCTCGCACAGGCATACGGTGAACAGCGGGTCCTGCCGCTTACGGCCGTCACGAGTGCGGTCGGTGACCGCCTGGCCGGCATCGGCATGCGCTGGGAAGAATGGGTGCTATCCGCGTGAGCGAACCGCCGTGCTCTCGCCAGGATCACACGGTCGCACTCTCCAGAGCCTGCCGGAGCCCCCAGCTCCTTCCGCGGTAACGGTGCGCCAGAGTGCGCACCCGCTCTTTCCCTGCCGTATAGCGTATAGCGCATGAGTGATCGTTGGCTGTCGGGCCGACCGGCCGAACGAGCCCAGTGCGTTATCCGGGAGGGAATCAACATGTGCGGCATTGCGGGATGGGTGGCGCCCTTCGGCGATTTGAGCGGACAAGGACCAACCGTGGCGGCGATGGGGGCCCGGGTAGCGTGCCGAGGTCCCGATGCCGAAGGTCTGTCAGCGGAACGGCACGCGATTTTGGCTCACCGGCGCCTGGTCGTAATCGATCCCGTGGGGGGTCGGCAGCCGATGCGGGCACTTAACGCCCCCGTCACCCTGGTGTACAACGGCGAGATCTATAACACGGACGAGGTGCGCACGGAGCTCCAGGCCCGCGGCTATCAGTTTTCGGGCTGGTCAGACACCGAGGTGGTCCTGAATGCCTATCTGGCCTGGGGAGACGCGAGTCCCGAGCATTTGAACGGAATCTTCGCCTATGCGATCTATGATGGGCGGGACCGCCGTCTCTTGCTTGCGCGGGATCGGCTCGGGGTCAAGCCTCTCTTCTACGCGGAGCTGCCCGACCACAGTCTCCTCTTCGGCTCCGAGCCAAAAGCCATTCTCGCCCACCCGCACTTCGTGCACGCGGTGGATGCCGAGGGTCTCTTGGAAGTCCTGGCGATAGGCCCGGCCCGCACTCCGGGCGCCGGTATTTACCGGGGGATGGCGGAGATCCGTCCGGGTACGACCGCGGTCTTTGACCGACGCGGTCTTAGGACGTCTACTTATTGGCGGCTCGAGTCGCGGCCGCATGGAGATGACCCGGGCACCACCGTCGCCACCGTGCGGGATCTGATTGACGACGCGGTGCGCCGCCAGCTGGTGTCCGACGTGGGGATCTCGACCTTTCTGTCCGGGGGGCTCGACTCAAGTCTCGTGACGGCGATTGCCGCGCGGGCGCTCGAGACCAAGGGCCCGCCTCTGCACACATACTCGGTCGACTTTGTCGACCAGGCCCGATACTTCCAACCGACGACGTTTCAGAAAAGCCTCGATGCGCCCTGGGCGGAACGCGTGAGTGCGTGGTGCCGCACCGATCATCACCGCGTACTCCTTGACAATGCGGAACTCGCGGACGAACTTCTTCCAAGCCTCGCGGCGCGCGACTTTCCCGGCATGGCGGACATCGATACCTCCCTGTACCTCTTTTGCCGCGCCGTCCGACGCGAGCAGGTGGTGGTCCTGTCCGGCGAGGCAGCCGACGAGGTGTTCGGGGGGTATCCCTGGTGCCACCGGCCCGACGCCCTCACGGCCGACACGTTCCCGTGGGCGCGGCGCCTTGCCGATCGGATCGGGATCCTGGACCCGGGGCTGGTGCGCCGGCTGCACCCAGACGATTACGTCAGGAGCCGCTATGCCGAAGCGCTGGCGGAGGTGCCTCGTTTACCCTCCGAGACTCCGTCAGAGGCGCGCATCCGCGAAATCCTGTACCTGAACCTCACACGCTTTCTGCCCACCCTGCTCGACCGCAAGGATCGTATGAGCATGGCCTTCGGCCTTGAGGTGCGGGTGCCGTTTTGTGACCATCGCCTGGTGGAGTACGTCTGGAACATCCCCTGGTCGATCAAAAGCCTGGGTGGCGTTCCCAAGGGCGTCTTGCGGGCCGCCGCGCGCGGCCTCTTACCCGACGACGTGGTGGACCGGCCGAAAATGCCGTACCCCACCACTCATCACCCCATGTATGCGGAGACCCTGCGCGGCCGCTTTCGAGCCCTCCTGGCCGACAGCTCCTCGCGTCTGGTGTCCCTCTTAAACCGACCCCGAGCAGAGGAGCTGGTGGAGATGGACCCACGCGCCTGGGACTTGCCCTGGTTCGGGCAGATGATGGGGGTGCCGGCCCTCTTCGCCTACCTGCTGCAATGCGACGCCTGGCTCCGGACCAACGCGATCCAGCTTGACCTCTAGCTACCAGTGCAGGGCGTGGCCGGGAATAGGCCGCTGTTCGCGCAGGATGAGGCTTCGCTCGTCGTCCGTGAGCGGCACCCGTACGAGCCTCGGCTCCTCGCCCTCCGCCTCGGGAGGCTCCTCGGTCACGGTGTAGAGATCGTCGACCGTGTCCAGGCGGTCAATAAAGAGGACCCCTTCCAGGTGATCGATCTCGTGCTGGACAATGCGAGCCGTAAATCCTTCGAACTTAAGCCGGACGGGCGTCCCGTCGAAAGTCTCGGCGCTTACCACGATGCGCTCCGCCCGCCGCGTCTGCCCGTAGAGGCCGGGTACCGACAGGCACCCGTCGAAGTCCATGAGCTCCCCGCTCGCCTTGATAATTTTGGGGTTCATGAGCGCGGTCGGCGGCACATCATCCTCGTCCTCGTAGGGCCGATACACAAACAAGCGGCGGTTGACTCCGATCTGGGGCGCTGCGATGCCGTGGGCTGCGACCGTAGGCCAGGTATCGAACAGATCCTGAATGACGGAGGTCCCCTCCCGCAACGACCGGATGCGGGTCGAACGGGCGCGCAACACTCCAGAATCGCGCGGAATGATGTAGATGGGCCGAACCAGCAACGACACCTCCGACTGTCCCCTGATTGTACCAAAGTGACGCCCCGGTAACGCTCGTGAGTCGCGCCGTTGTCATGGACGCCGGCGGAACTGCGCCCGCTTTTCCAGGAGCGGCAGGCAGTCGCGCTCGGATGCGGGTCGCCGCCGTCGTTTGGTGGCCGTCCATCTTTGGGTCACGGTTCGGCGTACGGTGCGGTCTCTAGGGCGTCCAATCGGTGATTTGTCCGGTCGCGGCATCGACCACGTACTGGGCCCCGGTCACATACCCGGACCCCGGTGCCCCATTCGGCACAATGAGACCCTGTACCAATACGGGCTTCACGAACCATTCCGTGACGAGGTAGACGGGTCGACCGGAGTCGATGGTGGTGCTGGCCGCCAACGCGGGGTCTTTTGCGTGCAGAGTCCCGTAGGCTGTCATCACGGCGGTAGCCCGCTTGACGTTCGGGTTCGCTGTCCCCAACCGCTGCAACACCTGGGAGGCCGTCATAAGGCGCGTGCCTGCCGCGAGGGGACGGGACAACACGCCGTTGTCGGCTGTCGCAGCCTGGTTGCAGATCTTGTACACGCGCATACAATGCACCAAGCCGGGTATGGTGACGAGGCAGTTTTGCCCCTTCCCGATACACTCTTGTAACAGGGTTTGGTTCACACCGTGGTACACCACACCGCTGGCCGCGACAGCTGTCGATCCCGAGGACCGTGTCGCAAATGTGTGCCCCACGGCAGGGCCGGCCAGCACCAGGCCCACCAGCAGCACGCCGACCTTCCAGTACTTCCGGAATCGCCTCCACGCGTTCATACCGCCCCCGCTCCTTTCGTGCCACTCCTCGCTACGAGGGCTTGTTATCACTCCACTCGCTGGCCTGATAGCCGATGCCGTTCAAGCAATACCCTTGTGCGTATCCACTCCCGCAACCGTCGTCTACCGTGCCGTACGAGTCAGAGCTCGTGAAGTACACCCAGCCTGCGCCGTTCTGATATGCCTCAGCGTAGTTGTTGAACGTTCCTGAGGACTCGTTGGGATTGATCCCATATGGTGCATAAAGTTCCATGCCGTTTTGGACCTGGATCCCGCGGGAGACGTGTTGAGTCGTGCTTGTGTGCCGATCTGCTTATAGTCGTAGTAAATGTTGTAGGTGGCGTTGTTGCCATTGTTGGGGCGCCAGATTTCACACCCATGATTGGTGCCGTCGGCGCTGACCGCGCCCTTGCTGTGGAAGTGGAATCATCCATAAATGCAGTAAGGAGCCCCGTAGTCATCAGCCCAAAACTTTGGATACTCCGGCGCCCCCCGGCTTGGCTCCAGGTTTGACCGCTTCCAGGAAACACTGAGCATCCAATGGCTACGCCTTCCTCAACCCAGTCAACTACACTGGACGAGTGTTGGGCAACCAGCCACAATTCATTGGTCAGGTGCCTTCCGACCCGGACTTCGGAGTTTGGCATGGGGAGGCTTTCGTTGTGGAACTGGGATTCCGCCCCAGCAAACGAACCGTTGCCCACCAACTCCGAGTAGCAATGGGGGCTTTGGCACGAGCCGGATGCCGCGTACCCTGACGATGGCGGACCAAGAACAATACCCAGCACTGGTGCGTGCGCTGCCACGGTCACCCCGCCCAATAATCGATGCGGATGTCGCACCAAGTCCGCCACCACCGAACGAAAACTAATGCCCATGCGTCACCACCTACTTTGCGGCTGAGACGGCAAAGTAATGTCATAATATGGCGCATTCCGCGTAGTCATTCAAGACTTACCCTACTTTCCGGCGACCATTTATGCTTCTCTCTATAACGCGCGTTGTTCCCGTGCGGTGTCCCGGGACTTCTCCAGCACGATCTAGCTATCGGAACATGGTCTCGATATCGTCGGACTCACGGATCCCGCACGCCACCTCGAGCATGTCCCACTAGCCGTCCGTCTTCGAATCTGGGCGAGGAGTGCTGCACATCGTCGCCGGAATCTGGAGGCTCAGGTATTCCCCAGGACCACGCTGTCTGGCTCATGAAGCCTACGTCACGCGTGCGTCATGTTGGCGAGCGGTTCGCTCATGCTCGTTAAATCCACCGGCAGCCATAGCCATCCGTCGCCCTGCATCACGCAAAGCCCCCTGCCCGCTGCGGTACACTTACCTTCATGGACCACTTCCCGCCGGCTCGCCTGATTCATCTGGGGGCCGGAGCGCCGGACTCGGCGCTCCGCCTTTCGCCCGTTTTGACCGAAACGGCCGCCGTATCCGCCGCGGAGCGCGACATGCTCACCGTGGTAATCCGGCGGCATCGGCCATACGTTCTTTTGGGACCGAGCGACCGCCGGCTACCGGGACTGGACCGCATCCGGGACTGGGCGGAGGCACGTGGACTTCCCGCGTTCATTCGCATCGGAGGCGGGAGCCTGGTGTGGCAAGACGCGGGCACGATCTCGTTCGGGGTGGCCCGCAAGAGCCGTGACTTGACCGCGCTCGAGCGGAACTTCCGGGAGCTCGGCGAGGGTGTCCTGCGCGCCTTTCGGCATCTCGGACTAGAGAATGTGGTCTACGGACGGGCAGCCGGCTCGTACTGCGAGGGCCCCTGGGATATGGTGGTGGACGGTGTCAAGATTGCGGGCGTGGCCCAGGCCATCCGCGGAGGCTTTGCCCTTGTGAGCGGCATGATCCTCGTGAACCAGGATCCGGTAGAGACTACCCGCATCATCGAGGAGCTGTATGAACTGGGCGGTTCGCCCCGCCGCCTGCGCGCCGAGGCGGTGACTAACCTCGAACGTCTGCTCGGTCACCCGATCGGTCTCGAGGAGGTGGAACGAGCCCTATTGGCGGGATTCGAAAGCCTCTACCAGCTCACCCCCTCGGAACTCGACGTGAAGGAGTGGTCCCGCGCGGCCCGGCTCTATCATGAGCGCCGTCTCGCTTAGGTTCCCCGTCCGGGCGGCGGGTGCGCAGACCGAGGGAGGATTCGGGATCCGTGATGAGGTCCGGCCAGTCCCCTCGATGCGGCGACGGAGCCGGTGGCCGCAGCTCGTCGCGCAGACGCTCGGTGGAGATCGTGGCGTGGCGACGCCGCGTCAGTCGTCTTGGGCCAACGACGCCGGCGCCGAGATTCTTAAGCCAGGACATTCGGGGAGCGATCCCGCAGCTTCCCGTCATGGGTGGTCATTACCGCTGGAGCCGGGCTCGTCGCCGTTATCCGAAAGCAGATGTCTGGAGAGAAAATCCACCAGCATTTCAAGCCTTGCCACCCGATGCCAGGGCTTCCCGTCCCGACTCATCCCGTGCGACTCTCCGGGATAGCGGACCAGCGTCACATCCTGCCCCGTCACCTTCAGAGCGGAAAACAGCTGCTCGGCCTGCTCCACCGGGAGCCGCAGGTCGTTTTCCTGGTGCTCCAGGAGGAGCGGAGTGTGGATGGCACTCGCGTAGCGGAGCGGCGATTGCTGCCAGTAGGGCTCCGGATCCTCCCACCAGCGGGCATTCCCATATTGCGGCATGCGAAGCCAACCCATGTCGCTGGTGCCCATCGCCGACACGCGGTTCACCACCGAGCGCATGGAGACGGCCGCCCGAAACCGGTCCGTGTGGGCGATGGCCCAATTCACCACAAAGCCGCCGTACGAACCGCCTGCAATCGCGACGCGGTCGGCATCAAGTGTCGCATCCGCCTCAAGCGCTGCCTCTAAGGCCGCCATCACATCGCGATAGTCCTTGTCGCCCCACTCCCCCATGATGGCCGTACAAAACGCGTGTCCGTAACCCACACTGCCACGCGGATTGCTGAAAATGACGGCCATGCCCGACGATACCAATACCTGGAATTCGAAAAAGAAGCGCTCGGCGTACATGCTCATGGGTCCCCCGTGCACCTCTATCACCACCGGATGGCGAGTCAGGGCCGCATGCGAGGGACGCACGAGAAAGACATCGATCGGCGGTCCCAGGGCGGCCCGCGCCGAAAGCTTCACGGGCCGCGCCACATCGTCCGACTCCCAGGGCACGGGCCAGATCCACGTCTGCTCGCCCTGCTCCGTCGCCATGAAGAGGGCTGACGGCGTGACCGGGTCGGAGTAGGCCCCCACGAGAGCCCCCGTTGCATCCGCCGTGAGGGACACGATCGCCCGCGCGCCCGTTAGGACGGGCGCTCCGCCACCGTGTCCGTCAAACGCCCACACCTCCACCCGGCCCTCCCGCGTGACGAGCGCCTGAACCACCCGCCCGTCCGGGGTAAAAACGGGAGTCGTGCGCCCCCCCATCGCGACATCGGACGCACTCTGATCACCGAGGGGACGGTCGAGGGCCCGCGTCCACTCGGTCACGTGTCCTTCCTCGGCCACGAACAGACTCGTGTTGCCATACCCCTGATCTTCGGGCCGGCTTGCGAAAAACGCCACACGGCGTCCGTCTGGCGAGAATGAGGGCGACGCTGCATCGAGGTCCCCGCTCGTCACGGTCGTTACGGCGCCGGACGCGCGATCCAACAGATGGAGGTCTTTGGGGGTCGGCCGTGCGTCCCGATCCTCCCGCAGATTGGCCACAAACGCCACGGTACATCCGTCGGGACTCACGGCTACGCCGGTGTGGTCGGCATCGGCGGTCGAGAGCAGCCGCACCGCGCCGTCCGGCACGGACACCTCCACCAGTTGCTTGCGGCGTTCGTCGAAGAATCCCGTACCGTCGAGCTTATGGTACTGGCGGCGGATAATCTTGATATCCCGCGTATACCGCGAACGGGGGTCATCAGGATCCGCCTCCCCCTCTTCCTCGACGCGGGCCTCACGGAGGGCCGCTATCGCAATAAGGGCGCTGCCGTCGGGCAGCCAGACGTACTCGCTGACGCCGCCGCGGATATGGGTCACCGGGAACGCTTCGCCACCGCCCCGCGGCAAGAGCCAGATCTGACTACTCCCCGTACGCCGTGCCAGAAAAGCCAGATAGCGGCCGTCGGGAGAAGGCCAGGGGGCCGTGTCGGACGGCCCCGCGGTGAGCCAGCGGATATGAGCCAGAGCCTCGGGATCCTCCGGATCGAGGCGTCCGATGCGGCTGTGGGTCTGGTTCTCATCCCGGCTGAGCCACCGCTCCACAAATAGGATGCCGCGCCGTTCATAGTCCGGAACCGGATGGCCGACGAGCCTTAAGTCGAATAAGGTCTCCGGTACGATTTTTATGTTCCCACGCCCTTTGTTAAGACGGCTCCCCGGTTCAGTTCCGCCCGCACCGGCGGCACCCCGGCGGCCCGCCACACGCTCGCCGCCCACGAGAATCCCGATCCGAAGGCCACCGTGAGCACGACCTGGCCCGGGCGGATCAGCCCCGCTTCGATGGCCTCAGCCAGCGCGATACCGATAGAGGCCGAGCCCGTGTTAGCGTATTCCTCCACGTTGCTGAAGACCTTCTCGCGGGGAATCTTGAGCCGGTCCGCCACGGCGTCGATGATACGCTGATTGGCCTGGTGCGGAACCACCAGGTCCACGTCCGACAGGGTGAGGCCGGCCTCTTCCAGGGACGAAAGCGCCGCATCCGCCATCTTGGTCACAGCATTCTTAAATACGTAGGGGCCGTGCATCACAATGCGGTGATGATGGCCGTCGCGCACGAGCTCCGGCGTGAGCGGATTCTTCGTGCCGCCATAGGGCTTGCCCAGGATGCCTGCGTCGCGGCCGTCGGTCCGCGCATAGATATTTACAATCTCAAAGGCCGGCTTTCCCGGCTCCCGCGGCATCACCAGGGCCGCACCAGCCCCGTCGCCGAAGAGAACGGCCGTAGACCGGTCCGACCAATCCATGGCCTGACTCAGCACTTCGCAGCCGATCAGCAGGACCGGCTCCCTAAGACGCGCGCGTGCTTCCGCGAGACCAAGGCCTGCCACGAATCCCGAGCATCCCCCCGTCAGATCCAGCGCCACCGCACGGCGCGCGCCCAGTTCCGCCTGGACGAAGCACGCGGTCGCCGGATTCCACATCTCCGGGGTATCGGTCGAGACGAGCACCCAACGGAGGTCGGCCGGATCCATTCCGGCCGCCTCCAGACACAGGCTTCCGGCGCGGGCCGCCACCATGGCGGTCGACTCACCGGCCGCAGCTATGTGACGGGTTTTAATGCCGGTCCGGGGGTAGATCCAAACATCTGATGTGTCGACGTACTGAGCCCATTCGTCATTGTGCATCCGGTGCTGAGGGGCATAAGCTCCGATCGCGACAATCCCCGCTCCGGCCGTATCTTCAACCGGCGCCAATGCTTGTCCTCCTCGCGAGCGCGGTCCGGTCAACCCTCCGCTCTAAGCTCCGCCGCACGCTCCACTGCCTCCACGATGAACTGGTAGCCGGTGCATCGGCACAGGTTGCCGGAAAGCGCGTGGCGGATCTCGGCCTCGGTCGGATTGGGAACCCGGTCCAAGAGGGCCTTGGCCGTCAACACCATCCCGGGCGTGCAATAGCCGCACTGCAATCCGTGCTTCTCCCAGAACGCCGTCTGCACCGGGTCCATCGCCTCGGGCGTTCCGAGAGCCTCTACCGTCTCGATGCGGGCACCTTCCGCTTGCACGGCAAACTGCAGGCAGCTCCGGACCGGCACGCCATCCACCAGGATGGTGCAGGCCCCACAGACCCCATGCTCGCACCCGATATGCACCCCGGTGAGGCCAAACTCCTGACGCAGGACGTCAGACAAGAGCCAGCGCGGCTCGACCGCTACCGATCGCTCTGCCCCATTCACGTTCAGCGTGATCTGAATCTTTTCCGCGTTCGGCTCAGACATGAAGACCACTCCTTTCCCCGGCCTCTAATCCCGCGTCGTCGGACGCCGCCGCCGACAAAGCACGGCGGGCCACGACGGCTGCCACACGCTTGCGCCACGTCGCCGAGGCGTGCAGGTCCGACTCGGCCTCCAGCTCCTCCCCCCAGCGGGAGAGCTGTTCCGCCTGGGCCTTCTCCGAGAGGCTTCCGAAGCTGTCGGATTCACGCGCTTGCGGGACGGTACCAAGACCAAACCACGTCAGACGCACGCTATCGCCCTTGGTCTTCGCCACCGCACCCACGAGGGCAAAGTCGCCCGGACGCCGCGCGACCTCATAGATGCCGGTCCGTTCCCCCGCGGTCGGTGCCGGAATCTTCAGGGCCGTTACCACATCTGCCGGTTCCAAGGTCGTGGTGAGAGGACCCGCCACGAGTTCCTCCATCGACACCTCGCGCTCTCCGGCCGGGCCCGAAACCAGGGCCGACGCCGACAACGCCATCATCACCGCCGGCCACTCAGCCGCCGGGTCCGCATGCGCGACGCTTCCGCCAATGGTCCCGCGCACCCGGATTCCCCAGTGTCCGATGAGCGCCGCAGCCGCGCGCATGACCGGCAGACGGTGCGCCAGCTCCTCATGCAGGAAGATGTCCTCGTGCGTCGTGAGCGCCCCCACGACTATGTACCCGGATTCAAATCGCACGCCTGAGAGCCCGCGTACCTTGCGAATGTCTACCAGGATCCCCGGGCGGGCCAGACGGAAATTCATCATCGGCACCAGACTCTGGCCCCCGGCCAACACTTTTCCCTCAAACCCGGCCTCTTCCAGCAGGCCGACCGCCGCCTGCACAGTGTCAGGCGCATGGTAACGAAATGCTACGGGCTTCACGCTCTCTGACTCCCTTCATCATCGAGCTGTTCCGCTGTAAAGGGCGGCATGTCGCCGGACCTGTGCGGAGTCTCGGGCGCCTCGTCCTCATTCCTGATTTGAACATCGGAGGCGGATTTTCCTGCCCCACAGGCTCTAACCCGCCACGCGCCCGAGTCGCGTCAAGCTGGCATATGGCAGGCCCGCCTCCATGATATCGGCATACCGCCGCGCCGTCTCGATCCCCCGTTGCACCGGCTCGTACCCCGGCGTGGCCATGAGGGGATTCACCCACACCAGACGGCGCGCCTCACCGGCGAGCGCCGCCAGTTCATGGGCGAGAGCCGCCGGTGCCTCGGCTTCCCATCCGTCCGATATCATCACCACCACCGTGGACGGACGCACCAGGCCCAAAAGCCGGCAGGACCGCACGGTGGAAGCAATGGCAGTGCCGCCGCCAAATATCCCTTCGATGCCCTGCAAGGCCGTCCGCGCCTCGACGGCCGGCCGCAGGAGCGATCCCGTCACCTCCACGAAGTCGCGCGCGAAGGCCACCACCCGGACGTTCTCGCGCGTCTGCACCACGCCGTGGAGCCACGGAAAGAAGTGCGGCACGAACTCTCCCATCGATCCCGACACGTCCCACAGAACCAGGATGCCGGGCCGCCGCCGCCTCCTCGGCTCCTTGACCGGCCACGACACCATTCCACCCCGCCGCAGAGCCACACGGGCGGTGCCGGCCAGGTCCGGTTCCACGTCCACCCCGTGGCGAACCCCAAACAGGGCTCCCACGGTCGGACGGCTCCCCCAGGCCGCAACGGCCTCACGGAGCGGCCGGTCAAGCCGGGGATCGACCAAGCCCGCTCGCCCGCCCGGGGCCAGCGTCCCCCCGCCTACGCCCTGCCGGCGCTCGGGCCGCTCCCGGGTCCCGGGCGTTCCCACCAGTGGCTCGGGGCCGGTGGGAGTTTTCGGGTCCGAAGGGAAATCGGTCCGTGCCGGTTCGGTCCTTCAGCCACCCTCCAAAAGTTCCTCGACCCGCGGCTCCACCAGCTCCCAATCGCGGGCATCCTTGATGATGGTCCCGAGGAGACGTCGGAGTGCACTCGCCGACAAGACCGGGATGTGGAGGGCCAGCGCTCCGCGCACCAGGTCGAGCGTCTCGCCAATACCCGGCGGCTTCACGAGGTCGAGGTGTCGGAGCGTGTCAGCGACCCGGACGGCCGCTGCCACGAGGTCCGTCTCCGCTTGCGGCAGGTGTAGACGCACAATCCGTGTCTCTTCGTCCGGGCTGGGCCATTCGATGCGGTGGTACAGGCAACGGCGGCGCAAAGCGTCTGACAGCGGGCGGGTGCGGTTGCTGGTCAAGATGGCCTGGACGGGCCCCGCCGCGCGCACGGTCCCGTATTCGGGCACCGTGACCTGGTTCTCTCCCAACACCTCCAACAGCATGGCCTCGAACCCCTCGTCGGCCCGATCCACCTCGTCCACCAGCAAGACGGCGCCCGATCTCTCCATCAGGGCGGCCAAAAGCGGCCGCGGCAGGAGGTATTCCCGACGGAACGGGTCCTCGCCCCGGCGTTCCGCCAGATCGACCAGCTGGCGAGCGTAGTTCCAGTCATAAAGAGCCTGGCTGGCGTCAATCCCTTCGTAGCACTGCAGACGGTGCAAGGGCCGGCCGAGAGCCGTTGCCAAAGCGTCGGCCAGGGCAGTCTTGCCCACGCCGGAGGGGCCTTCCAACAGCAAGGGCCGACTTAACCCGACGCCCACCGTCAAGATGTCCGTCAGGGCCGGATTGGCGAGGTATCCCGCTTCATAAAGTGCGTCACCGAGCTTCAACCGTTCAACTCCCCACGGTGCGCACTGTACCCCCGCGACATAAAAACAGCGGCATCATCCGTGGGGATGCCGTCGTCAGCGGGTCCCGCATCGTCCCCACGTGAAGCGCAGACGCCGGGACGCGCACCGTCCCCTCCATCATAGCACGCGGGCTTTAGACGCCGGTCACGACTGCGAGGGGGCGCGACGGTGATGGCGATGCCGCAGATTCTGTCGCAGACGGTGACGCTCGCGGCGTGCGAGCGTAATCTGCCCCACGTCCGGAGGATACAACCGGGCGAGCCACGGTTTGGGGATCTGCACGCCTAGATGCCCACACCGGGTGCACTGAATACCCCAAACCTCCCGAAGTTCCATACGCTCGTCAATGAGGGTCAGCGGACCCACCGACACGACCAGCTCCGTGCTGCAGACCGGGCAGCGATGCTCTTCCAGCATGCGTGGGAGCCTCCTTGATTGCGGAGTACTTCCACTCCACCGTATCCGGCACGCGCGGCAGATAACGGCAGAACCTGTCGAGAGCCGGGCCAGTTTCATTCGCGGGATGCGACCGGATGGCCTCACGATCGACAGTGTCCGAGCACGGGCTTGCGGACCGTGGCGAGCCGTGTAGGAATCCCTAGTCCGCCTCCAGCACCGCCACCGGATCGGCCTTAGTTCGACGACGGGCATCGTGCCACGCCTGAGCCAGGTCATCCTGGTGGGGGAAGGCATGCTGGCGCGGGCAGACATCGTAACGGCTCTTCATCTCCGTGCAGATGCCCGTCATGACGCACGGCGCCCCCACCCGGTAGAACACTTTGGGAGCAACCTTGCGGGCGGCCCGGAGCCACTCCACCATGAGCGCGCGCACTTCCCACTGAGCCCCATAGCATTCACGCTTGGTAGCCCAGTCGATGAGAGCCTCCCCGTTCACGGTCATGACGACGTGGGTGATCTTGGCTTCGCCGGTAAGGTAACGCGCGTCTTCCTGGGGGATGCCGCAGTCCCGCTCAAGCCACTCCGCCAGGCGCGCCCCCTCCTCCAGATAGCGGCTAAAGGCCTCAAACGCCTCCGGGTGAGCTCGGATGGTGGGCGGGACGACGTAGGACTGAAAGTGCCGGCCCCGGACGTAGCGGCCCGATTTGACGGAAAACACCACCCCGGTCCGTCGGCGGGTAATCTGCTTTAAGGCGGCGATCGAGCAGGAGAAGGCAAACGTAAAGGAAAGATGGCCCGCGACTGTCCAGTGCTTGGATGCCACCGTCGTGCGGACCGCACTCGCCTTCTCCGTATCCGACATGGATTGAAGGAGTTCCAAGGGAGTCTTGGGCGAATAGCAGTTGCGGGCGCCGAGGGCCGCCAAATCGTCCACCGGCCGCCCGGGGAGCGGTTCGAAGCTTTCGGTGTCCACCATGCGATTGATGGCGATGAGCTCGCAGTAGAGGCCCTCGGGAAGCGGCATGGCGATCCTCCTTCGTCCTTCGGCACCTGCCGAAATCAACGCGTATCGGCGACCGTTGCCGAGCCCGTTCCACACATGTGCCCACGAATCCTGCGTCCGGACACAAGATATGGATGCTCATCAGGCATCTTTCCACGAACGGACACGCCCCCCCACGACGGTCCCCTGCACCACGGGCCGACGCCCTTCGCGCAGAGCCGTCAAGGGATCTTCCCGAAACACCGTGAGATCAGCAGGATGCCCCGGGGCCACGAATCCTCCAGGGCGCCGATCCGCGCGGGCGGCCCCCCGTGAGTAGGCCATGAGGGCCTCATAGGGCGACAGCGCCCGCTCCCCATCTCCCGTGTAGCCGACTCCGCGCACGGCCACCTCCAAGGCCGGGATCGGATCGGCCGGCACGATGGGCGCATCGGACCCGAAGGTAACGGCAAACCCGACTCGATGAAGCGCACGCCACGGGAAGGCTAGAGTCGCCCGGTCCCCGAGGCCGCGCGTAAGCGCGGGCACGTCCCCGGGAAGATGAAAAGGCTGCATCGATGCCGCCAGGCCCACGCCGGACAAGGTGCTCAAATCGTGCGGCTCTACGAGCTGGGCGTGTTCGATCCGGGAGAGGGCGGCCCCGGCGCTAGGCACTTCCAAAAGGGCCCGCCACACGTCGGCCACGGCGGCATCCCCGATCGCATGAATCGCAGCCGCCCAGCGGTAGCCCACGAGTTCTCGCAGCCGTTCCCGCAGCGCCTCGCCGTGCAGCCGGGGGACACCGCGTCCCGGCTGATCTTCGTAGTCTTCGCGCATCCACGCCGTCCGGGTCCCGAGCGCCCCGTCAGAAAACATCTTCACGCCGAGGGTGCGAAACCACCCGGGATCATCTGCGCGGACCGAGCCAGGATCGGCCCGGCGCCCCTCAGCGTCGATCCAGAACACCTGCAGGCGCAGACCATAGCTCTCATCCCACTCCTGCAGGGCGTCGACGCTCCGCACCCGCTCCATGGCGGTCACACCCACGAATCCGTCCGACAACAGCTCCTCGGCCACCGCCCGCATCGTCCGGGCATCCGGCTTGCGCGCCGGAATGCCCCGGCTGACCTTCTCGGCCGTCTCTTCCCGAAATAGACCGGTTGGCCCCTCGGCATCGCGGTCGACTCCCGGGCCAGGCATCGCGGTCACCCCGAGGGCTTGCATGGCAGCCGTATTGAGCCACAGGGTGTGATGATCCCGCGCCCAGAACGCGACCGGACGCGGTCCGCTCACCGCGTCCAGAAAACGCCGATGCGGGGTCTCCTGCCAGTAGTTCTGGTTCCAGCCGCTACCCCGGATCCATCCCAGGTCGGGATGCCGTGCGGCAAATTCTCTCAGGCTTGCCTGCACCTCTCTGAGGCTCGCATCAGGCTTCACCAGCCACAAATCGCGCTGCTCCGCCAGATGGTCGAGGTGCACATGGCTGTCCCAAAGCCCCGGTACGGCGAATCCTCCCCGCAAGCTTATCCGCTCCGCACCCGGATACGGTGCCGGCACATCCCGGACGTCCATGATCCGGCCGGGGCCCTCCACCGCCACCTGCCGCGCCCAATGTCCGTCCCCCACCAGGAAAAACCCGTCCTCAATGACCCACTCCATGACTGCTCCTCACAAAAAAGACCTGCCACGCGGCAGGTCCGTCACCCCTAGAACGTCGGTGTAAACCAAATGCCGAGTCCAACCGTCACCATGGCCGCCCCGAGGAGCGCATAAAAGGACGTCAGCTTGATCCACCCATCTCCCGGCGTATGGCGCTCGATCAGCATGATAGCCATGAGACCTGTTCCCACGATGATGAGCAGCGTCGCCAGGCTCAGCAAGATGGACATGCTTCCGATCGGCCCGACTCCCAGCTTCACAGCGATCCCTCCGCGAGTGGCCATCCGGCGCACCGGATGGATTGGTCGATGGCCCTAGAATACCGGACGTTCGCGGTAAACGCCAAACACCGGCTTCATCGCATCGGCAATTTCTCCCTCAGTGGCGCCCGCCCGTACCGCGTCAATAATGGGGTACATGAGGTTTTCGGTGGTGGCTGCCGTCTTGGCCACCCGGTCCAGCGCCTCCGCCACCCGATCCGCAGCGCGCGCCGTCTTAAAGCGCGTCAGCGCCCCGACCTGCTCGCGCTCCACATCCGGATCGATGTGCAGGATGGGGATGCTCTCCGCCTCCTCTTCCACAAAAGCGTTCACGCCGACTTGAATCTGCTGGTGGCGCTCGAGCTCCTGCTGGTAGCGATAAGAGGCCTCCGCGATCTCCCGTTGGAAGAACCCGTTGTCGATGCCCGCCAGAACCCCGCCCATCTCCTCGATCTGACGGAAGTAGTCCTCGGCCTCGGCCTCCAGACGGTCGGTGAGAGTCTCGATAAAGTAACTTCCGCCGAGCGGGTCCACGGTGTTGCCCACCCCCGTCTCGAAGGCCAGGATCTGTTGCGTGCGGAGCGCGATCTTCACCGCCTTCTCCGTTGGCAGGGATAGTACCTCGTCCATCGAGTTCGTGTGCAGGGACTGCGTTCCTCCAAGAACCGCCGCCAGCGCCTCAATGGCCGTGCGTACAATATTGTTGTCGGGCTGCTGGGCCGTTAGCGAACAGCCTGCCGTCTGCGTATGAAACCGCAGCGTCCACGACCGCGGATCTTTGGCCCCGTAATGCTCCTTCAGGTGACGGGCCCAGATACGGCGCGCCGCCCGGAATTTGGCGATTTCCTCAAAGAAGTCAATATGGGAATTGAAGAAGAAGGACAGCTGGGGCACGAACGCGTCGACATCAAGACCCGCCTTGATGCCCGCCTCGACATAGGCAAACCCGTCGGCCAGGGTGAAGGCCAGCTCCTGCGCCGCCGTGGAACCCGCCTCCCGGATGTGATAGCCGCTGACCGAGACGGAGTTCCATTTCGGCACGTGCCGAGCGGCGAACGCCATCATGTCCACGATGAGGCGCATCGCCGGCTCCGGGGGATAAATCCACTCCTTCTGAGCAATGTATTCCTTCAGAATGTCGGCTTGCAGGGTGCCGCGTAGCCGGTCCCAGGGAACTTGTTGGTGCTCCGCCGCCACGAGGTACATGGCCCAGATGATGGGCGCCGGTCCGTTGATGGTCATCGAGGTGGACACGTCCCCGAGCGGGATGCCCGCAAAGAGAGCGTCCATGTCTTCGATGCTGTCGATGGCCACCCCCTCGCGTCCTACCTCGCCCAGACTTTTGGCATGGTCGGAGTCATAGCCCATCAGGGTCGGCATATCGAAAGCCACCGACAGCCCCGTCTGTCCGTGCTCAAGAAGATAGTGAAACCGTTTGTTGGTCTCGCGCGCGGTGCCAAAACCCGCGAACTGGCGCATAGTCCACAGTCGCCCGCGGTACATGCTGCGGTGAATACCACGGGTGTACGGGTATTGCCCCGGCTCCCCCAGATCCCGGGCCACATCAGCACCTGCCCGCGACTCGGGTCCGTAGGTCTCTTCAATCGGAATGCCCGAAATGGTACGGAACTCGCGTTCGCCCTGGTATGGGTCCTGCGCCGCCGCCCGCGTCTTCATCTGCGCCATGTCCCCACCTCCCTGTGCCCCGCCGTCCCCGTACAGAATTCATCCTCACTAATAACAAATGCCGCACCCGGCGGCAAGGATAGGCTCGCGTGTCACGCTATGATGAGAAGCGGAAAACTGCGGGAGGAGTCGCCATGCCGCGCCGCGTGCCGCCATACGGACCCGTCATCCGTTATCTCCGCCTGAAGGCCGGCCTCAGCGAACGCGAACTGGGATCGCGGATTGGAGAGGCGGACTACTACGTCGGCTATCTCGAAAACGGCTATCGGGCTCCCCGCCCGCAGCAAGTGGAGCGTCTGGCGCGGGTATTCTCGTGGGACGTATTTGAGTTCGCCCTCCTGGCCGACGTCGAGATTCCTTATCCTGACTGGCCTCGGATCGATGACCTGCCGGGCTGGCGTGTCCTGTCCCGGACATGGGCGCGCATCGCAGACGCCGTGAGCCGTTATGCGCTGGCTCGGGAGCTTGCGGTCCATCCCGACTGGCAGGCTGCTCTCGATCCCGGACTGTCCGAGGCCGCTGCCGAATTTGGTCTGATAGCCTGCTACGACTGGATCCGAGAACGCTGGGAACCCTACGCGCCGGATCCGAGCCGTCTTGACGCGGCCACCGGGCCGGAGGCGATCCGAGCGGCCCTCAGTGCGGGCGGGCGCCACGAACCCGCCGTCGTGGAACCGGACTTCCTCCGCGGGCTTACGCCGGCCGAACGGGCGACGGTCGAGACCGTGGCCGAAAGCCTCCGACAGCGTCGCGACTCGTTGGGAAGAACGGAGTGACCAGCGCGCCCGACGCCCCAGCCAGGGAGACTTCCCCTCCTCGCGACTGACCAGAAGCGGGGTCGGATGCCGGATGCCAAACGCCCTCGTCGGGCCATGGCGAGCCGGCGACAGCGGGAGTGCCGGGGAGGGCGGCACGGGCCGCGAGGGAGGCCGAGGGGCGTCTTCGGAGCCGCCGTATGTGCATCCCGAAGGGGCATCGGGGGGATCACAATCGTCGGTCTGACACCGGATAGACACGGCCCTCGCGATGTCCGTTCCGGCCTCTCCTTCAGCGCCGGATTCAGGATTTACGCGTCAGCGGCCGCGCCAGCATGGTCATCGAGGCCGTGACTGGGCCCCCGACCCCTTCGGTCGGGGCATGGTGTCTTCACGGCTTACGGCAACGGGAGGCTAGCGGGAGGAGGATCCCGTATAGATGCGATGGATGCTCTGATAAAGCTCGAGGCGTTCCTCGACGAGGGTCAGGGCGAGCCGGTTCGTGGCCAAGCCTCGCGCGTCTGACTCGCGAAAAAGCGTCAGCAGGAAATCGTAGATACCTTCAACCCGATGGCGGGCCCGGTCCGGTGAGAAGCCCTCTAGCTCATCGGCCACCTGTAGGAGGCCCCCTGCATTGGTGATGAAGTCCGGTGCGTAGAGAATCTGTCGCTCGCGCAGGCGGTCACCCATGCTTTCGTCGGCCAGCTGGTTGTTGGCGGAACCTGCGACGATCGCGCATCGAAGCCGTTCGACGTTCTCCGGATTGATCACTTGCCCAAGTGCACATGGGGCAAACACGTCGCATGCCGTCTCGTCCACGGACCATGGATCAAGCGGCTCCACCCCGAATTCCGCAGTAACCGTGCCGACGGCCTGCGGATCAATGTCGGCCACCAAAACCTCGGCCCCCGCACCGACGGCGCGCGCCACCACCCGCCGCCCCACTTTCCCCAGTCCCTGCACCACGATGCGGCGTCCCTCCAGGCTGTCTTGCCCGAACTTGTGCCGCAGTCCCGCGCGAATGGCCTGCATGACCCCAAGCGCCGTGAGCTCGCCCGTGTCGCCGGATCCGCCGTACGCTTCCGGCAGCCCCACCAGGTAATGCGTCTCCCGATGGGCATGCACGAAGTCCTCGCCCTGGGTGCCCATGTCTTCGCCGCTGACGAAGCGGCCATTGAGTGTCTCCAAAAAGCGGCCGAAGGCACGAAACAACGCTTCGGTCTTGTCCGTAGCCGGATTGCCGATGATGACCGCCTTGCCGCCGCCATGGTCGAGACCCGCGGCCGCGGACTTGTAGGTCATCCCCTCCGAGAGCCGGAGCGCATCCTCGATGGCCGCGTCCTCACTGCTGTAAGGCCACATGCGACACCCGCCTAGGGCCGGTCCTAGGGTCGTATCGTGGATCGCGATGATGGCACGAAGCCCCGTGGCTTTGTCGAAGTTGAAGATCAACTGTTCGTGCCCACGCCGGCGCATTGCCTCGAATATGTCCATCGCGCCCCTGCCGCGGCAGGGATCACCTCGCCCCCTACTCTATTGGCGCCGGGCCCCGCCGGCATCCCCATTATACTGGTCCCGCGATGCTGTCTGTCGGCTATCGGCTCGCAAGACAACGAGCGGGGTCGCCCCGGCGCCTTGGCCCATGGGATTGTCGTCCAGAAGTCTTTTGACCGCCGCTCGATCCACGCCGGCCGACGCCTCCAGCACCTCGCTGCCCACGTCGTTCACGTCCACCACCGCCACCTTGATGCCAAGACGGCGGGCCAGCCGGCGGCAGAGCCGGCCGCCGCGAACCGGGGCCAGGACGATGTAGCGATCATAGGGGGGAATCGTATGGGCCGTGGGGCCATCGATGGCCGCCACCCGCCGTCCAGCCACCCGGTAGAAATCTCCTGACCGGCCGCAGGGGCGCGTTAGGGCGGCCGCGGCCGCCGCCAGCAGGATGCGGACCGGACCCGCCTCGTGGATGGCCATTTCCATGGTTTCTGGGCGGCGAAAGCCCATTCCGTAGCCCCGGTCCCGCACCCGCCGCGCGAGGAAGACGGCTAGGCGGCGCGCGCGGACGCTGCGGAGCAACACGAGACGCCCTTCCGCGATCGCGACGGCCTTCTCACTGATGGCCAGCGTATCCCCTGGCTGGACCATACCCCGCAGATACGGATCCAGCGTCCTCTCCAGCCGTTCTCGCGGCACGATGAGGTGCGTATGGATGACAAAGCGGCGGAAGCGGACGACGCCCAGTTCCCGCCCGGCAATTTCGCGCCAGCTCGCACAAAGCGGCGGCGCACTTGGCTGCTCGACCGACACATACACCCCCCCGAACACGCAATCCAGCGTATTCGGGGGGTCTCAATGTGTCCTCCCGGCGGTCTTCCAGTTGGTGGAGACGCCTACCGGCCGTAGTCCTGCAGCAGGGCGTGGATTTCCTTGGTGACCGCCAGCGCGTCGCCACGCGGTCGCTGCCAGACGTTGCGGCCGAAGATCAGGCCGGTGGCGCCGGCCTCCATGCAGGCCCGCGCCTTTTGCATCATCTGATCGTGAGTGCCCTTCTCCCCGCCGGCGAAGATGACCAGCGCCCGGCCGGCCGAGTGCACCACCTGCCTGAGTACCTCCTCCGGAGTCCACGCCCGCTGGTATGCGCGAGGCGCCGCCTTCAGCTTCTCCGGATCCACGCCCGGAACGTTCAGTTTGATCACGTCGGCGCCCAGTTCCTGCGCGACCCGCGCCGCGTAGTCAATGGCATAGACGGTATCTTTGCCGCCACGGGCCTCAATGGCCTCCCCTCGCGGGTACGACCACACCACCACCGGCATCCCGAATCGATCCGCCTGCTCCCGAACCACCCGGAACTGCGCGAAGTCCCGATCCTGCAAGGAGGACCCGACGTAAAGCGTGTAGCCGACCGCGTCGGCACCGAGACGCACGGCATCCTCCACGGAGGCAATCACAGGGGACAGCGGTGCCGCATCAGAGGGGATCTCCGTCTTACCGTTCAGCTTCAAAATGAGAGGCACCTGCCCGGCGTAACGCGGATAAAACTTCTCCGCCAGGCCGATCTGGCACGCAATCGCGGAGTATCTGCCCTCGGCCGCCAGGCTGAACTGAAACTCGGGATCGGCGCTCTCCGGAGCCTCTAAAAAGTCCCGCGGCCCATGCTCCAGTCCCTGATCAATGGGGAGTATCAAGAGAGTGCCGTTGGCGGGCCCTTGCTGGTATAGGAGGCGGTAGAGCCGCGCCTTCTTCCCGGGACCGAGCGGAAGGCCATCCAGCGTCGGGCGTACGATTTCTCGAAGCGCCATGCATCGCTCCTTTCCACCGGACCCCGGCGAATTCGACTGGCGGATATACATCCCGCGGGAGTCCGACTGTCCGGCCACTGAAGTGTAGCATGGCCCCCGGGCTCCGGAAAGGCAGGCGGCTCACCGTCTGAAGCTCGGAGCTTGCCATGTGCCCAAACATGCGCTGAAAGCCGAAGCCCTCTTCTTCCCCTGCGTGAGCGCCCTTACAGGCCGTTGACACGGATTCCACGACGGCAGGCTTGCCGCCGCATCGGCCGCCCGCTCTTCCTTCCCACGCGGTGCTGAACCATCGCGCCAATTCGATGAGCCTGCGACCGGCACGAGCACCACCGGCCTGTCAAAGCGAGCCGGCGCTCATCCCGGTTCCCGTACCTAGGCCACCTGTCCATACGGCGTACAGCTGGTTCAAGTCTAGGGCGCACCCGAACCGCGTGCGGGTGTTGTGCAGGGCGGCTTTCTATGTTGGTGGAGCGATGGGGCCGGCGCCCGCGCTGTGTGGCTCCCACTGCGGTCGGTGTGACATGAGCCCGTATCGGTCGGTGTTTCGGTGTTGAGGACGGCCAGCCCGAGGCCATGCGTGCGTCTGCCAACCGGGAGACCGCCAAGGGCTGGTCGATCACGGTCTGCTCGCGGGTCGGATACCGTTCACGTTTGCGGAAGAAGGAGTATCGGCGGCGTTTACGACTCGTGATCCTCCATCTCACACGACCCTCGAGTTAGGATTCTCCCCGGCCCACGGACCGAGCCGGGGCATGGTGATGAAGGGGTGGGCCGTGGCCGCTACGGCGGTCCTGGTTCGGGATCTATGGGAGCGCTTCGCCCGCCCGGACCCGTCGCGTCGGTCAGTGCGCCGGCCTCGGCATCAGGTGACGCGAAATGTCGTAAATAGCGGTGGCCACTTCTCCGAAACCGGTGGCGATGAGCTTGATCTTGGCGGGGTAGGAGACAATGTCCCCCGCCGCGTAGATCCAGGGGACATTGGTGCGTCCCGCCGGATCGACGACCACCTCGCTGCCTGCGAGGGTCAGTTCGCTTTTATAAAGCGGTCCCAGATTGGGGATGAGGCCAATGGCCACGATAATCTCCTGGACGGACAACCACTCCTCGGACCCGGTCGTCACGGCCCGCAGACGGGCGGCCGCCACGTGCCCGCGCTCCTCGCGAACGCCAACCAGTATCCGGTTCATCATGAGCGTAAACGGACCCTCATGAAGTTTCGTCGCCGAGTCCTTATGGCACTGGAACGCGTCTCGACGATGGATAAGGGTCAGCGAGCGGGCCTTCCCGGCGAGGTTGAGCGCCCAATCTGCCGCTGAGTTGCCCCCACCCACGATGAGCACGTCGCGATCGTAAAAGGGACGCAGCGGGCCGACAAAATAGTGAACCCCGCGCCCTTCCAAGTTGTCCACCTCGGGCACGCCCAGATGGCGAGGCTCGAACCGCCCGATACCGGCAGCCAGGACCACCGAACGGGTCGGGTAAGAACCCTGTGCGGTCTTCACGGCGATGATGCCGTCGGGGCCGGCGTCGAATCCCACCACCTCGGTGCCCAGTTTCAGGTCAGCCCCGAACTGGAGACCTTGACGCGCCAACGCGTCGACGAGGTCATGGGCCGCGATCGCCGGATATCCGGCCACGTCGAAGATGACTTTCTCGGGATAGAGCGCTTCCAGCTGTCCCCCCAGTACGGGCAGCCGTTCAAACAGCCGGGCAGATAGTCCGTGCAGTCCAGCCGAATAGAGGCCGTATAAACCGACGGGACCTCCCCCGACCACCGTCACGTCCACCAGTTCGGGCAGCGATTCGGACGGAACATTCGATGATGGCGCGGGCACGGGCGACCAACTCTCTCTCCGAAAACTGAATTCCGCGGGCGGCCAGTCCGCCCCCGCGCTAGTGTACAAAGACCCTCCGGGTGCGTCAAAAAGCCGACCTCTGTGGCAAGATGGAGGCCTAAACAAGACGCAGAGAGGGTGGTGCTCCATGACACCAGCGCCGGGCGAGGCGCTGCCGAGCCGGGACCGCGCGTGGCAGCTACTGACGACCTACACGGCTGGTGACCGGCTCCGTAAGCATGCCCTTGCGGTAGAGGCGGTCATGCGGGCTTTCGCCCGCCTGCACAACGAGAACGAGGAACTTTACGGCCTCGTGGGGCTACTGCATGACTTCGACTACGAGCAGTACCCCGACATCGGCCGCCATACCATTGAAGGCGCCCGGATCCTTGCCGCCAACGGGTTTCCGTCTATCGTCATCGACGCCATCCTATCCCACGTGACCGAGAATGCCCTGCCCCGGGACACGCTCTTGAAAAAGGCAATTTTCGCCTGCGACGAGCTCACGGGCTTCGTGGTGGCGGTGGCACTGGTAAAGGGGGGAGACTTGTCGAGTGTCACCCCTGCCTCTGTGGTGAAGAAGCTTCGGGACAAGGGTTTCGCGCGGGGAGTTCACCGCCCGGACGTCACCGACGGCGCCGAGCTTCTGGGCGTTCCTCTCGAACAACACATCGCTTTCGTCGTGGACGCCATGAAACCGATCGCGCCCGCGCTCGGCCTTACGGCTTGACAGCCGGCGGCGCATCGGCAGGCGGAAGCGGGCGGCGCCCCCCATAACCCTCTCGGAGTCCATGGTAGTAAGCCACCTGATCTTCCCCCAGCTGCCAGCACAGGTACACTTCATGGCTGTCGAGACGGGCAGGGAAATCGACAAGACCGAGTTCCACGTCCGTCACCCGGCATCCCATTTCGTGTACTTCCCCGAGGCGGCGGTTCGCCTCCGCCACCAGGTGGTCAAAGTCGTGCTTGGCCCGCTGATAGTCGGCCAGCATGATGAGGTTGCCGTCTGTGCGGTAGCCGACCTGACGAATTCGGCGCATCTCCTCGTATTTCTCGCGCGCCTCCGTCTGCAGATCGCGCAGTCTCTGCATGGTCTCGGTGAGAGACGGCACCAGACGGTTGGCTTCAGTCACCGTGAAAAACCGCACGGCCACGGCTTCACCTCCCTGCCGCTCAGCTTTCCATCCTCCCTTAGTGTACCGCCTGCCTTCCCGATGTTCACGAACGCCTGAAGCGCGCTTGCACCTCGACGACGCCTTCTCGCTGGTTCGACGCTCGTGCCATGACGAACAGGAGATCGGAGAGCCGGTTCAAATAGCGCAGGTGCACAGGCGGGCCGGGCTCGTCCTGGTACAGACTCACCACCCGGCGCTCCGCCCGCCGTACGACTGTCCGTGCCTGGTGAAGCCGGCTCGCAAGCTCGCCGCCGCCCGGCAGGATGAAGTTCCGGAGTGGCGGCAGCTGCCCCTCCAGGCGATCGATGATGGCCTCGAGCTCCGTCACGTCTTCGTCGGTTACGTGGATTCGGCGCGCCTGGTTGAGGGTGGCCAGATCGCTGCCGAGCCCAAACAACCGGTGCTGGACATTTTGCAGCACGTCGGCCAGTTCGGGGTCGCGGGCGACCGTGCGGCACAATCCGAGGACGGCGTTCGCCTCGTCGATGGTGCCGTAGGCCTCCACCCGAGTTCGGTCCTTCCGGATGCGCTTTTCCCCGGCCTGACCCCACAGGCTGGTCTCCCCCTGGTCGCCGCCCTTGGTGTAAATTTTCACGGCCGCACCTCCACCACGCTATTCTAAAGACGTCCGCGCCATCCGGGACCCAAAGAAGGGCATCATGTCACAATTCTACGTCGGAACCTGCGCCTTCACCGACCACGAAGGGCTCTATCCTCCGGGAGTGAAACCGGCTGACCGTCTTAGGTACTACAGCCGAGAGTTCAACCTGGTGGAGATCGATGCGACCTTTTACGGGGCCCTCCCGCCCTCGGTCAGCGACCGCTGGGCGTTGGCAGTACCGGAAGGTTTCCGGTTTGACGTGAAGGCTCCGGGTTCGCTTACCGGCCACCGGCCCTCCGATGCCCGGGAACTGGCACGGTTCCGGGACTTTCTGGAACCGTTGGCGCATCGTGGCAAGCTGGGTGCCGTGCTATTGCAATGGCCTCCCTGGTTTACGGCCACCGCTGACCACCGCCTCACGCTGGAACTCGCCCGGGACGCTTTACAGCCTTACCTGGCGGCCGTGGAGTTCCGGCACCGATCGTGGTATCAGGACAGGCTCGCGATCACCCTCGCCCGGGAACTTGAGACGCCGCTCGTGACGGTCGATGCTCCGGACGCGGGAGACACGACGGTCCCGTGGGATCCGACCGTTACGTCCCCGCAGCTCGCCTACGTCCGTTTTCATGGCCGCAACGCCGCGACTTGGTCCCGACCCGGCCTCTCGTCGAGCCAGGAGCGCTTCTTGTGGCGTTATTCCGAGTCCGAGCTGGACGGTCGGCTGCCCGATCTGCGAACGATGGGCACCCGCGCGGCGGAGATTCACGTGCTCATGAACAACAACTACGGTAGTTACGCGGTCGACGGGGCGCGGTATCTCCGCGACCGTCTGTCCCCTGTTCCGGGAGCCCAGATGCGCCTCTTCGACTGACTCACCGCCCCACTTCCGTCAGCACCAGGAGAGCGGACCCGAGGGAAAGCAGGACCGCGCCGAGTCCCTTACGGACGCCGTCCCCCTCTCCCAGCACCAGAACGCCCAGGGCAACAGTCACAAGCCCCGCGGCACCGGAGAGCGCTTCTACCAGGTATGGCGGCCAGTGCTGCAGGAGGCCAATCAACGTGAGGTAAGCCGCCCCATTAACGAGCGCCGCCGCTAAAAGCCAGCCCGGCCGCGCCCGCGCCAGCCGCACGGCGTAGCCCAGTCCGCGGCTGACCGCCACCACGGCTCCCATCAAGAGTGACACACCCGCAAATAACGTGAAGGCGTAGGCTATGGGTGGTCCCACCGCCAAGTGCGCGTCGACCAGACGGCCGACGGCCAGGGAGGCGTCACTGCCCAGCATGATAAAGATCCCGACCGCCGCACGCAGGCGCAGACGCCCCCCGAGTACGAGCCCTCCCATCACCACCAGGACAACGCCCGCGAAGGCTTGGAACCCACCCTCCGGGTGCCAGAGCCACAGCATCAGCGCTGTGGCGGCGGGCCATGCGCCCACCACTGACAAGGGGCCGACCGACAGGGCCCAGAAGTAAAGGGTGAAGCTCACACTGTAGATGAGGACCCCAGGAATGGCCGACGGGTCTATGATCGGGCCGCCCGCCGCCACGTCGGCCGCGAAGAGCGCAACCGCCGCACCAAAATAGGCCACGAGGGCCGCCGGTAACGGCGGCACCCCGCGCCCCAGGCGATTGAACGCCAACCGTTCGCTACTGAGAAGGAGGAGGCGCGCCGCGTAAAGGAACCAGGCCACGGGTCGCGTCCACCTCCGTCTCTACGGGCTGCAGCCTCCCGGAAATGGCGCCCCCGTCCTTATGCTGACAGTCGGAGCAGCCGTACCCGGCCCCACCAACACGATACGCGGGCTCGGCCGGTACATGTCGATGCCCAGGTCGCGCCGCACGACCGTACTGCCTCGATGAATTTCAAGCCATGTGCGCGCCCTGACTCCAGGCTGGCCGGGGAACAGGATCTCCTGCTGACCCGGCTTGAGCTTCGGGTCGGTGCGCCGGATGGTCCGAAAATCGTATCGGGCCAGTACCTCATGGCGCACTTCGATGTTTGGCCCGGGTACGTCTCCCCAGATGGTGACGTGGTAGTGGTGGTCGGATGCGGAGGCCTGGATCAGCACCGGGTGGGCGGTGTTGTTCTGGAAACGAAAGTTGAGCGAGGACCCGGAGACAGTGGCATCTTCTCCCGGCGGCAAATACGGAACCTGCAGCCCATGTTGATGCCGTTCGAGGACACGAAGACCCGTCCGCAGCACGGCGGCATAGAGGGTGCTGGCACCCTGGCAGACGCCGCCCCCGACGGAGGGGACGATGCGGTCACCGAGGAAGGCGCGGCCCCATCCATATCCGTTGGCTGCGGTGTAGGGTCCGACCACCCGGTAGTAGTTGAAGATCTGTCCCGGCCGCAGGAGGGTCCCGTTGATGCGGCTGGCCGTAATCTCGATGTTCACCGCCTGGGTCGCGCTGGCGTGGTAGTAATTCGTCGTCACCGAAGCCCACTTATAAGGCAGGGCCACGGGCGGCGCGCCGAGGGCGGGCTCGACCACGGGAGCCGCTGAGGGCACCACCTGCAAGATGCGCGGGACGGGCGTTCCCGGGAACCACGCGAGCCACAGTGAGAGGAGCCACCACTTCATGTCCATCGCCTCCGGCGGTAGCGTCCGCGACTCGGAGGCCAACTATGAGGCAGACGCGCGGGCCGGCGGGTGCCGGCCCGCGTGGGGGGCTAGGACTTCAGCTGCTGTTCGGCGTACTTGAGCGCTTCCTTCACGAGCAGGCCGCACTGTCGGGCCGAGACGCCTCCCCAGCCTTCCTTGCGGACAATGTCGTCCACGCCCATCCGCTGTCCCAGCTTTTGCTTCGTGTCTTCGCTAAGGATCTTACCCAGGGCCGTCACCTCCCCGGAGCTAGCATGGCCTGTCTGGGGACGACCGATGACCAGGGAATGCTGGGAGATCCACAAATAGCGATGGTAATCGCCGAGCACACGCCGCACAAAGTAACGCGTTTCCCCAAACGGAATCCGGGCCGTGCCGTCTTGCGGTCGCATATCACCATTGTGGACCCACTGGCGAACCCGGGCCGGACCGCCGTTATACGCGGCGAGCGCCAGCAGGATGCTGCCATGAAACGTATCTTGCAGATAGCGCAGGTACCAGGCCCCGATGAGTATGTTGGTGCGCGGACTGCCCACCGGTCCCCTAATGTGTGCACGGGCTTCGACCCACAGGCCGGTGCTGGGCTCGATCTGCATCAGCCCGACAGCACCCCGGTTGGAGACAGCATTCGGCTGGAAGTGGCTTTCCGATTCGATGACCGCCGTGAGCAGCCACGGGTCCACGTGCATGGTCCGCGAAGCCTGCCAGACCAGCTGGCGCACGCGGGCGTGATGGTTGAACGCATACGGATACAGCACGTTCCAGGACGCCAACGCGGCGGCTGCCACGATCGCGACCGCGAGAAGCCACTTCATCCCCGGCGTCCCTTAAGCTCCCTCACCAACTGCCTTACCTGCCGCGCCAGCTCATCCATCCCCTTCGTGTTATCCAGTACGTGCGTTGCGCGTGCCAATTTGTCCTGAAGCGGCCACTGGCTGGCAAGACGCCGCCGGGCCTCAGTCTCTGGGAAGCGGTTTCGGGACATCAGTCGCTCCACCTGCTGCTCGGGGGCGGCCCACACCACCCACACCTCGTCGACCAGATGATGGAGGCCGCCTTCAAACAGAAGCGGGACGTCTACCACCACGGCGCTGTGACCAGCGTCCTCTAAATCACGAACTTCCCGCCAGAGTTCCTGACGCACCAGCGGATGCAGAACCCGGTTCACCTCCTGGCGGGTGTCGGCCTCCGCAAAGAGCCGCCGTCCGAGGCGCACCCGGTCAAGGCGGCCGTCCGCCTGCAGGATGGAGAAACCCAGGAGCTCGTACAGAGCCCACCATCCCCGATCGCCTAACTCCTCCAGGCGATGAACCACCTGATCCGCGTCCACCACGGGCACACCTGCCTCGCGGATAAGACGGCTCACGGTGGTTTTCCCGCTCGCAATCCCTCCCGTGAGGCCAATCAGCTTCATCAGCGGCTCCTCTCCCTCAGCCGTGGCGGGATGTAAACATGTTCCAGTCGAGTGCACCGTTGGCCAGTACCGAGGCCGCCCGTACCTGCGGGGCCAGCAGCCAGAAACTTCCGGAAGGAGCAAGAGATATCGCCTTCCAGCTTGAGATGACGGCCGGGAGAGGGCCGCCCGGCCACGTTCGCACCAGGGCCGCCGGGATACTTCCATGCTGGAGTGCCGTCGTCCACGCAGGACCCGACAATACGGTCACGCGGTAGAATCCGGGAACAGTTCGCTCTAGGCTTGCCGCGATGGCCATCGCCATAGCGTCCTGTCCGTCGACGTAAAGCGGCAGGGGAGCCCGTGCCGGGGGGGAAGAGGATGACGGGGGCGCCGTTGACGGTGCCGCACTACTGGAGGGCGACGACACCTGCGGAGAGGAAACGCTCGGAATAAACCCCGGCGCGGATGGCACCAGGCCGTGAAAGGCCGCCCGTACCACCCGTCCGATGGCGGGACCGTTGGCCGTCGCGGCGGCCCACGGGTTGGCGGCCGCCGGATTGATCACGAGTTCTATCTGTGGCGTCGCGGCCAAAAATCGCAGATGCGGGCGAAACGGTTTGACCAACATCGCGCCGAGGCTGCGCACGGGCACACTGACCGCGGACGCTTCACCGTTCACCAGGGCCAGCGCCGCTTCCTCCAGGTTTCCATACCGCTCCAGTTCGATGAGAGGCGTTCGCGCGCGAGCACCGAGGGGCTCGAACTGCATAGCCGCGGTAGGCGCGTCCGCCACCACCCGGAAGGGCCCGGTGCCAATCAGATCGGCGATGCTCCAATAAGCGCCGCCATGCACGAGATCGGAGACCGGGACGATGCCGAGAGCGGGATTCGCGAGCCGCCAGACCCAGTTGCTCACCGGCTTCGTGAGGGTGATCTGCAAAGTGCGCGGGCCCGTCTCGGCCATTCCAGAGATGTACTGGGCCTTGCCGGCCTCGACCGCGCCCGCCCCCTTTACATCCCCCAAAAGCGAGCGGGCGGCGGATGAATCGGTGGACGGCCACAGAGTTTCCGAGAGCGCCTGGACCACCATGGCTGGGGTCAGCGGAGTCTGGTCGGCCAGGCGGTCGGCGCCCAGGGTGACGCTGACCAGGTTCCCACTCTCACTGGCGTTCACGGCCAGTCCCGGGGCCAGCAGTCCCTGGGGAGACACTTTAAAAAGCGTGGGAAATAGATTATCGGCAACGAGTCGATCGGGCATGGTGGTAGCGACGGCGGGATTAAAGGTGGCGCCCCCGCCGACCACCCCGATCACCACCACGGCGTGCACGTGCGCGGGCGCCCGCGGCGTCGTCGGGTGCACGAGGGCGGCCGGGGCCAGGGCCAGCAGGATCAGAAACCAGGGCCACAGTCGCTGCATCAGGCGTGCTTGCCCGGTAACTTCTCGAGCTGGCTCGGAGCCAGATCGCGTTCGCTGATGACATCGATCCGGTACTTGCCGTCCAGTCGGCGTACCTGTATCTCGCCGCGGACGCCCAGCTTATCCCAGAGCCGCGTCTTGACATCCTCCAGCTGCTCTTTCGTATCCACGGTGATGCTAAAGTGTTGCACGGTCTTCTTCTCCCTCGGGCTCAAATTTGGCCGGCGACGGCTGGCAGGCCGAACAGAAATAGCTCGTGCGCCCCGCCACCACGGAACTGGACATGGCGGTGCCGCATCGACGGCAGGGCTCTCCCCGGCGGCCGTAAGCCTTGAGATGAGGAGCGTGGCCACCAGGCTCCCCAAATCCATCTTGAAAACTCCGAAACGTGGTGCCCCGGTGCAGGAGTCCTGCCCGCAGGACCCGCCGGAGTGCCCTGTGCAAGCGGCCTACCTCCCGGGGCAGCAGCGACCCGCCAGGGCGCGCCGGGTGGATTCCCGCCTGAAACAGCGCCTCGTCCGCATAGATGTTTCCGACGCCCGCCAGAATTCGCTGATCTAACAAAAGCCCTTTGACCGGTGCCCTCCGCCCCGCCAGCAGGGTCTGCAGCCGGTTGGCGGTAAACGTGCGCGACAGGGGCTCTGGCCCCAGGGCCAAGGGTTGCCGCTGCCCCCGCGGCACCATCTCCACCCGTCCAAACCGTCGCGGATCCGACAGTCTGAGCTCGGTTCCGTCATCAAGGCGGACCACCAGATGCGTGTGCGGCACGCGTGCTTCCCCTGGTGACACGCCCGCCTGGATGCGGCCGCTCATGCCCAGATGCAGGATAAGGCAATCGCCTGACTGGAAACGCCACAAGAGGAATTTGCCACGACGGCCCACGCCGCGAGTCGTCTGTCCGGCGAGCCGCGTCACAATCGCCTCGGCCCCGGTCCGCCCCCGGACCATGCGAGGGTCGAGCCATTTCACCACCATCACGCGGTGCGCGCGAAGACGGCCGTCCAGATCCCGACGCACCGTTTCAACCTCCGGCAATTCCGGCACGCGCCGGGCCCCCTCCCATGTCTGTGACAGGTTCCATCGACTCCCAGTTTGCCCCCCGCTTGAAGTCGATTACGAGCGGTACCGAAAGTGGAATGGCTGTCGTCATGAGTTTTCGGGCAAGTTCCATCACGACCTCTTCTTCCGTGGGGACCATGTCCCAAATGAGCTCGTCATGCACCTGCAGGACCAGGGAACTTTGCAGCCCCTGCTCAGAAAACGCCTCATCCAGCCGAACCATCGCTACCTTGATCAGATCCGCGGCCGTGCCCTGCAGCACCGTGTTCATTGCCATCCGCTCCGCATACTGCCGGCGGGCATAGTTCCGGCTTTGGATGTCGGGTAGGTAACGCCGGCGACCGAGGATCGTCGTGACGAAGCCGTCCCGCCGCCCCTGCTCGATGGCGCCGTCCAAAAACTCCTTAATCCGCGGATAATGCCGGAAGTACTGTCGGATGTATTCGGCCGCATCCTGGCGCGACACGCCTGTGTTGTTGGCGAGGCCATAGTCGGAGATGCCATAGATGATGCCGAAGTTGATGGCTTTGGCGTGGCTCCGCAATTCGTCTGACACCGCGTCCAGCGGGATCTGAAATATCTCGGACGCCGTCCGCCGATGAATGTCCTGCCCATCCGCAAAGGCGTCCTTTAAGACCGGGTCA
This sequence comes from Bacillota bacterium, assembly GCA_021818685.1. Classification (GTDB taxonomy): domain Bacteria; phylum Bacillota; class Sulfobacillia; order Sulfobacillales; family JAIMBI01; genus JAKATP01. The sequence goes on along the minus strand of JAKATP010000002.1, from coordinate 18,515 downwards.
TCCGAGAAGTGTGCCAGCACGCGTAGCTCGATCTGGGAGTAGTCGGCGGAGAATAACGACCGGCCTTCATCCGGAAGAAACACCCTCCGGATCCGTCGGCCGAGCGGCAGGCGGACGGGAATGTTCTGCAGGTTGGGGTCGCTCGACGATAGCCGCCCGGTCGCGGCCACCGTCTGATTGAAGTGGGTATGCAGACGCCCCTTGACCAAGAGGGGCCGCAGGCCGTCCACGTATGTTCCCTTGAGCTTCGTGAGCTGGCGATAGGTAAGAACAGCGTCCACAATCGGGTGCAGGGGGCGGAGTGACTCCAGGACCTCGGCGTCCGTGGAGTACCCGGTCTTGGTGCGCCGGCCGGACGGCAGTCCGAGCTTGTCAAACAGGACCTCACCCAGCTGGCCCGTTGAATTAATATTGAATGAAAACCCGGCTAGCTGGTGAATTTCCCGTTCGAGAGTGGCAATCGCCACTTCGAGTTCCCCGGCGAGAACGTCCAGGGCCTCCCCATCTACGCGAATGCCATGAACCTCCATGCGCCGCAGCACGTAGAGAAGGGGAAGCTCGACCCGACTGTACAGATCCCACAGGCCCTGTGCGGCGAGAAGCTCGCGGACCGCGGGCCAGGCCGCGGCCAGGGCGGCCACGTCGTCGCGCGCCTCGCCTCCCACACGCTGAACGAGGTCTCTCACACTGTAGTGCGACCGTCCGGCGTCGAGCAGGTAGGCTGCCAGTTCGCCATCGTCGAGACGGGCGCGATCCGGCTCCGGCACCTCGTCCACGAAGGATTTGATCTTGAATCCGACCAGACGCTGGCTTTTGTCACCTGCAATCGGACCTCTGTACTGCCCGACCCGGCCGTCCGCGGTTCCCAAAAGGTAGCCGTCCGCAATCTTTTGAATACCCAGCACCGGAGCCTCCGGCCAGGCTTGCCACTCTTCCACGTCTTCCACTCCAGCCGATGGACCGTCGGACGAGGTGCCGGCCGGGGAGGATTTGCCCAGTCCTTGGTCGACGGGGGCGGTGTCGAATAGGCGTCGACGCAGCGAATCAAATCCCATGGCTGTCAAGAAGGCCGATAACGCCTCCGTCCGTGAAATTGCAAATGGCGCCTCGTCTCCCGTGAGGGGCTCAACCTCGAGATCCGTGCGGATGGTCGCCAGGTCGCGTGACGTGAAGGCGTCACCTTCGTGTCCCGTCAGGGCTTTTTTGTAGCGACCCTCGGGAATCTCGTCCAGATGGGCAAAGATGGTCTCGATACTTCCAAAGCGTGTCAGGAGCGTGACCGCCGACTTCTCCCCGATCCCGGGGACACCGGGAATATTGTCCGAAGCGTCACCCATGAGGCCCTTTAAGTCCGGTACCTGATCGGCTCTGACACCCATCTTCCGGACCACACCCTCGGCGTCCACTTCCTCGAGCTGGGTGAGGCCGCCACGGCTCGTAAGCAGGACGGTCACCCCTGGCCGCACCAACTGCAGGAGGTCACGATCCCCGGTCAGGATCAGGATCTCCCAACCCGCCTCCCGGCCGGATACCGCCAGACTCCCCAGTATGTCGTCGGCCTCATACCCGGGCCACTCCCGGTGCACGATGCCGAGTTTGTCCAGGAGCTCCTTGGCCAGCGGGGTCTGCACGTGGAAGTCGTCCGGCGCCTCCTGTCGATTCGCCTTATACTGCTCGAACGCTTGGTGACGAAATGTTGGGGCGGATGCGTCGAAGGCGACGACCACGGCTTGGGGGTGCGTATCTTCAATGACTTTCAGTAGCATCTGCGCAAACCCGTAGACAGCACCAGTCGGTGTGCCGTCGGCACGGGCGAGCGGGGGCAACGCATGATACGCTCTAAACAAAAGACTGTGGCCGTCGACCAAGAGTGCGCGTGGCATCGTAACTTCCCTCCGGTTCCGGCTCCAGCCCCGGTTCAGGTTCATGTTAGAGGCTTGACCGGGGGATGGCAATTCCGCCGCGCCGTCTCAGAAGGAGGGAAGGACTGGAAGGAGCGAAAGCAGACCCGATGCAACTCATCTTTCTACACGGGGCCGCGTCGAGTCCCGACATCTGGTCGCGCCAGCGCCGTCATTATCCGCATGCCGTGTACTTCACCTACCCGGAAACCGACGCGGACCCGCCGCACCTCCTGACCGAGTACGCCCGGGCCGTGATGAGCGTGATGCGCCCTCCGGCCATTCTCGTCGGCCATTCCCTAGGGGGAGCGGTAGCGGAGCTATGCGCGACGAGACCGGAAAGCAGAGTCGCCGGCCTCGTGCTGGTAGGGACCGGCCCGCGTCTTCCGGTGAATCCGGATCTCCTGGCCGGACTCATCCACCGTCCTTCCGACACGCTCGACCAGATCGCACGCTGGTCGCTCGCCAAGTCGGCACCTCCGGCGCTGGTCGAGCGCTCGCGGGAGCTTGCGCGCGCTGCTGACCGTTCCCTTGCGTACCGGCAATTTGCCGCCTGCGGTCACTTTGATCTTACCGGGGCCCCACCTTGTCCCCAGCCGGCCGCCATCATTTGGGGAGCCCAGGACCGCATGACGCCTCCGGCCCTGGTGCGCACGCTATTCTCCTTGTTTCCGGACCACGTGGCGGAAGAGGTGCCCGAAGCCGGGCACCTGGTCATGCTGGAGCAGCCAGAGGCGTTCAACCGGGCCCTCGCCGGAGCCCTCGCCCGCTTCGGCTGGGAACCAGGAGCAGACTGACTTTCTTGCGTCGCGCGGGCTCACGTATCCACTCCGGCCTGAGCTCTTCCGCCACCATGCCCGGAGCCACGGGCGCGACGAGGCCAACCTCCCTTGCTAACGGCCGGGCTCCCCGCCGCCGACACCTGCTCTACGCACCGTGCGTCGCGGGCGCGTATCTCTACCGGCTCCTCGCCCTGCCCACTCTCACGCCCTTTCGCTGACATCCGCACCAAGCGCGTGGACGGGCGAACCCGTCCACGCTGGTTTTTCCGCTACGCGTCGTAATACAGGGCGAATTCAGCTGGATGCGGCCGCAGGCGTACCATGTCGGCCTCCTCGCGCTTCATCGACACCCACGTGCTGATGACCTCCTCATCGAAGACGCCGCCGGCCAACAGGAACTCGTGGTCACGCTCGAGACTCGCGATGGCCTCCTCCAGCGATCCGGGGACGCTTGCGATGGCCGCCATCTCGTCGTCGGGCAATTCATAGATGTTCTTGTCGACCGGCCCGAATCCGAGCGCCGTGGGATCAAGCTTCCGCCGCACCCCATCAAGCCCTGCCAGAAGGCAGGCCGAGAAGGCCAGATACGGGTTAGAGGTCGGATCCGGGGTCCGAAACTCGATTCGGGTGAGCGCTGCGCGTTCCGTCACGGGAATGCGGATGGCGGCCGAGCGATTGCCTCGGGAGAAGACGATGTTGACCGGCGCTTCGTAGCCGGGCACGAGACGCCGGTAGCTGTTGGTCGTCGGGTTCGTGAACGCGAGCAGGGCCGGTGCGTGAAGGAGGATGCCGGCTAGATAAGCCCGCCCAATTTCCGACAAGTTGGCATACCGTCCCGCCTCATAGAACAGTGGCCGCCCACCCGCCCACAGAGACTGATGGACATGCATGCCGCTCCCGTTGTCCCCGTAGAGTGGTTTCGGCATAAACGTGGCGGTCTTGCCGTGCAGTCGGGCGCCGTTCCGGACGGTGTGCTTGTAAAGCATCACAGTGTCGGCCTGGGCGGTCAGGGTATTGTACCGAATATCAATTTCCTGTTGCGCCACCCCCACCTCGTGGTGGTGCATCTCGACCCGAACGCCCTGGCGCCGCAGCATCTGCACGATCTCGGTCCGCGCATCCATGGTGGCGTCGTGGGGAGGCAACAGTGCGTACCCGTCCTTGGGGCGGATGAGATAACCGTGGTCAGCCACTTCCGCCGGATCCCAGACGCTCTCCTCACTATCGAAACGGTAGGCCGCCGCGTTAGGCGTAAGCTGATGCGTGACGGTATCAAAGAGGAAGAACTCCAGCTCGGGTCCCCAGTACGATGTCTCGGCAATGCCGCTCGCCTGCAGGTAGCGTTCCGCACGGTGGGCTATGGTGCGGGGATCCCGGCCGTACTCGTGCCCATCAGGGAGCCTGACGTCAGCCAGGACCGCCAGCGTCGGCACGGACGCGAAAGGATCCAGGACGGCGCTATGGGGATCGAGCATCATCAGCATGTCGCTCTGGTCGATCGTACGAAATCCCTTCACGCTGGAACCGTCAAACGGAATGCCGTTTTCAAAAGTGTCCGCGTCGACCTCGGTGGCGGGCAGGCTGAAATGCTGCCAGCGCCCTGGGAGGTCGACGATGCGCAGATCCACCATTTCTATCTTGTGCCGCTCGATCAAATCCAGGACTTGCTTCGCGCTCAGCGTGTCTCACTCCCTAGTTTCTGACATCGCTCTGACCACGGACACATTATATCTGACACTGGGATATTGGTGAGCGCCAAATACCTAACATGAAGCATAAGAGTTTGGGAGCCGCCTGTCGGCTTCTCCGGAGGAGCTCCGCAACCCCGATTAAAGATTTCCACAGGAGTCAACGTTGAAACCGCGATCGCGGGGAAGACGTTTCCACGATTGAGAGGGAAGCCCAGGAGCGACCGCCAGAAAGGACTTGCCCATGACCTTGCGGCCTGCCGTGAGAAGTTTGCGGATTGTCGCTCTAAATCGCCGCATCGCGCGGACTGCGGCCCTGGCGGCAGGAGTTCTGGCCGGACTGGTCACCCTCACTTGGTTTGCCCGCGCGCGGGCGGTGGTCTCCGCGAACCCCACTGCCCTCGCGTCCCTCCAAACCGGCCTCGGCAACCGGACGGGCGCCATCACCGTGCTGGCTGGATCAGTCAGGATGACGGCCCGTCTATCGGCGGGAGAAATCTGGCCCTCAAGGCCGATCGCGGCTGGAAGCCGGGTGGTGGTTCAGGTCGAAACGCGCGCGTGGCTCTGGAACCCCTGGAACCAACACGCGATGAGCTCGCTTGAACTTATCGCGCCCAGAGCCCCATCCCTCGTCCGTGATCACCTGCGGGTCCATCTCGGGCAGCATCCGATGATTCCACTCTCGGCGAGGTCCTCCGGACTTTTGATCCGGGTCGTCTCTTCCCCGCAGTGGTCCCATCTTGCCGGCGTGGCCCGTTCTTTCCGAGCGCCTATCGTGGGGGCGAGGCCCGGAGAGCATTCTGTCTTGCTCCTCAGCACCCGAGCTCGTCCGTGGGAAGCCTGGTCGCACCCGAGGCTCCTGCAGTGGAGCACTCCAGCCTATCTCACGGCGGATCCGACCTGGAAAATGTCGCGTGGTGCGCCACTACTCACGATTCGCTTTTCGCTGCCGGTCGACTACCTGCCGCGAGGAGCCGTCCGCTTGAGTCCCCATTTGTCGGGAACTTGGGCCCGCGCGAGCTCCACCAGCTGGATCTTTGTGCCCGCGGCCGGGACGGTTCTCTACCCCGGTGAGCCCATCTCCATCACCCTGGCAGGGAGGTCGACGGGCATCAAGGCTCAGTCCGGAACGTATCTCGCGAGTGCTATGCACGCGATATCGGCGCTGCCGCTGGGATCGGTACTTCGCGCACAAGAACTTCTGGCGTTGCTCGGATACCTGCCCCTATCCTTTAGCGGTCCGGTCGCCTCTTCCCCGTCGGAGCAGCTGGCTTACGCCTATGCACCGCCCGCGGGTGCTTTTGAATGGCGTTACGCGAACACCCCGGCCCTCTTGCGTGCTCAATGGGCCCCCGGTCAGGTCACCACGATGACGACAGGAGCGGTCATGAGCTTCGAGGCGCAGGCGGGCCTGCCGGTAGACGGCATCATCGGACCCCAGGTCTGGGAGGCGCTCATCAAGGCGGCCGAGACGAATCACACGGCTGCGGCGGCGTACAGTTGGGTGTATGTGTCCGAAACCTTGCCGGAACGGCTCAGCATCTGGCAAGGCGGGCGGATAGTCCTCAGCTCGCTCACGAACACGGGGATCCCGGCCATGCCTACGGCTCTTGGCACCTACCCCGTCTACCTACGCTATACCTCTCAAACGATGAGCGGCGTCAATCCGAACGGGACGCCCTACGTTGACCCGGGCATCCCCTGGGTGAACTACTTTTCAGGTGGCGACGCCGTTCACGGATTCGTGCGGGCCCAGTACGGCTTCCCACAAAGCCTCGGTTGCGTAGAACTGCCCATTGCGGAGGCGGCCCTCGCCTGGCAGCACATTCAATACGGCACGCTCGTGACCGTAGAAGCCCCGGGGTCACCGCACATCCCGTAGGATCGCACGGCCTGCGGGCAAAACCCTGGCCGTTTCCTCCCCCCTCCCAGTGGCCCTTTACGCGATCTCCACTTTTGGGGTCGTCGGGGCCGGGAAGGATCCCTGGCAATCCGTCGATCGGGGTCGCCGGACCCGCAACCGTTCGCCCAGCTTGAATCTCGCGGGACCATGCACAGTCGAATAGCGTCGGCATGCTGGGAGTCTGGGCACGAAATCTACCCACACCCGCCCTTACGCTTGACGTGCCGCCGTCACGACTGGCGGCAGTCGGGAGGAGGGAGTTCATGGGACGGATTATCGCGTGGTGGAATGTCCTCAAAGTCTGGGCCAAGGCGCGCGGCGGCAACGTGTTCATCGAAAACGGCATCTGGATCATTATCGTAGTACTGGCCATGATTCTGCCGATCGAGGCGTTGCGGAACGCCCTTGTCACGGCGTTCGGCAGCATCACCAACAACCTCAATGCAATCCCGTAAGGGAGGCCGCGGTTCGGCGCTGGTGGAAACCGCGCTCGCCCTGCCCGTCCTCCTAGGCGCAGGCTGGCTCCTGGTCGGAAGCCTCCAGTACGGCACCTGGAAGCTCACCGCCCAGGCCGCCTCCGGCGCCGGGGCGCAGGTCTTGACAGCGGGCGGGACGCCCGTCCGTGCCGAATATGTGGCGTTGCAGGCTCTCCACGCCACGGCGGCCAATGAGCCAGTGGCGATGGTCAGCGGAGTCGGAACCATCAGGACGGTGACGGTGTCCCTGCGGGTTCCCACGGTGTGGGGGTGGCTCCCGATGAGCGCGATGCAGACCGCCGCGACGGAGCCGCCGAATGGCACTCGGACCTTCAGCCCGTGAGACAAAGACGCGAGGGGACAGCCCTTTTATGGGTGGCGCTGCTACTCCTCCTACTTCCCGCCATGCTGGGAATAATCGTAGACGGAGCGGACGCGGTGAGCGCTCACCAGGCCCTCCAGGCCTCGCTGACCGAAGCCTGGGAGGCGGTGGGCGCCCCCACTTCGCCGCCGTCACCAACGACGCTTGCGACCTTGACAACCTTGTGTCGAGAGGACCTGCCGGCGTCCCTCCACATGACGGGTCCAGTCAAGGCTACCTCGACGGGACTGACGGTGACTGCGGCGCTCTCCGTTCCCGTGCCCCTCGGAAGCACCGGCCGCTGGGCTGCCGTTGGGCAGCTCCCGATCACCTGGACGGCCCCGTAATCCGGATCGCCTGACACAGCCACTGCGCCTCACGCAAGCGCAACGCGTCGCCCGATTCTGGCCCTGTAGATGCGGATTTCCACCGAGGACTGGGTCTACCGTGGAAACCCTTCGGCTACGGCAGCAAGAATACACGCACCTCCACGAGGTCAGACCTTGCTGCCGACGCGGCCAGACTTCCTGTCGAAGACCTTCTCCGCCGGGCGCGACGGACCTGGCTGGAGCACGGGCCAGGCGGCAGCTCGCCAACATGTCCGCCGCCATCCTGCCCGTGCGTGGCCACCGGTCGTGCCATCCATCTAGACCTTTTCGTCTTTCCGAAAACCCTCGCTCACCGCCCGCAGAGTCGTCGCCAACTTTCCACCCTCCTGTCCGCGCCCCCTACGACGCCATCCGGGTGCGAGCAGGAGCGGCTATCACGAGCTCGCGGGGCGACACGGGCACAGACTCCATGCCCTCGTGCGCGCCCCATGGGAATCAAGGCCGCTTGAGCCGGCTCAATACGACGGCTCCACCGCGCGCGTCAACCAACGGATAAGATGGCGGACGCCATCGGACAACGGCAGCGGCAGGTGGACGGCATAGAACGAACGGGAAAAGTCGAGCTCTTCCACCTGCACACTCCAAAAGTCGTCCCGCTCGGAGGGCAGGACGGTAAGGGGAGAGAGCACACTGGCACCGAGACCGGCCCGCACCATCGCCTTGATGGCCTGGGTCGTTCCGAGCACGAGGCTTATCGTCAGATCGTCGAGTCCTAGGCCCACGCCTGCGAGTGCCCGCTCCACGGAGGCCCTCGTTCCGGATCCGGGTTCGCGCAGGATGAGAGGTTCTCGCACGAATTCGTCGAGGCTGATGCGAGAACGCCCAGCCCATCGATGTCCCGCATGCACGAGCACGGTGGGCACGTCGTGCAGGAAGCGGCGGCGGATGATATTCGAACGCTGGGCCTCGTGTTCCACGAGTCCCACGTCCACGGTATGGGAGGTCACCAGATCCAGCACGGCGGACGAGTTCGCCATCATGACCGTAAGCCGCCCGTGAAGCTCGGCCCCGTAAAACCGTGTGAGGAGATCGGGGAGGATATACTCCGCGATGGTGAGGCTGGCGCCAACTTTGATAGGTCCTGGCCGGCCATCAGCCAGTCCCCGCACGCGGTCGCGCGACTCATCGAGCGTGTTCAAGAGCTTGACTACATAGCGGTAGAGCACCTCGCCGGCGGCCGTCAGTCGCACTCCGTGGGCTGAGCGCACCAGCAGGGGTGTTCCGTACTCATCTTCCAGCTGCTGGACCTTCTGGCTTACCGCCGATTGCGAAAGGTTTAGGACCCTCGCGGCCCCGGAGATCGACCCCACTTCCGCCACGGCGCGAAACGTCTCCCAGTTCGGCTGGTGCACGCCATCCCCCGTTCGGAATTCCTGGTGGCCGCCATCAGTAATTGCGAAAGGTCATCCGACCCTCGTCGGATACGATGAAACCCAATCCTGACCACTTCGGTCAGCTTCAGTATAGATCCGGGCCGCAAAATCCGTCCCGGCCGCCCTGGCGAGTAAAGCTTCTGCCCATGGCCGGCTGTCAGGACCGCGGTGGCTCGCACGAGGCCGGCGCGCCGGCCGTCTCTGGAGGAACAGTATGACTCAGTCCCGATCCGTCCCCCTGCCGCTCGCGAAAGAAGCCCCGCCCGACACCCGCACGGTGCACACAACCTGCTACATGTGTGCCTGCCGGTGCGGCCTTGAGGTCACCGTCGAACACGAGCGCATCCGCTTCATCAAAGGCATCGCCGAACACCCGGTCAACAAGGGCGTGTGGTGCGCCAAAGGAGGCGCCGGTGTGATGACGGAGTACAGTCCCGCCCGTCTCACCACTCCCCTGATGCGCGAGCCGGGGACCGAGCGTGGAGAGGGCCGCCTGGTGCCTGTGGACTGGGAGACGGCCCTTGGCATGCTGGAGGGATGGCTGCGCAACATTCGCGCCACGGATCCACGGACTCTCGCCTACTTTACCGGCCGCGACCAGATGCAGGCATTCAACGGCTACTGGGCCCAGCAGTTCGGAACCCCCAACTGGGCCGCGCACGGCGGCTTCTGCTCCGTCAATATGGCGGCCGGAGGGATGTATTCCGTCGGCGGCAGCATGTGGGAGTTCGGCTGGCCAGATACAGAGTGGGCGCGCTGGTTCATGCTCATCGGCGTGGCGGAGGACCACCCCTCCAATCCTCTCAAACTGGCCATCTCGGCCCTGAAGGACCGGGGCGGGCGGTTTATCGTCGTGAACCCGGTTCGGAGCGGTTATGGTGCACTCGCAGATGAATGGGTGCCGATTCGCCCGGGGACGGACGGGGCGTTGTTCATGGCCTTCTTGCACGTGCTCCACCACGAAGGCTTCTTTGATCGCGAATTCTTGACCCGCTACACCAATGCGGCCCAGCTGGTGGTCGATGCGCCCGGTAGGGCGGATGACGGACTCATGTACCGGGTGGAAGGGCAACCGACCGTTATTGGCCCCGACGGCCGCCTGATGGAGTTCATGGCTGCCCGTGGAAAGGGACAGATCGAGGGGGAACTCCATGTGGACGGCCTGCACCTGGTGCCGGCCTTCACCCGCCTCATCGACCGTCTCTCGACCACCACCCCCCGCTGGGCCGAGGCTCTGTCCGGCGTACCGCGGCGGACCATTGTGCGTTTGGCCCTGGAGATGGGGGAAACCGCGTTCAGGCATCCGGTGGAACTCCCCATCCCCTGGACCGATGTGTATGGAGACGCGTTTCCCACGACCGTCGGGCGGCCGGTGGCGTTTCACGCCATGCGCGGACTTGCGGCCCACACGAACGGCTTTCAGACGGTAAGAAGCCTCTTCACCCTTATGATGTGCCTCGGAGCGATTGACCGGCCGGGCGGATTTCGGTACAAGAGTCCGTACCCGAAGCCAGTCCCGCCACCCGTGAAGCCTGATCCTGATCCCCGTGCATACCGGCCCAACTCGCCTGCTCCAGCACCCCTGCTCGGCTATCCGACCAGTCCTGATGACCTCCTCGTCGAGGGTGATGACGGCTTTCGCATCGACGAGAGCTACTCTTGGAAGTACCCGCTCGCCGCCCACGGGAGCATCCAGAACGTCATCCGCAACGCCTATGACAAGACCCCGTACGCCATCGACACGCTGATGGTGTACATGTCTAACCTGGCCTGGAATTCGACCTGGAACACCCTGGACACCCGTGACATGCTTCGGGCCCGGGATGAAAACGGCACCTATCGGATTCCTCACGTGGTCGTGTTTGACGCGTTCGATTCCGAAACGGTGCGGTTTGCGGACTTGGTCCTGCCCGACACCACCTACCTGGAGCGGTGGGATGCGACGTCCCTGTTAGACCGGCCCATCTCGGAGCCCGACGGTCCTGCGGACTCCATCCGTCAGCCGGTCGTACCCCCGCCGCCGGGGGTCAGGCCCACAGCGGATGTGCTCATCGAGCTTGCGATCAGACTCAGGCTGCCCGGATTTACGGATGAAGCGGGCCGACCACGGTTTCGCAGCTACCGCGAATTCATCGAGAAGTGGGAAACAGCCCCCGGATCCGGGGTTGGTCTCCTGGCCGGTCACCGGGGCCTGGATGGCGGCAAATACCTGGTGGGAGAACCGAATGCCCGCCAGCTCGAAGCGTACGCGAGCCACAAGGCGTTCTGGCGTCATCAACTGGAGCCGGGCGCTCAATATTACCGAATGGCCAATCGCGCCTATCTCGAGTGGGCGCAGGCGGCGGGCTTCCTACCCACGGCTCGTCCTATCGTGTTAAACATCTACAGTGAGCCACTCCAACGATTCCGTCTGGCGGGCGAAGGCCTGTGGCCGGGCAAGAAGCCGGAGGACCCTCGCCTGCGGGCGCGGTTGCAGCGCTACATGGACCCGGTGGCCTTTTGGCATCCACCGCTGGAGGATGAACTGCCTGACCACGAGCGCTATCCCCTTCGCATCATCACCCAGCGACCGATGACCCACTACCACTCGTGGGGATCGATGAACGCGTGGCTGCGCCAGCTCCTCAACGAGAACCCCATCTTCATCAATGCGCAGCTGGCCCGGCGCGAGCACCTGCACGACGGCGACTACATCTACGTGGAATCGCGGCTCGGCCGCATGACGGCGCGGGTCGCCATTTCTGACGCCGTCGAACCCGGTACCGTCTGGACCTGGAATGCGATCGCCAAGGGTCCCGGTGCCTGGGGTCTCGATCCCGATGCCCCCGAGGCCACCCGCGCCATACTGGTCAATCACATCATCCCCGACCTGAGCCCGCTGGACGGTCCCGGCACATTCTTCAACAACGACCCCGTGACCGGCCAGGCCGGATGGTATGACACCCGCGTGCGCATCTACCCCGCCGACCGTCACGAGGTGTGGCCGCGCGTCGACGCGGTGCCGCCCCGCCCCGGCAGTGAGCCACTCCCTAAGCGGATCGCGTACACCACCCGGTCCCGCCATGCGACCCCCCCAACGCGGGCAGGGCGGCCGGATTCCAACCCGAAGCCCGGAAGCGAGTAGAAGTAGGAAGGAGCCACAACGTGCAACTGACCATCATTACCGATCTGAACAAGTGCGTCGGATGTAAGAGCTGTCAGGTGTCTTGCAAGGAGCACAATACCGCCGGAACTTACGGGCCCGTACCGGACCTTGATCCCTACGGAGAGCCAGACGGCATGTGGTGGAACCGTATCGTAAGCATGGAGGCCGACACCTATCCCAATACCTCCGTGCTCTACCTCCCGAAGGCCTGCATGCACTGCTACGATGCCCCCTGCGTCCCCGTCTGTCCCACGGGCGCCTCCTTCAAGCGGGAGGACAACGGCGTGGTGCTCGTAGACTATGACGCCTGTATCGGATGCCAGCTCTGCATGTGGGCCTGTCCTTACGGAGTCCGGGAGTTTGACGAGCACGAGGGGGTAGTGAAAAAGTGCACCTTGTGCATCGATCGCATCGAGGATGAGACACTGGCCCCGGAGGACCGCCAGCCGGCTTGTGTCCAGAGCTGTCCGACCCACGCGCGGACCTTCGGAGACCTCGACGACCCGGCCTCCATAGTGTCGCGGCTGGTGGCGGAGCGGCAAGGTTTCGGACTGTTGCCGGAACTGGGAGCCCGCCCTTCCGTCCATTACCTCCCGCGCCGGCCCATGCCGGGACTGGTGGATGAGCAGACGGTGGATCGGGCGCTCGAGGAGCGGTACTGATGCGCCCAACCTGGCCCCTCCTCCTAATGACGGGACTGCAGGGGCTCTCAGGCGGCATGTTGGTCACGATGGCCCTTCTCGGCCTCACACTCGGATCCCACGCGCTGTCCTTGGGGGCCTGGTCACTGATGTCCCTCACGAGTCTCGCTCTTGTGGGAGCCGGCGGCACCTCTTCCATCTTCCATATGCACCGGCTCGCCGGTGCCCGCTTGGTGATGCGCCGTCTTCGCACGTCGTGGCTCTCGCGGGAGGTGCTGACCACTACCCTCCTCGGTCTCGCGACAGCCTGCACTGCCCTCATTCCCCGTCTCTTTTCCCCCGCCCCGGATTGGTATCTGCCGCTCGCGATCGCCGCCGCTAGCCTCGCGCTCGTGGCCCTCTTCGTCACGGCGATGATCTACGCCACGATTCCCGCCATGCTGAGCTGGCACAGTCCGCTCACCGTGGTCACGATGATGGGTACGGGGCTTTTGGGCGGCGCTGTCTGGGCGGATGCCGAGTGGCTCTTAGCGGGCCCGCGCTCACCGGTGGCTTCCGCCGTCCTGGCGGGCCTATTGCGGGCCGCCCTCATCCTGTGGAGCTTCTTCAAGATTCTCCAATTCCGGACATTTGCCGAGGCGCGCACACAGATCCGGGCAGAGACCGGTTTTGGTCTCTCCCGAAGCCCGCACCGGCTGCTTGATACCGGCACCACCCGCGCGCCGTACCGGACGCAGACTCAGGTGTGGCCCCCGATCGGGCGGGCCCGCCGCCACGTTTTGCAGGGGGTTCTGGCGGCGCTGGGGCTGGCGTTGTTCATCCTGGTCGGGATGAAGACCTCCTCCGCTTTACTCGCGGCGGCGATCGCGGTGACGCCCCTAACTTATGTCGAGCGCTGGCTTTTTTTCGCCGACGCCACCCACAGCTCGCTCGTATGGTTTCCCGCTCCCTACGCGGAGGCGGTTCAGCGCGGAGAAAGGACCAGAGCCTGATGCGCGACGTGCGGTGGGAGGTGGCTCCGGACGCCGGACCCGCAGACAGACGGGCAGCGGAAGTCCTCGGAGAATGGCTGTCCACCGAAGGCTTTCGGCTGATGCGCAATCGGCCTCGCATCCTGTCACGGGGAGGCACAGCCCATGTGCAGTTCGGGTGGGGTGCCGGACGACCGGATATCCGGGTCGTCACCCAAGCGCCGCTGCGAGGGCGCAAGGGTGTGGCACGACTGACCGTGGTGCCCGACCCGACGCTTCGTCGGGTGCTTGAGGAGCAGGGAGTCTCGGGACCGACCACCGAAGTTCCCTATCCGATTCCCGATCCGTTCTTTGACTGGAGCGATATGGGCCCGGTGTTCACCGTGACGCGCCATCACCACTTACAAGCACGCCCGCGGCTCGTCGTCGAGGGAAACTGGGGACTCGGGCACGCCCTCACCCGCGTCTTGCCAGCGGCGCGCCGGGCGCTCTCTCGGGGAGGCGAGCTCGTGCTGCTGGATGCCCTGGCCGATCGCGCCCGGGTCGCTCCGGCCGTGGCAGCGATGGGGCTGCAGGAAGCCGTGGTATTTCTTCCCCCTCTGTCCTCTACAGAGCTTGCCGGCCTATTTCACAGCGCCGATCTGTTCTTGCAGGCCGATGTCCACCAGGGATATCCTTCCCTCATGCGATGGGCACTGGCGAGCGGACTTCCTGCCCTCGGAATCGACGACCCGCTGACGCGGCGAGCCTGCGAGCAGACGTTCGTGGCCGTGGATCCAGCGCGGAACAACGTCTGGCCGCAAGCGATCGGCGCGGTTCTTGAGAGCGGCCGCCTCCGCGAGGAGATCATGCGGCGCGCCCAGCATCTAACAGCATCACGTCTCTCCCGGGTCGGCCCCGCCTTTGCGGCCGTCGTCGAGGCGCTACGCGCTTCGAGCCGGACCGGTAAACCCCGTGCCCTGCCCGCTTCACCGGCAGAAGGACGCTACTAGCGGGAGCACCAAGAGACCCCTCAGAGTGACGCCGCCGTGTGATCCCGCATTGTCCGCGCACAGAGCAGCCAGTGTGACGCCCGCTCCCCCGAGCAGACATGCGGAAGGGTTGGAAAGCCCGATCCCGCCCGGCCTGTCCATCACACGGGCAGACCGGCCCGGCGGCGGCGCGGGGAGAGACGTGACGGTATCCTCGACATCCCGGTCCTGCCAAACTCCTGTGAGGGGGGATGACGCGGTCAAGGAGGCTCGCCTGCCTGTCGGAGGGCGGCCCTCCCAGACGGTGGTACCGTCCTATGGAAACGTCGCCGACCGTAGCGCGTCCGCACGGCGCAGCGTAAGCGTGCCAGACGGTTTAGCGGGCCGGGTGCGAGCGTTCCGGATCCGGGATACCGGGCCGGGCCATGGCCGACACATCCCTTCCATCTCCGCCCGCGATGGGGGATCGCGGGCGGCGCCCGAGCGTGCGGTCAAACAGCGGGGGGAGACCGCCCGCTTTGGTCCCTCGAACCGCGGCCACACGCGGAGCATGCACCCGGCCGGTGGCGTTGGGGCCCGGATCTTGCGACACTGACGATGACAGTTCTGGGAGAGCACGGCAACGGCGCTCTTCCCATCGGAGGTGCGGGATGACTGAAGAAACCGAGTGCATGGATCGACGCCCCACCACGGGTCCCCTCGACGGGCCTCCCACCCCGCTTGAAGCTGAGGCCCGAAAGCGGGGAGCGACTGAAGACCGGTACCACTTCGACTATCGGATGCTCCCCATGCGAGACGGGGCGCGCCTCGCGACGGTCATCATTCGACCTTGTGCCGGCGCGCGTGTGCCGACCTTGCTGATGCGCACCCCCTACCGGAGTGCCCGCACCCATGAACTACCCTACGACGTCTTCTCGCAGGCCTTTCAGGCCGGCTGGGCCGTCGTCATCCAGAACGAACGCGGCACGGGATGGTCTGACGGGCCCTACACGGTGATTGGGCACGGGACCGCCGACTGCGAGGACACCCTTACCTGGATCGAAGCGCAACCCTGGTCCAACGGAGCCTGTGGCCTCATCGGCTGCTCCTCGCCGGCGGAAAATCAACTCCGCATCGCGTCCCAGGGTCACCGGGCACTTCGGGCGGCCGTGCCCATGAGCGCCGGGGCCGGAATTGGCAACATTCCCGGCTGCGAGGGCAATCACGGGTTTTTCTATAAGGGCGGCATTCCGGTACTGGCTCAAAAAGCCCGCTGGTATCACCCCTCAGCGGTGCTGCGACGGCCCGAGCTCGGGCCGGAGAACGATCCGGACACCATCACCCGCGCTCTTCGGAACTTCGTTCTCATCTCTCCGGGAGGAAGGGACCCGGACTACGCGCGCGTCCTCGATCGTGTCGTGCATACGCCGCCGAGCGGTGACGTCTTGAAGCGAATGGGCGTGCCCGAAACCGGCTTTGACACCTACATGCGGGCCGGCCCCCTAGACCCCATCTGGGATGAGGCGGACCACCTCCACGCCTACCACAGAGGCGGGGCCACCCCCCAGCTGCACATCAACGGATGGCTTGATTTCGCCGCCTATGAGACGGTGAAGCTATTCGAGTTCCAACAACATCACCCCGACCAGTACCTCATCATGGCGGCGAGCAGCCACTGCGCGATGATCCGCTCCGCCTCTCGGCAGGCGATGCTGGGAGACCGACCGGTCGGGAACACCACCTTTCCCTACGACGACATCATCTGGGCCTGGTTCCGCCGGTTTTTAAGCGGCGAGGAGAGCGCGTGGACGCCGATGCCGAAGGTGCAGGTGTTTCTCATCGGTGGAAACCAGTGGCTCACAGGTGAGTCCTGGCCGCTCACAGACAGGCGCCTCACGACCCTGCATCTCGCGAGCGGCGGGAACGCCCAAAGTCTCTGGGGCGACGGCGTCCTCCAACCGCGCCCGGATGCCCGGGCCCATTCCTGCGACGACGTGCTGGCAGACCCAGATAACCCTGTCCCATCGCTGGGCATGGTGCTGGGCTCGTCCCCCATCGTGTGCGATCAGCGGGCGGCCGAGGCCCGATCCGATGTGTTGGTCTACTCGACCCCACCTCTCTCCCGGGGAATGGCCGTGGTCGGGGATGTGGGGGTCGTACTCCATGTGTCGACCGATGTGCCTGACACCGACCTGTTCGTGAAACTGGTGGACGTGTTCCCGGATGGAACGGCGTTGAACGTGGCCTGGTCGTGTCTGAGAATGCGTTACCGGACCGGATACCGGACACCGAGCCTCTTGGAAGCTGGCCGGATCTACGAGGTGCGGATCGGGGGAATCACCACGGCCACCTATTTCGCGCCCGGACATCAAGTCCGGCTCGAGGTGGCGGGGTCCAACTTTCCTCTGGTCGATCGCAACTGGCACACGGGGGGTCCCAACGCCGAAGAACGTGAGGGACAAGTCGCCCGCATCACGCTTCACCACGACGCCGCGCATCCCTCGCGCATGGAGCTTTGGGAATATACCGGACCCCTGCGCGGCGAGTCCGCTCCACCCTGCGGCTAGGTTCGGGGTGGTGCCCGACCGAGAGGGGATCCCGCCTTCGTCTCCACGCAAGACCGCCCCCTCAGCGCCAGTCGTCCATCACGAATGCGTCCGGATACGGATCGAGGTCTGGCGCGTGCAGGGTGACACCCACGGACCGGATCGTATAGCCCCGTTCGAGAAGCTGTCGGTAGGCACCTCGTCGACCGGTGCTGACGGCCGCCACGACGGTGGGGCATCCGTGTGCGAGCGCATGACTCTCACACGCGGCGAGCAAGCGGGAGAAGCGCTGAGCGGCAGCGGTGCCGGGACGGGCGGCTCCGAACTTGATGTGAAGGCGGCCCCCGCCAGCCTCGGTGCCTCCTCCCCGATGGCACACGGCCAGCGCCGCGAGCCGGTCTCCGTCATACACAAGCAGTGTCTCGCCGAGCCCCTGACGGCGGACGGCCTCGATCTCACGACCGAGGTCGAGTCCGCGATAAAGAGCACCGGTAAGCTCCCGGGCTGCCTCCACCGCCTCATCCGCATCAGCAAGAGAGGACAAAGTCTCATACGCCCCTCCGCCCGCGTCCGTCGCTGCCTTCTCCATGATGGTCGTGAGAAATCGCGGCCAGAGACCGCAGCTCTGATAGAGAGCGAGGTGCTTCGGACTATGGGCCCCCGCAAAAAGTCCCCGGTGGGTGATGCCGGGGCCTTGCAGCAAATCCAGCGTCGGACCGAGCAGGGCGCGCGCCACTCCTCGATCCCATAGGTTCGCGTCCACGGTCAGGGGGCCGACAAGCCCTAGGCTGCCCCGGCGCGTCACAAAGCTGCTCCCTGCGAAGCGGCCGTCCACTTCCACCGCCAATGCGGTTCGCGGATCGGTCTGAAACCGGGTGCGTACGGAGTCACTGTCGCCGAAATACGCCATGGGCTGCGCGAGGCCTAATTCCGTGCCAACAGCCATGCGCATGATCCGGTCCGCCTCGTTTAGATCCCCCTCCTCGAGCCGTCGCACCCTGACGTTCGGCTCACGTTCGCGCGACACCCAAAACCGCCTCCAGTCATCGCGTCAACAGACGGGACACAAGGAAGGCTGGCTCACAGTCCGATGCGCTTCGCGATGAAAACCATTCCACGTTTGTGCACGGTTGCGGTTCGCTCGCATTATACTCCTCGACAGAATATTTCCGGAAGACGAGACAGAATTGGGGAGCGGGGGAGCGCACATAAGAAGACCCGCGGCCCCGGGGTCTTCAGACTCGGCTTCCGCATGTCAGATGATGGATCGGTGAGGATTTAAGGCCGGCCGGAAAATAGAACATATGGCGCAAAGGAAAGGCCGCCGGCCACCGCGAAGGCGGGGGCATGCGACACTCACCGGATGACGCCCGGGTCTTCGCCGATGAC
>JAKATP010000072.1 GCA_021818685.1 Bacillota bacterium | reverse complement strand
GGAGCCAGAGCGCTAGTGCGAGACGAAGTTCCCGCGACAAAAAATTTGCCGGGAACAAATAGTACCCCTCAAAAGTGATTAACCCGCACGAAATTTTTAACGACAGCGAGGTGAAGGGCTTGAGCCCTCGCTCAGGGAGTGGGTCCACGGCCGAGGCACTCTTGGATCGGGCGAAAGATGGCGAGACCCAAGCCCGGGATCGGCTCATATCGGACTTCATGCCGTTCATCTTGCGGGTCGCCAGTCAGGCGACCG
This sequence comes from Bacillota bacterium, assembly GCA_021818685.1. Classification (GTDB taxonomy): domain Bacteria; phylum Bacillota; class Sulfobacillia; order Sulfobacillales; family JAIMBI01; genus JAKATP01. The sequence goes on along the minus strand of JAKATP010000072.1, from coordinate 13,451 downwards.
GGCGCTATCTTCGCCCGGGCACGGATGAGGAGATCAGTGTGGCGCTGATGGCCTTCGACGAGGCGATCGACAGTTATGTGGCAGGGCGCGGGTCATTTGTGAGCTTCGCCCAAACGGTGATCCGCCGGCGGCTCGTCGATCACTTTCGCCGCCGCAAGGTTCGCCGGGAGGTTCTGCTGTCGGATCTGGAAGAGCATGACGCGGAAGGCCACATGGCGAATCCGACGCTCGACCGGGTGGCCCAGTCGACCTGGCAGCTGCAGCAGGAGGAAGAGGAGCGCCTGCGGGAGCTGGAGGAGTATCAGGAGGTGCTGCGGGACTACGACATCACCATTAAAGATCTGGCGGACAACTGCCCGAAGCACCGGGATGCGCGCGAACGGGCCATGGCCGTGGCCCACTACCTCGCGAGTCAGCCGGAGCTGGTGGAGCATCTGCGAAGTCGGCGGGAATTGCCGCTGCGGCAGCTGGACACGGTGCCCTGGTGGAGCCGGAAGACGATGGAACGGCATCGGCGCTATATCATTGCCGTCGCGCTCATCCTCCTCCACGACTGGCCCCATCTCCGGTCCTACGTGCAGGTGAAAGAAGCCCAACAGATGTGAGGGGACGGTCGACCCCAAGGGTTCGGGTGAGGGCGTAGGGGGTTTGTCGCAATAAGACGTTAAGAGCAGGAAGACGGCTGCGGCGAGGGCCCGGCCGGCACGGTAGAGGGTGCGAGGGATCTCGGGTCCCGAACGCCCGCAGGACAAGGAAGGACGGCTTGACGTGAGTCGGCGAGCGGTGGTGTTGGAAGTCGGGCCCGGACAAGCGATTGTGCTCCTGGAGGGAGGGGTCGTGCGCCGGCTGGCGCTTCGCGGCAAGGCGCTGACGGCCGGCCAGGAAATCTGGGTTCCAGACAGTGCAGCGGCCCTGTGGACCAGCGGCCGGGGCCGCGCGGCGGCCGTGCTGGCGGCTGCGGCGCTCGTGGGAGGCGGGTATCTCGCGCTCCATCCTGAGGTACCCCCGATCGCCGCATGGGTGAGTGTCGACATTAACCCGAGCATTAGCTTGGGACTGTCCGCCACGGGCCGGGTGGTGGCGGTGGAGGGGCTCGATCCCAGCGGGATCCGGGTGGCGGAGGCGCTGCCCCATCTGTCGGGCGAGGAGCTCGACGCCGCTGTGGTGGCGCTCGTCAATGAGGCCCGGCAAGACGGCTATCTGGGATCCGGGCCTGACCAGTCGTCCTTTATTGTCGTGGCCGGGGCGCCGACTGCGAGCGCCGAGGGGGCCTTTGCCGCCCGTCAAATCGAGGCGGCCGCGCAGGCTATGGCGGGCCTCGCGCATGCCAACCGCGCCACCCTGGTCACCCTGCCGGAGGGGGCTCCCGCAGATGTGCGGGCGGCCGCGTCGTACCATTTGTCCCTCGGGCGCTATCTCCTCGGAAAAGTCACCCGGATTCCCTGGCCGAGGATGAAGCACGAGTCGCTCGCAGACATCCTGGACCACTGGCCGTTCCACACTCGCCACTGGGGCCGCGTCCGGTCGCCGTCATCGCCGACCACGAGCACCCCGTCCACCCCGTCCACCCCCCCATCCCAGGGGTCAAGCCCTCCGAGTTCAACGTCCGTCGCGGGGCCGCCCGCTTCCGTCCCGGCCACGACCACGGTCACGGGAGTGTTGGCGGGTGTCGGGCCCGATACAGTGGTGGTGGACGGTACCGTCTACCCGGTGGCCCGCAGTGCGGTCCTCTCCGTGAGCGGATACACCGTCTCCCTGTCCCTGCCGATGGTGTTCTTGCTCGAAAACCAGACGGTGACGCTGTCGTTGCAGGCCGGAGCCGTGGTGCAGATCACGGCGAGCCGCTCGTTCAAGCTTCCGAGTCTGCCACCGCCCTTTCCGTCGGCGACGCTGGTCCCGACTGGCTGAACGTCCCCGCAAGCGGGATAATCAGGGGGAGGAGGATGCTCGACGCCACGAGGAAATGTACTGTATGCCGTGCTGGTGGTGGTGGTTATGGCCATGGTCGCCTACACGTTCTATCAAAACAGCCAGCAGCAAAAACGGCAGCGTCTTTTGCAAGCGAGTCTGAAGCGGGGAGACCGGGTCCTCACCCAGGGGGGCATAATCGGCCGGGTATCCCGGGTGAGCGATCAGCGTGTCTGGGTTCAGGTGGCGGACGGTCTGGAACTTGAGATGGTGAGGCCGGGAATCCGCAGTCGGATCGAAGGCTAGAACGGGCCGGAAAAATTGGGGGACGGGCCCTGTGCTATAATACCGGCGTACTCGGGTGGCATGAGGCCGGCCGTTCGTTTTCTCTTGCCGCCATCCGGGCGTGACAGCCTCGAGTCCCTAAGGAGGATTTAGTCCGTGGCGGATTCCAGCCTGAACCCTTTTCTGCGCGCTCAGCAGGCTTTCAAAGAAGCCGTCGAGACGCTCAATCTTGAACCTGCGGTGTACGAGCTCCTGCGCCAACCCCTCCGATTTTACGAAGTGGCCGTCCCCTTTATCCGCGATGACGGCACCCTGCAGGTCTTTACCGGCTATCGTGCCCATCATAACGACGCGCTCGGACCGACCAAAGGGGGTCTGCGCTTTCATCCGGACGTCAATGCCGATGAAGTGAAGGCCCTCAGTATGTGGATGACGGTGAAGTGTGCGCTGCTGGGTCTGCCCTACGGCGGTGGCAAGGGCGGCATCGCCTGCGATCCCGAGCAGCTGTCGGAACTGGAGCTCGAGCGGCTGTCGCGCGAGTACATCCGGGCGATTGCCAGCGTCATCGGGCCGGACAAGGATATTCCCGCCCCGGACGTCTCTACGAACCCGCAGATCATGGCCTGGATGGTGGATGAGTACAGCCGCATCCGCGGCGAGAACACCTTCGGCATGATTACCGGCAAGCCGCTCGTCATCGGGGGCTCGGCCGGTCGGGTGGAGGCCACCGGCCGGGGACTGGTCCTGGCGGTGCGGGAAATGGCGCGGCAGGTCAACATTGACTTTACCCAGTCCCGGGTCGCCATCCAGGGCTTCGGGAATGTCGGCTCGGTGGCGGCGCTGGCCGCCTCCGAACTGGGAGCCCGGGTCGTGGCGGTGTCCGATAAAGAAGGGGGGATTTTCAACCCCGACGGGCTCGACATCAAGGACGTGCTCGCCTATAAGCAGGTGCACAAAAATGTGACCGGCTATCCTCAGGCCGAACCTATCGCCAACTCCGACGTCTTGGAGCTTCCGGTGGACATCCTGATCCCGGCTGCCCTGGAGAACGTGATTACGGCTGACAATGCCGCCCGCATCCGGGCCCGCATTGTCGGCGAAGGCGCCAACGGCCCCACGACCGAGGAAGCCGACCACATCCTGTTTGAAAAAGGCGTGCTGGTGGTGCCCGACATCCTCGCCAACGCGGGCGGGGTGACCGTATCCTACTTCGAGTGGGTGCAGAACCAGATGCGGTTCTACTGGACCGAAGAGGAAGTCTTTCGGCGCCTCGAAGAGATGATGCGGGCGGCCATCGAGGCGATGCACGACATGCATGAGCATTACGGAGTCTCGCATCGGCGGGCGGCGTACCTGGTCGCGGTCGACCGCATCGCCCAGGCCATGCGGGTACGGGGCTGGCTTCGCTAGCAGTCCCGGGACCCATCGGGGAGGCTCGCACTGATGTTCGGATCCGACAACCCGGCGAGCGGCGCAGACCTGGAGGGCGCCGCTCAGGATTATCGGGCGGCGCTCGAACGGCGCCCCCCGGACCCTGCCGAAACCCTTTCAGGTATGCCGGTGGATGTACTGTATACGCCGCTTGACCTGAAAGCACACGTCTACCTGGAAGCCGAGGGCTTTCCGGGGACTTACCCGTACACGCGCGGCATCTACCCCACCATGTACCGTGGGCGGCTTTGGACCATGCGCCAGTATGCCGGCTTCGGCACGGCCGAGGAGTCGAACCGCCGCTACCGGTATCTCCTGGACCAGGGGCAGACGGGCCTGTCGGTGGCCTTCGACCTTCCCACCCAGATGGGTTACGATTCCGACGACCCCCAGGTGGAGGGGGAGGTCGGGAAGGTCGGGGTGGCCATCGACTCCCTGGCCGATATGGAGGTGCTGCTGGACGGGATCCCCCTCGACACCGTGACGGTGTCCATGACCATCAATGCGCCGGCCGCCATCCTGCTGGCCATGGTGGTGGCGGTAGCCAAGAAGCAGGGCGCCGATCTGTCTCGGGTTAGCGGAACCATCCAAAATGACATTTTGAAGGAGTACGCGGCGCGCGGCACGTACATCTTTCCGCCACGGCCTTCCATGCGGCTTATCACCGACACATTTTCCTGGTGCGCCGAGCATCTGCCGAGCTGGAACACGATCTCCATCTCCGGCTACCATATCCGCGAGGCGGGCTCCACGGCGGCCCAGGAGGTCGCCTTCACCCTGGCCAACGGCATCGCCTATGTAGAAGCGGCCATCGCCGCGGGGCTGGACGTGGATCGCTTTGCCCCCCGACTGTCCTTTTTCTTCAACGCGCACTCGGACTTCTTCGAGGAAGTGGCCAAGTTTCGAGCCGCGCGCCGCCTGTGGGCGCACATCATGCGGGAGCGTTTCGGGGCGCAGGATCCCCGGTCTGCCATGCTTCGTTTCCACACGCAGACCGCGGGCTCCTCACTCACGGCCCAGCAGGTGGACAACAACGTGGTACGGGTGACCCTGCAGGCGCTCTCGGCCGTGCTGGGAGGCACGCAGTCACTGCACACCAACTCCCGCGACGAGGCGCTGGCTCTGCCGACGGAAGACTCGGCCCGCCTTGCGCTCCGTACCCAGCAGATCCTGGCGTTGGAGAGCGGGGTGACGGCCACTGTGGATCCGCTGGCCGGGTCCTATTACGTGGAGTCGCTCACCGACCGGCTGGAAACGGAAGCGCGCCGCTACCTGGACGAGGTGGAGCGGCGCGGCGGTGCGGTGGCCGCGATTGAGAGCGGCTACGTGCAGCGGGAGATCCAAGAAGCCGCGTACCGGTACCAGCGGCAGGTTGAGGAGGGCGAGCGGACGGTGGTGGGCGTGAACCGGTACCAGGAGGCGGATGCCGCGGCCATCCGGGTCGCCACCGTGGACCCCGCGTTGGAGCAGGCGCAGCGCGCGCGGGTCGCGGCCGTGCGGGCACGGCGCGACGGGGGTCGTGCCGATCGGTGCCTGCGCGATCTGCGCGCCGCGGCGGCCGACGGACGAAACCTCCTGCCTCCGATCCTGGAGGCGGTAGAGGCGTACGTGACCCTCGGTGAAATGGCCAATGCACTCCGTGAGGTGTTCGGGCGTTATCGTCCACCGGTTGTGCTCTAGTCTACGCGGAAGAGGAGGCGGTCGGATGCGGCTCGACCATATCGGGGTAGCGGTCGGCGACCTTAAGGCCGCCGAGACGGCCTGGTCAAAGGTGACCCGGACGGGCAGCCCGTCGGAGGCCGTGGGGGACCAAGGGGTCCGCGTACTGTTCTGCGACTTTGACGGCGGATCTATCGAGCTCCTGGCGGCGGACGGGGATGACACGCCCGTGGGGCGTTTTCTGGCCCGGAGGGGCGAGGGACTTCACCATGTGGCGTTCCGGGTGCCGGACATCCGGGCGGCGCTGGCCGAGCTTCAGGACCAAGGCGCGCGCCTCCTCGATCGGGAGCCCAGGGCCGGTGCGCATGGCACGCAGGTGGCGTTCGTCCACCCGAGCGCATTTGCCGGTGTCCTGGTCGAACTGGTCGAGCACCCGGAGGGCGCATGAACCACCGGGAGGAACTGACCCACCGCCGTAAGGCGGCGATCGGTCTCGGCGGTCCCGAGCGTGTGGAGCGGCAGCATCGTATGGGCAAGCTCACGGCGCGGGAGAGGGTGCTGGCCCTGGTCGATTCAGGAACGTGGGAGGAATTGGGCGCCCACGTCGCCCCTCGCAGCTCGGATCTGGGCGACGCTCCCGGGGACGGAGTGGTGACCGGGGTGGGGCTCGTGCACGGCCGGACCGTGTACGTGTACGCGCAGGACTTTACCGTGCTGGGTGGGAGCCTGGGGGAGATGCACGCCGCCAAGATCCAACGCGTGCAGGATCTTGCGCTCAAATCGGGTGCACCCATCGTGGGCCTCAACGACTCCGGCGGTGCCCGCATCCAGGAAGGCGTGGACGCCTTAAACGGGTACGGGGAGATTTTCAAGCGCAACACCCACGCCTCGGGTGTGGTTCCCCAGATCACCTGCATCATGGGACCGAGCGCCGGGGGGGCGGTCTACTCGCCCGCCCTCACGGACATCGTGGTGATGGTGCGGGGGACGGCACAGATGTTCATCACGGGGCCCCAGGTCATCGAAGCGGTCACCGGCGAGCGGGTGTCGGCCGAGGAACTCGGGGGCGCTGACAGCCAGCTTCGGCGAAGCGGTGTGGCGCACTTCGCGACGGATGATGACGCCGGGGCGCTTGAGCTCATTCGGGAACTGCTCGGGCGCCTTCCTTCGAACAATCTGGAAGATCCGCCCGTGCGCACTCCGGCCGATCCCGAGGCGGTCGATCTGGCCGGGCTCGTGCCGGACGACCCCAACAAGCCCTATGACATCCGAATGGCCATTCGCGGCATCTTTGACCACGGATCCTTTCTCGAATTCCAGCAAGGGTACGCCGACAATCTGGTGGTGGGGCTGGCTTACCTGGACGGCCACCCGGTGGGGGTGGTGGCGAATCAGCCGCGTGTCTTGGCAGGGACGCTTGACATAAACGCCTCGGACAAGCTTGGCCGTTTTGTCCGGTTTGCGGATGCGTTCAATTTTCCTCTGGTGACCTTGGTGGACACACCGGGCTATTTGCCGGGCACCGGCCAGGAGTACGGCGGGATCATCCGCCACGGGGCCAAGGTGCTCTATGCCTATGCCGAGGCTACCGTGCCCAAGGTGACGGTCATCTGTCGCAAGGCGTATGGCGGGGCCTATCTAGCCATGTGCAGCCGATCGCTCGGCGCGGATCTGGCCGCGGCGTGGCCCACGGCCGAAATTGCCGTAATGGGACCGGAGGGGGCCGCCAACATCATTTATCGCCGCGAGCTGCAGGCCGCAGACGATCCCGTGGCCGTGAAGCAGAAGAAGGTCGCCGAGTACCGGGAGCGATTCGCCAACCCCTACGTGGCGGCCGGGCGCGGCTATGTGGACGCCGTCATCTTTCCGGAGGAGACGCGCGATTTTCTGGTCCGGAGCCTGCAGTCGCTCGCCGGCAAGCGCGACGGCCGGCCGCCGAAGAAGCATGGCAACATGCCGGTGTGATGCAGCGAGAGGCGGGGCGCGAGGCCTAAAGACGGGTATCCGGACGGAGGGTGACGGTGTCAACGGGAGAAACGGGGCGTCGCGAGCGCCGACAAACGGCCGATACCGGCCGTGATCCGCGCCTGGTCGCCGCCATCGCGGCGGTTCTGGCGACATTAGACGGGGAACCGCGCCGGGTGCGGTTCAAACCTGTGTGGCCGCAACAGGGTGCGTGGCGGACGGTGGGACGGCGGGACAGCATGCGGGGAGGATGGCCGTGGTAAAGCGGCGATTTCGGGTCACGGTGGAGGGTCAGGTCTATGAGGTGGAGCTGGAGGAGCTCTCGGGGGAGGAGGGCGGCCGGCCGCCCGTCAGGGTTCCGCCACATCCGGAGGCGGCTCCGTCGAAGCCTGCGCCTGAGGTACCCGAACGCCGCACGGTGCCACGTGCGGGCAGCGTGGGAGGCGTGATCAAGGCGCCCTTGCCGGGGATGGTCCTCGACGTGAGGGTAGGCGCAGGGGCGCGCGTGAGCGAGGGGCAGGTGCTGGTCATCCTGGAGGCCATGAAGATGGAGAACGAGATCGTGGCGCCCCGCGACGGCACGGTGGAACAGGTGGCGGTGGAGAAGGGCAAGGCGGTGTCGGAGGGCGACACCCTAGTCGTGCTGGCGTAAAGGGAGGACCTCGATGGCGGGACCGCGCGTGTACATATCAATTGACATGGAGGGCGTGGGCGGACTCGTGGACCGCCGGCAGTTCCTGCCGGAGGAGAGCGAATACGAGCGTTCCCGCCCGTACATGATCCGCGAGATGCGGACGGTGGTGGAAGCTTCATGGGGAGCCGGTGCGAGCCGGGTGCTGGTGAACGACTCCCACGACGGCATGCTGAACCTCGCCTATGAGGAGCTGAAGGGGCTTTCGCCCGCCACTGAACTCATTTCCGGCACGGGCAAGCGCCTGCAGATGGGCGAGGGCCTCGTGGGCCATGACGTGGCCTTCTTCGTCGGCTATCATGCGCGCGCCGGCACCGCCGGTGCCATTATGGATCACACGTACACCGGCGATGTGCACCACGTGGCGCTGAACGGTCAGGAAGTGGGGGAGTGCGGGCTGAACGCCTATCTCGCCGGGCATTTTGGTATTCCCGTGGGATTGGTGTCGGGCGACCAGGCGCTCTACGACGAGGCGCATCCCTATCTGGCCGACGCGGAGTTTGTGGTGACGAAGTGGGCGCTCGGGCGGAAGAGCGCGCGCCTGAAACATCCGGACCTGGTGCATCGGGAGCTGTCCGAGGCCGCCGCCCGGGCGGTGGAGCGCTGCGCCCACGGGCAGGCCCCGAAGCCCCTTCAGATCTCCACACCGGTCACCCTGGAGCTCGGTTTCATGACCACCCAGGGCACGGATCTGGCCATGCTGTATCCGGGCGCGGTCCGAGTTGACGGCCGCACGGTGGAGGTGACCTGCCCCGACATGGAACAGGCCTACCTCGCGTTTCGCGCGCTCTTGCGCCTCGGGACCGGCTTTCCCCTCTACTGACCCGCAGTGACCCGGCCGCGCTGCCCGAGCCCCCTGCCGGCGCGCGGCCAGTTTTCGCTTTCCCGAGGATTTTTTCAGACATATCGCGAACACACCCTCCATGGTATCGAGCTTCCTGACTTCGGAGGGGGTCAGAGTATGGCTTACTTGGAAGGTTTGATGACCGACTACTCACTCGATGTGAGTGTGATCTGGCGTCGGGCGGAGCGCTACTTTGCCGGCAAGCCGGTGGTGTCCAAGCTGCCCGACCGGTCTATCCATCGATCGACGTACGGCGAGTTGCTGGAGCGGTCCGCCAGGCTGGGTGCGGCCCTCATGGAGCTCGGGGTGGAGCCGGGCGACCGGGTCGCGACCGTGATGTGGAACAGCTACCATCACCTGGAGCTGTACTTCGCCATCCCGAGTATTGGCGCCGTCCTGCACACGGTAAATCTGCGCCTGCATCCGCAGGACTTGAGCTACATCTTCAATCACGCCGACGACCGGGTCATCTTTGTCGATCGGACCGTGCTCCCGCTCATCACTCCCATCCGTGACCGGATTCCGGCTCGCGAGATCGTCGTGGTGGATGAGGGGGAGCCGGTGCCGCCGGGTTTCTTGTCGTATCAGGACTTGGTGCGGTCGGGATCGCCGTCCCGATTCCAATTTCGGATCGAGGACGAACGGCAGGCCGCCGCGCTCTGCTACACGTCCGGCACCACGGGCCGTCCGAAGGGGGTGCTGTACTCGCACCGATCCACCCTGCTCCACGCGATCGGGGTGACCAACGCCGAGGGAGGACTCGGCATTGTCGAAAGCGATGTCGTCAGTCCGATGGTTCCGATGTTTCATGTCAATGGGTGGGGCCTTCCCTGGGCGGCCTCGCTACAGGGGGCCAGCCAGGTGCTGCCCGGGCGGCATCTTGACCCCGCCTCGCTGTTGGAACTCTTTCAGGACGAGCGGGTCACCATCACGGCGGGTGTCCCCACCGTCTGGTTCGGTGTCTTAAAGCTCCTGGATGAAGGGCCGGACCACTATGACGTCTCGACCCTTCGCTACATGCTGGTCGGGGGCGCCGCGGTGCCCGGAGCCGTGCTGCGGGGCTTTTGGGATCGTCACCGGATCCGGATGATTCATGCCTGGGGCATGACGGAGACCTCGCCGCTCGGTTCCGTGTCGACGGCCCGGTCGGATCTGGCCGGGGCCGATGACGATACGCGCTTTGCCACGCTTCTCACCCAGGGGCAGGCGACGCCGCTCGTCGAAATGCGGGTCTGCGATGAGGAGGGTCGGGAGCTCCCGTGGGACGGTGTGTCCCAGGGGGAGCTCGAGGTACGGGGCCCCTGGGTTGCCCGGAGCTATTACCGGGATGAGGCCGCCATGGATCGCTTCACCCCGGACGGGTGGTTCAAGACCGGGGATCTGGTGACGATCGACGCTCGGGGCTACATCACCATCCAGGACCGCAGCAAGGACGTTATCAAGTCGGGTGGGGAGTGGATAAGCTCGGTGGCGCTCGAAAATGCCATCATGGGTCATCCCTCGGTGATGGAGGCGGCGGTCATTGGGATGCCGGATCCGCGCTGGGTGGAGAGACCGCTGGCGGTCGCGGTGCTGAAACCGGGAGAGACGCTCACGATCGAAGAGGTGCGGGAGTTTCTTCGCCCGCACTTTGCCAGCTGGTGGCTCCCGGACCGGCTCGAAATTGTGGACGCCATTCCGCACAGTGCGGCCGGTAAGTTCCAAAAAACCGAACTGAGGCGGCTCCTCCTCACGACGCCGGAACGCCGAGGTTGACCCCGGCCGTCCCCCCTTGGGATGATGGGGTGACGGCGAAAGGGGGCGCTTCATGGAGCTTCATGACCGCGCGTTCATCGTGACCGGGGGCGGATCGGGCCTCGGTCGGGCGACCGTGGATATGCTGGTGGGAGCCGGTGCCCGCGTGGGAGTCCTGGACGTGAATGCCGCCGCCGCGGAAGAGGCGGCGGCACGCCACCCCGACCAGTGTCTGGCCGTTCCCGTCGACGTGACCGACCCCGACGGGCTCGGGCGGGCGCTTGACGCGGTCGTGGCCCGGTTCGGACCGCTCGGAGGACTCGTGAGCTGCGCCGGGGTGGTGCTGGCCGAACGGGTGGTCGGCCGCCAGGGGCCCCACGACCTCAGTCGGTTCGAGCACGTCGTCCGGGTGAATCTTATCGGGACGTTCAACGCGGCCCGGCTGGCTGCCGTCCGCATGCGCGAGAATCCTGCCGGCGAAGAGGGGGAGCGCGGCGTCCTCGTCCTGACGGCGTCGATCGCGGCGTTTGAGGGGCAGGTGGGTCAGGCCGCATACGCCGCCTCCAAGGGAGGTGTGGCCTCGCTGGTGCTGCCGCTGGCCCGGGAGCTGTCGCGTGACGGGATCCGGGTTGTGGGCATTGCACCTGGCCTCTTTGACACGCCCATGATGGCGGCGCTGCCAGAGGCTGCCCGGGTCTCGCTCGGCCAACAGGTGCCCTATCCGCCTCGTCTCGGCCGGCCGGAAGAGTACGCCGCCCTCGTCCACCACCTGCTCCAGAACCGCATGCTGAACGGAAGCGTCGTGCGCCTGGACGGCGCCATGCGGATGGCTCCGCGCTGAGACGGCGGCTCGACAAGATTTGCCGGCGGACGGGGAAGGAGGCGGCAGCGTCGTGGTCGAGGTGGAGAGTCTGGAGGTTACCTGGCCAGGCCGTCGGGACGCGGCGCTGGTCAACGTGTCCTTCCGGCACCAGACCGGGGTGCTCACCGTGCTGGGCCCGAGCGGCAGTGGGAAGTCGACCCTCATCGCAGCGCTCGCCACGCGGGTGGAGCCCTTGGCGGGCCGCATCCGGGTGCGCGGGCGCGACGCCTTCAGCGACCCTCTCGGGGTGCGGCGGGAGATCGGCTATGTACCGCAGGTAGTGGGGTTGCCGCTTGACCTCACGCTGCGCGAATATCTGGAGGAACTGGCGCGCCTTGACGGGTTCGGCCGGGAGGCAGCGGACAGGGCGGAGGCGGCTAGCGTGGCCGTAAACCTCCAGCAGGCAGCCGACCGCCGCCTGAAAGCCTTTTCCGGTGGAATGAAGCGGCGGGCCCTCCTGGCTCAGGCCCTCCTGCGCGATCCGCCCGTGTTGCTGGTGGACGCCCCGAGCGCCGGACTCGATCCGTTGGAACAGATCACCGTCTTGGAACTCCTCCGGGCGGTGGCCGAAACGCGCACGGTCGTCATGGCGTCGCAGGTGGTTGGCGAGGCGCTGGCGGTACCGGGCCGGGTCCTCATCCTGCAGGGCGGTCGGGTGGCCGGGATCATGCAGGCGCGGGACCTGGCGGGGGTGGCAGCCGGTCACGTTTTCGAACTGCCGTGGAGCTTTAAGAACCGGGTCCTCGGCCTCACGGTGCCCACGGGTGACCCGGAGCGTATTTTCGTTATTGGCGACAGCCGGCCCCATCAGGTGGCCCGTGAGGTGGAGCCGACCGCCGAGCACGGCTATCTCTACACGGTCTGGCGAAGCCGGCAGGGATGGGTGTCATGAGCGGGGTTGAGCTTCTGGCGCGGGGTGTGGTGCAGTACGGACGCGGGAGTGAGGCGCCCCTCATTTTGAGGGGCGTGAGTCTCGATCTCATGACGGGACTTTCGGCGATGGTGGGGCCGAACGGGTCCGGGAAGTCCACGCTCCTGCGCACCTTGGCCGGACTGCTGCCGCCATGGGAGGGACACGTGGAGGTGGGGGCGGTGGCGCTCCAGGACGACCCGGCCCAGATTCGCCGCCAGGTCGGCTATCTGCCGCAGTTTCCCGGTGTGTTTCCCCGGCTCACCGTGCGTCAGCACTTTGAACGTCAGCTCCTGTGGCTGGAGGAGGACGGGGAGGGGGCCGGAGAGCGGGTTCGGCGGGCACTGTCCCGCTTTGGCCTCCGGGAAGCGGCCGATGCACCGGCGGGACAGCTGTCGCCGGGCCGTCGGCGGTGGCTCGCCCTGGCGCTCATGTGGGCCCGGCGTGTCCAGGTGCTTTTGTTGGACGAGCCCACCTCGGGTCTGGACGTGGAAGACCGGAATGCGTTCTGGGAGCACATGTTCGAACTGCTGGCGGACGACGATGGCCCCCGCGCCATCCTGGTCACCACCCATCTGTTGGACGAGGTAGAGACGTACTGCAAGAATGTCATCATGCTGGCGGGAGGGCGGGCTGTCTTTCAAGGAATGGTCACGAAGTTCAAGGATCGCGCGCGGGAGCGTGCCTTGGTGCTGGCGCCTGGAGCGGTCATCCCCCCCGAGGCGCTGGAAGTGGGACTCGACACGGGGACCGGGGGGCGTCACGTGCTGATTCCGGAGGGTCCCGTGCCCAAGGGCCTCCGCCGGCGGTCGCCCACGGTGATGGACGGCTATCTGGTGGTGGAGCACGAGTGGAATCACCACGAGGTTCCGGCTTGACGCGCGCCGACGACGGACGGCCCCGGGCCACCGTGCCGGTATCGTCAGCCGTGCTGGTCCTCGCCTTTGACACCTGGCGGCTCGCGTGGCGCGAGGTCATGACCCGGGTAGAGCTTGTCATGCTCCTCATTCTGGCGGCGGTGAGCGGGGTGGCGGCGGTCGGATCGCCGACCGCCGCCAATGCGAGTATCCAGATGCTGGCTGTCTGCCTGCAGGTGGTGCCGTTTTCGCTCGTGCTGGTGGTCGGTCAGATCTGGCGGCGGCCGGAGGACGAGATGGCGCTC
>JAKATP010000071.1 GCA_021818685.1 Bacillota bacterium | reverse complement strand
GCCGTCTCTTCCAGCTCCGGATGAGCGTCGAGGTTGTTGTCCGCCTTCCCCCCTTCACGTGACCAGTGCAGGGGAGGAGGGCACGGCCCCGTCGTAGGCGCCCACCCCCATCAGTCCGGCGACGAGCGTATCCCCCGGGAACGGCAACCGGTGCGTGCTGCCCGTTCCGAAAGAGCCCGTTGGGGGTCGCTCCTTCGGCGGCCACCGCCCATGCCGAGCGGGGCCCGGACTAGGCGTAGATGATCCCGCCGCCCGCCCGCGCCGTTAACACGGGTTCGAATCCGTAAGGCGTCAACGACCTTCCTGAAGGCCGGAGCGGGCAGCCGCCACCGTCGTCTTCTTCCTGGGGATGGGGTCGCATCGTACCCTAACGCGCGCCGCCGGGGTGGCCCGCCGGCGCGGCAGGGAAATAGACTGCGGTCCGCGAAGTCGAATTCTCCATGAACAGCGCGAAAACTCCCGCCGCCCGCGGTGCCGCCTTCGGGCAGGCGCTCGGAGATCTTGCCGTCGTGATGGAGCACCGCCTGCCCCCCCACGTCCACTTCGACCCCTACCCCACGGCGGCGGAAGCGCTGTTGGGCGAGGCGTCAGTCCGCACGACCCGTCTCGACGGGCGCTTTCAGTTCGCGCTCATTCCTCGGCCGGCAGCGGTTCCGGAGGACCTCTGGGCCCACGACCATGACGGGATGGAGACATCCTTCGTCGATGTCCCGGGACACTGGCAGCTACAGGGTTACGGGGCGCCGCACTATACCAACATCCAGTACCCCTTCCCGATCGATCCGCCTCGGCCTCCTTTTGATAACCCCGTGGGCTGCTACCGTCGCAGTTTCCTCTGGGAGCAGCCTGAGGGCACCGAACGGACGCACCTTCGCTTTTTGGGCGTCGACAGTGCCTTTCAGGTCTTTCTGAATGATGTGCCCATCGGCTACAGCGAGGGCAGCCGGCTTACGGCCGAGTTTGACGTGACCGAGGCCATTCGCCCGGGCTCCAACCTGCTGGTGGTCCTGGTCGCGCAATGGTCAAAGGGCAGTTATCTCGAGGATCAGGATCAGTGGTGGCTCTCGGGCATCTTCCGGAGCGTAGACCTCCTGGCGCGCCCTGCCGCCCACATTGGGGATGTGCGCGTCCGCGCCGATTATGGGGTCGCGGGCGGTCGGCTGCAGGTGACAGTCCTGCAGGCGGGGGCGGCAGAATCCGGGCCCAAGGGCATCCGGATGGCCCTCCACGACCCGGACGGTACGGTGGTTTGGTCGGAGGAGCGCCGGGCGGTGACGGACGACGCCGTATTTCAGGTGGACGTGCCCCACGCGCGCCCGTGGACGGCGGAGACCCCCTTCTGCTACGACCTGGTGGTGGAACTGCTCGATCCCTCCCGTGGGCCGCTCGAGGCAATGCGGCAGACGGTGGGGTTTCGCACGGTCCGCCTCGAAGGGGGGCTCTTGACGGTCAACGGCGTCCCTATCACTTTTCGGGGTGTGAACCGCCACGAAATTGACCCCGAACGCGGCCGGGCCGTGACGGTGGCGGCGATGGAGCAGGACGTACAGCTCATGAAACGGCACCACATCAATGCGGTTCGCACCTCCCACTATCCGAACCATCCTGCTTTTCTGGAACTCGCCGACCGCTACGGCCTCTACCTCATCGATGAGGCAGATCTGGAAACGCACGGAACCGAGCTTGCTGGCCATCCGGACCTGCTGTCGGACGATCCTGCCTGGGAGGCGCTCTATGTGGACCGCCTCGAACGGATGGTGGCCCGCGATCGGAATCACCCCGCCGTGGTCCTGTGGTCGCTCGGCAATGAGTCGGGGTTCGGCCGCAATCACGCCGCCATGGCAGCGCGCGCACGGACCCTGGACGACTCACGCCTCATTCACTACGAAGGCGATCGGCAGGGGGTCGTCGTCGACGTACTGAGCCGCATGTACCTGACGGTGGACCAATTGCGGGCGGAGGGGGACCGGGAGGAGGCGCGGCCCTTTATCTTGTGCGAGTACGGCCATGCCATGGGCAATGGCCCGGGAGGTCTCGAGGACTACTGGGCCGTCATCGAGAGCCGGCCACGCCTCCAGGGAGGGTTTGTCTGGGAGTGGCAGGATCACGCCTTGAGGAAGCCCGGCTACCCCCCTGACACCTACTTTTACGGGAGCGACTTCGGCACCGAGCCGAATGACGGCAATTTCGTGGTCGATGGTCTCCTATTCCCCGACGGAACCCCGTCTCCGGGCCTGGGCGCCCTCGCCAAGGCCATCGAGCCCGTGCGTGTCGCGTCCGCGGACTGGGAGCAGGGAACCATCTCCTGGCGCAACCGCTTTGACTTCCGCTCGCTCGCGGGTCTGCGGGTGGAGGCCGCGATTTTTGAAGACGGCGTCCGTACGCACACGAGCCGCATCCTGCTTCCGGAGGTATCTCCCGGAGCGATCGGGGTCACGGACCTCCCGGCCATGACGGGTGAGCGAGGGTCGGCGTCGCTGCGCTGGCTTCACTTAAGCGTCCGGGAGCCTGCTCCGACCCGCTGGGCAGAGTCGGGACATGAAATCGCCTGGGCCGACGTGATTGACCCGAGACCCCCCAAGACCCGCCTGCCATCGATCCCGTCCCGCCGGCTCCCGTTTTCCTCGGACCAAGACGGCGAGCGGATCGTCGTAAGATGCGGCGACAGCTGCCTCACATTTGCCGCCGGCCAAGGACGGCTTCTCGAGTGGACACACGCGGGCGTGCCCCTCATCGCGGGCAGCCCCGGCCTTACGGTCTGGCGGGCCCCGATTGACAACGACGTACGGGTCGCGCAACTCTGGCGCTCGTATGGCGTCCACCGTCTCGTTCGTGACGTGCGGAGCGTCCGGACGACGACAGGTCCGGAGGCGTTCGAAATCCGGGTGGAAGAGCGGCACGCGCCGGCGGGATTCATGTGGGCCCTCGGGGCGTCGCTCCGCTACCGCCTGGATGCTGCGGGACGCTTTCTCATCGAGGCTACCGTGACGCCGGAGGGAGACGGACCCGAGAGCCTCCCCCGCCTGGGCTTCGAGTGGACGCTGCCGACCGCCTTCACGCTGACGCGCTGGCTTGGCCTCGGCCCGGAGGAGACATATGCCGACAGTCAAGCCCAGGGACGGCTCGGCCTTTTCGAACGCACCGTCGATGAGCTTTACGTGCCGTACGTGCGGCCGCAGGAGCACGGAAACCACACCGGCACCCGATCGCTCTCCATATCCCGGCCCGGCGGGCCCGCCATCTCGGTTCGCGCCCCGGACCTGTTCGACTGGAGCCTGTCACGTTTTAGCGCTGCGGCCCTGGAGCGCGCGGGCCACCGGCATGAACTGACGGCGGAGCCGGCGCTGCACTGGCGGCTCGACGTGGGTCAGTACGGCCTCGGAAGCGCGAGCTGCGGTCCCGACCTCCAGCCCGCCTACCGGTTTTACAACCGGGACCGCCGATTTTCGTTCGAGCTCGCCGTCCGCTGATACCGGTCAGATGACCATGAGGGCAAACGCGCCGAGGGCGAGGCCGCCGATGACAAGGGCCAGCCCACCTCGGCGGTTGCCTTTCGGCAGGATTACGTTCAGGAGGCCGATAAAGGCGAAGACGGCTCCGAAAAACTCCATGGCGTGCTGCTGCATACTTGGTCTTCCTCCTCGGCGGGGCGCTGCCGGGAACCTGTCCTACTCCCCCGCCCCGACGCCGGCTGCCGGAGTCTCCTCCGATGGCATTCCGAGATACCGTTCGAGGAGCCCTACCGCCAGCATCCGCATCCGGTCCCGGCGCTCCGGGTCGTCGGCGAGCCCTTGCGCCTCACTAGCCAGGAGCAGACCCAGTGCTACCCCCAGGCGGCCGTAAACTTCGCGCCCCGACGGCGCGTCAACCCGCTCCCGCCCCTGCATGTCAAACGCCGATGCTCCGGAATGGCGGCGGAGCGGAATCTCACGCAGGAACCATATCACGACAAAGGCTACGCACAAAAGCGCCGCACCGGCGATGAACACTTCCTGGGTCGCAAGCGCCAGCGACTCGCGCACCCCGGCGATGAGGGCGTGCGCCAGCGTGACGCCGGCCGGCCCGAAGCGCCGGAATACATGCGAAAGCTCCGTAAAGGCAGCCGGGCTCAGCAGCACCGAAGGATTGGCGATTTTGTGCAGGGCGCTGGCCGGAAGTGCCCGGGAGACGGCGGCGGGAATATGGCGCGGCAATTCATGCGTGAAACGACTCGTGAGCAGGGAGCCGAGGATGGCGATCCCCACGGTGCCGCCGATCGACCGAAAGAACTGCAGTGCCGCCGTGACCACGCCCATTTCCTGGAACGGAAACGCGTTCTGTACCACGATGGTAAAGAGGCTCATCAGGGTGCCCATGCCCAGTCCGGTAATGACCATGTCGCGAATCACGATCCAGTTGGTCGCGTGCACCGTCATCCGGCCCATCAAAAACATGCCCACGACGGCGATGGCGATGCTCACGATGGCGAGCCAACGGTATCTGCCGGTCCGGGACATGATCTGCCCACCCACCACGCTCGAGGCCATGAAACCCAGCATCATCGGCGTCAGCACGATACCGGAATTGCTGGCCGAGTCGCCGACGACGCCCTGCACGAAGAGGGGAATGTACATGATGGCGCCGAACATGCCGAGCGAAACCAAGAACGAGCAGATGACACTGATGGTGAAGATGCCGTTCTGGAAAAGTCGGGGCGCCAAGATGGGCTCCTCGGTCCGCGACTCCCAGAGGAAGAAGGAGAGCCAGCCGACCACGGAGAGAGCGAACGACCCCAACACTTCCCACGAGGTCCAGGTGTACTGATTGCCGGCCCAGGAGAAGCCCAAGAGCATCGGGACCGCAGCCACCACCAGGATGGCGGCGCCCGTGTAGTCAATCTTGTGGGCGGAGCGCCGGTAAATGGACGGCAAGGCGACGGCGCAAAACGTGAGGGCCAGGGCACCGAGGGGCATGTTGACATAGAACACCCAGCGCCATCCCCAGGAGTCCGTGATGGCCCCACCGGCCCACGGCCCGATGATGCTGGCTAGGCCGAAGACCGCCATCATGAGACCCTGCCACTTGCCCCGCTCGGCCGGCGGGAAGATGTCGCCGATGATGGCCTGCACGATGGGCATCATGGCGCCCGCCCCGAGACCCTGGATGCCGCGGTAAAGAATCAGCTGGGTCATGTCCTGAGACGTACCCGAGAGGGCGGAACCGGCGAGGAAAATGGCCATACCCAGCATGAAGAAAGGCTTGCGCCCGTAAACGTCCGACAACTTTCCGTAGATGGGCACCATCACGGTGGAGGCCAAGAGATAACTGGTGGTCACCCAGGCGTACTCCGTGAGGCCATGCAGGTCCGCCAGGATACGGGGCATGGCCGTGCCGACCACGGTCTGGTCGACGGCGGACAGCAGCATGCCCAGCATGACTCCCACCAAGATCATGACCAGCTGACGGGAACTCACCTGATCACGAAGTCCTCGTGAAGGGTCAATCATGTTACTGCGAGATTTGGACCGCACCTGCACCCTAGCCGTCACTGCACCGCTCCTCCTTCAGTCGGTGACACCGCGCGGCTCCGCTCGATCGCGCGGACCACCGCTCCGAGCCCCCACTCCAATGCCGACAACTCCTCGCCGTCCAGATCCAACAGCCACTCCCGCACGAGACGCGGGCCAAAATTCTGCGCCTGCTCGAGCAGCCGGCGGCCGTCTGCCGACAGGCCAATGAGACTCACCCGCCGGTCGCGGGGGTGCGGTTTGCGCACCACCAGGCCCGCCTGCACCAGTCGCTCCACAATGTGACTCGCAGCCGGGAAGCCGACGCCGAGCTCCTTACCGATCGCGCCCACCGACACATCCGGGTTGCGGGCCACGACGAAGAAGGCCCGCAGCTGGGCGAGGGTCAGGTCCCCGTCGATAAAGTCCTCGGTGCGCCGCTCATGCATGGCCAGAAACAGACGCTTTAAGTGAGCCAGCACCTGGCCCACCCGCTCATCCCGATCCTGATCCATCGCGACACCACCTTCGACTCGAAGGATATCGCGATGATACGAGATCGTCAATCTATTTATGCCGCGAACTAAGTGTCTAAATCGAAGAGATTTCGGTGACGCCCTGAGCGCGCGCGGTGCCAGGCCAAAGACGACCCGCCTCGCTGTGCCGGCTCGGTAGGACCGCGCACGGCCAGGCAGCCCGTTTGTCCTGCTTCGTGCGTCGATGTCCGGGGTCCTAGGGATCACGAGGGCGCAGGGACGGCCATGGACGCGTCTCGTTAGCGGTTCGCCGGCGGTGTTTCCGCAGACGCCGGCTCTCTCCATTCCGATGCGCGGTCTTTCAGGGCCCGTGCCGCGGCCCCGTCATCGGCCCGGGCGTCGGTAGCCGAGGGACCGCCCGTCTGCACCCCGGCCAGCGGGGCCCGCTCTCGCGCGCGGGCCCGTCAAGGAACGACCCCAAGGCCGGGTGGCGAGGCGCCCGCACCCGCCGGATCCCGGCGGTGTACCCGCGGTCCCCGCCTCTGCTGAGTGCACCCCGGATCCGCCGGCGCACGCCATCGTGGGTCACAGGCGCTCGCCGCCATCGAACCCGGACGAGTGCCGGCGGGGGTACCCGAGCTCCCCGGCGGACCGTCAGCCCTCAAGTAAAAGCTGCTCCGGCTCCTCCACCAGCTGCTTTACGGTGACGAGAAACCGCACGGCCTCCGACCCGTCCACGATCCGGTGGTCGTAGGACAGTGCGAGGTACATCATGGGCCGGATCTGCACCTCGCCCTTCACCGCCATCGGCCGCTCTTGGATCGTATGCATGCCCAGGATGGCCACCTCGCGGCCGTTCAGGATGGGAGTGGAAAACATGGACCCGAACACGCCGCCGTTGGTGATGGTGAAGGTGCCGCCTTGCAGGTCCGACAACTCGAGAGCGTTCTTGCGCGCCTTCTCGGCCAGCCGGGCGATCTCCGCCTCGATTTCGTAGAAGGCCAGACGATCCGCGTCGCGCACGACCGGCACCACGAGGCCGCCTTCCGCGGCCACCGCGATACCGATGTTGTAATACTGCTTTAGGACCATGTCGTCGCCGTCAATCTCCGCGTTCAGCTGCGGGAACTGCTTTAACGCCGCGACGACCGCTTTGGTAAAGAACGACATGAACCCGAGGCGTACTCCGTGACGCTCTTGAATGGCCGCGCGCCACCGGCTGCGAAGGGCCATGGCGGCGGTCATGTCCACCTCGTTGAACGTCGTCAGCATGGCCGCATTCTGCTTGGTCTCCACGAGACGTCGCGCAATCGTGATCCGGCGGCGCGACATGCGGACCCGCTCCACCCGCCCGCCCGCCGGCGCTGGGGCAGCGGCCGGCTCGGAACGGGGGACGGCCGGCGCTTCTGTGACAGCGACCGCCTGGCCCGCCCGTTCCACGTCTTCACGACGGACCCGCCCGCCAGCGCCGGTGGCGGCGACCGCCTCGAGGCTCACGCCCCGCTCCTCGGCCAGCTTCCGAACAGCCGGCGTGGCCCGCACGGCGGCGGCCGGCGCTTCCTCCGCGACCGACGGGGTCGACTCCCCGGCCACGGCGGCCGCAGGCGGGGCCGCTACGGGGGCCGCGGGCGCTTCGCCCGTCCCCGCCCGTTCCTCCACGTGACCCAGAATGTCACCCGGCGTTACCGTGGCACCCGGCTCGGCCGTGATATCGGCGAGCACCCCTGCAGTCGTGGCAGCGACTTCCAGGTTCACCTTGTCGGTCTCAAGCTCCAGAAGTGGCTCCCCCGCCGCGACGGGGTCCCCGACTTTCTTGAGCCAGCTTCCCACGGTCGCCTCCACCAGAGATTCCCCCAGCTGGGGCACCACCACATCAACGGCCATGCCGTGCTCCTTTCGACCCGGAGATGACCGGGGCCTCGCCGTTCTCGTACAGCGCCTCGCGTGCGATTCGAGCCTGTTCTGCCACGTGCACGTCCGGCAAACCCTCTGCCGGGCTCGAACGCGGCGGCCGGCCGGCATACGTGACGCGGCCGGACGAGGCCCGCCGTGCCAAGTGCGGCCGGATGAACCACCAGGCGCCCATATTCTCCGGCTCCTCCTGAGCCCACACCACGTCGGCCTCCCGCACCTCCGCGAACAACTCATCGAGCTCCGCGGCGGGCGTCGGATAGAGCTGCTCCACGGCCACCACCATGGTGGTGCGTGCCGCGTCCTGGTGCTCCTCGAGCGCGGCCAGCAGGTCGACCGCAAACTTACCGCTCAAAAACACGAGCCGCTTGACCGGTCCCTCCGGGCGGTGCTTGACCAAAAGCGGCTGGAAGCGCCCCCCCGTGAAGTCCGCCAAGCTCGAGGCCGCGCGCGGGTGGCGCAGGAGACTCTTCGGCGTCATCACGATGAGCGGCATCGGATGCTGGCGGTTGATGCGGGCCTGGGCCCGCAAGAGGTGAAAATACTGGGCGGCCGTCGTCGGATAGGCGACGCGCCAGTTGTCCTCCGCCGAAAGCGTGAGAAACCGCTCCAGCCGAGCGCTGGAGTGCTCCGCTCCCTGACCCTCGTACGCATGCGGCAGTAAGAGCACCAGTCCCGCGTCCTGGCGCCACTTCGCGTGTCCGGCGGCCAAAAACTGGTCGATATGAACCTGCGCGGCGTTGGCAAAATCGCCGAACTGGGCCTCCCAGCAGACGAGCGATTCCGGCCGTTCTACGCTGTAGCCATATTCGAAGCCGACCACGCCCGCTTCCGACAGGGGACTGTTGTAGAGCGCAAACGACGCCCGTGCCTGCGGCAGGTGCTGGAGCGGCCGGTAAATCTCACCGTTTTCCGCATCATGCCAGACCCCGTGCCGCTGGCTGAAGGTGCCCCGCTCCGTATCCTGGCCGGACACGCGGACAGGCGTACCGTCGGCCAGGATGGTGCCCCAGGCCAGCATCTCGCCGAGCGCCCAGTCGATGGCGCCCGGCTTGTCGAGGGCTTCGCGCCAGCGCCGCACCACCCGCTCGAGCTTGGGATAGAGGTGAAATCCCTCGGGAACCCGGAACAGGTCTTCATGGATGGCCCGAATCGCCGCCTCCGGCACGCCCGTCGACCCCGGCAGTTCTACCGGCGGCTCCGACGGCGGCTCCTCAATCCCCCCGTCACCATTCCGGACGGCCTCGTAGGCCTCACGCATGCGCGCCTGCACCTCGGCCGCCTTCTTCTCCTCCTCTTCGCGCGTCACCAGCCCGGCCGCGATGAGGGCGTCGGCCCACTGCCGCCGCACCGTCGGATGCCGGGCCACACGAGCGTAAAGAAGGGGCTGCGTGTAGGCGGGGTCATCGCCTTCGTTATGGCCCCAACGCCGGTAGCCGACAAGATCGATGAGAAAGTCCTTGTGAAAGCGCCGCCGGTAGGCGTGGGCCAGCCGTACCATCCGAATGCAGTCTTCCGGGCGGTCCGCGGACACATGCACGACGGGGATGTCAAAGCCTTTGGCGAGGTCGCTCGCGTAGCGCGTGGAACGCCCCTCGCTGGGGTCGGTGGTAAACCCGAGGCCGTTGTTCGCGATGATGTGAAGCGTCCCCCCGGTCGTGAATCCATAGAGCCCCGAAAGATTCAAGGTCTCGGCCGTCACGCCCTCGCCGGGGAAGGCCGCGTCGCCGTGGATCAGGATAGCCAGCGCCTGGTCCGGGTCCCACCCGGCCGTTCCGGGCCGGTCGACGATGTCTTGGCTGGCGCGGGCCATGCCTTCCACCACCGGGTTGACAAACTCCAGGTGACTCGGGTTGTTGGCCAGCGTCACCCGCACCGTGGGCCGCGGCGCTCCATCCTGGGATACCGTCCGGGACAGGCCGAGGTGGTACTTCACGTCCCCGGTCCAGCCATGCGAGAGGGACAGCGAGCCTTCCGGGTACTCGAAGTCGTGACTCGGAGCCGCGTGAAATTCCTCCATGATGACGTCGTAGGGCTTTCCCAGGACATGTGCGAGCACGTTCAGGCGACCGCGATGCGCCATCCCCACCAGGACATCGCCGGCCCCCGCGGCGGCCGCCAAGCGAACGCTCTCATCCAGCATGGGTACCAGCATGTCGGTGCCCTCGATGGAGAAGCGCTTCTGGCCCGGAAATGTGGTGTGCAGGAAATGCTCGAACTCCTCCACCTCGATAAGGCGGTGCATCAAGATCCGGCGCTCGACGTCGGAGAGGGGCGCATCGTAATGACCCGACTCCGCCGCCTCATACAACCATGTCCGCTCTTCCTGTCCGTCGAGATGGTCAAACTCGTAGCCGATAGTGGCGGCATAGGTCCGGCGCAGGCGCTCCCAGCTCGCGCCCACGCTTCCCCCGGCTACGGGCACGAGGAGACCGGGATTGACGGCCTCGGTGGCAAGCGCCGCCACCTCCGGTTCCAAAGGCAAAAGCGGCTCCGACGCCGGCTCCAGGGGATCGAAGGACGCCGCCCGGTGTCCACGCCGCCGCACGAGCCGCAGGGCTCTCACGGCGCGTGCCTCCAAACCGGGATCAGAGCCCCTGACGGTCCCGCCCACCGCCTCCGACGGGCTGTGGACCACGAGCAGTGCTGCGAGCGCCTCTTGATGCGACGCCAGAAAATCTCGATCTGACGGCGCCACCCCCTGCGGGTCATGGCGGAATCTCTCGAACTGCTGCAGCAGGTATCCGAGATTGGGCCCGGTGAAATCACGCAAAATCTTTTGGCGCTGGTCTTCTAGGCTCGGCAAAGCTTGACGCACACCCCCCGACCTTCTTATTGTTCCGGTCTCGGCCTCCCCGGTCAACTGTTCCCGTCCGATCCGAGGGCTTGCCGCCGCTCACGGCCGCTCTCGTGTCGCCGCCGCCCGACCTCCTGCTACAATCTACACGGCGTCGTCCGCCAACCTTTGCCTACTAAGCCTGTCCACCAGGCGTCGACCATAACAACCGACGAGATACGACGGGAGGTCTCTTCGATGCCCACGCTGCCAGAGCGCCTGTTCACGCCCGAATGGCCGCGGCCTTTCGTGCGATTCGAGCGCGCCGCCACGCTGCCCGATGGTGTTCGCCTTCACCTCTACGATGCGGACGGGATGCTCACACCCGCTACCCTGCAGCTTCTCGCCGGGGGGGTCGTGCGCCTGTCCATCGGAAGCCGACCGCCGCGACGGCGCACCCTGCTGGCGGTGAGGCCCAGCCCGGCCGCGGCGCGCTTGACCGAGAGTGCGCGCGGCCTCGTCATCGAAGGCGCGGGCGTCCGTGTCCATCTCCAGCACGAGGGACCCTTTCTGGAGGTGGAGGATGGACAGGGGCATCGCTTCGTGACCTGCCCCTTGGCCGACGGCGGCTTTGATTCCACCGTGGACCGCACGCTCGGCGTGGCCACGTCCGGTCTCGCGTGGTTAGACGCACCCCTGCAGCCGGGCGAGGCAGTGTACGGTCTCGGCGAACAGTTCGGCGCCCTCGACCATCGCGGCCAGACGGCGAGCCTCTGGGCCGAGGACGCGTTTGGGCTTCCAGCCACTGAGGCGTATATCACGACCCCCTATCTCATGTCGACGGCCGGATACGCCCTCTTCTTGGACACGGCTTCACCCACCCGCTGGGATATGGGCGAGACCTTGTTCGGCCGCCTGCGGGTAACGATCGCCGAGCCGGCCTTCGATCTGTATTGCTGGCTTGGGTCTCTGCCCACCCTGCTCGCCGGCTATCAGACGCTCACGGGACCGGCGGCCCTCCCCCCTCGCTGGTCATACGGCGTGTGGATGAGCCGCTGGGGATACCGGGATCAGGAGGAGCTTTTAGCCATCGCTCACCAGCTCCGCGACCGGCGGCTTCCCTGCGATGTTATTCACCTCGACCCCTACTGGCTCACGGAGAAGAATGGCCATACCTGTCCCTTCGAGTGGGACCGCGAGGCTTTTCCGGACCCGGCCGGGATGATTGCGGAACTGCGGACCCTCGGGTTTCATCTCTCGCTATGGATCAATCCGTTTCTGCCGAGAGATAGCCGCGTCTGGGAGGAGGCGCACGAGCGCGGCTATCTCGTGCGGACCGAGGCCGGGACGCCGGCTCGCATCCCGCGCTTTGACGACGAGAGCGGGGTGGTCGACT
Organism: Bacillota bacterium; assembly: GCA_021818685.1. Lineage (GTDB taxonomy): Bacteria > Bacillota > Sulfobacillia > Sulfobacillales > JAIMBI01 > JAKATP01. The sequence continues at coordinate 1,741 of JAKATP010000071.1, read as the reverse complement.
TTACCAATCCCGACGCCGCCGCCTGGTACCAGAGCCTGTTGCGTCCCCTCCTGGACCTCGGAGTCAGCGTGTTTAAGAGCGACTTTGGGGAAAGCGTGCCGTTTTCGGGCGTGCGGTTTTTCGATCCGGAGGTATCGGGACCGGCAGCGCGCAATTTAAATCCGCTGCTCTATCAGAAAGCCGTCTTCGAGGTGACGGCCGCCGCGCACCCTGAAGGCGCCCTGGTTTGGGGCCGATCGGGATACGCGGGCGTGCAGCGCTACCCCCTGCAGTGGGGTGGCGATTCGGGCGTCACCTTTGAGTACATGGCCACGAGCCTCCGGGGGGCTTTAAACTTCGGTCTCAGCGGCGCTGCGTTCACGGCCTTTGACGGGGGCGGCTTTGCCGGGACCCCCGACCCGGAGGTTTACATGCGCTGGGCCGCGATGGCGCTCCTGTTCTCCCACACCCGCTTTCATGGGACCTCACCGCGGGAGCCCTGGGAGATGGGCGAAGAGGCCGAAGCCATCTTCCGGCGCTTCGCCGACCTTCGCTACCAACTGCTGCCGTATCTCGATTGGGCCTCCCGCGACGCCGTGGAACGGCGGCTGCCGCTCGCACGCCCGCTGGTCCTGATGGACCCGGAGGATCGCAACACCTGGCACCTTGACGATGTGTACGGCCTCGGTCCCGACCTGGTGGTGGCACCGCTCTTCAACCGTGAAGGAACCCGGGACGTGTATCTGCCAGCCGGACGCTATGCGGAGTGGTTTCACCCCGAATTGGTGGTCGAAGGCAGGCGCTGGCACCGTCGCGAGCGGGTCCCCTTCTCAGAGATTCCCCTCTATCAGCGTGTCGGCACGGCCATCCCTCTGTATCCGTCGGGACTGCAGACGGTGCCGGCGGCCACGAACGTGCCCACACGTTACCGATTGGTCCTGCCCGACGCAGACGGTCCGGTCAGCGGTGCCCCCGGCCTCAGCCTGCGGTGGGAGCGAGGGATACTGGTGGCCGAGGCCGACCATGCGGCTACCCTGGAGCTTCCCGGGCGTGAGACCGTCGAGCTTGCGGCGGCCGAGCCAACCCCGGTCGGCGGTTAGCGTCGATTACCGGCGCGACCCATTCTAGCCGCCGCCCTGAGACGACCGCCGCCGAGCCGTATTCGCATCCGAGCAAACGTGCTGCCCTGAGGGCCGAGGAAGAACAGGATACCTTCGGGGGAGGGCCGACGCCTATTCGGGAGCGGAAGCCGACCTGGACCGAGCTGCCGCCTGACCTGCGCCGCGCTATTGAGCGCGTCTGGGTGCGCCTGTTATCCGCCACGAGCGTGCATACATTGGCTACGGGCCAAGCGTCAGCCTTAGGCTCCGGGCCGAAACCGGCACCCATGTGTTCTTGAAGGGGGCGGGAGCAGATTCCAACCCCGTTAACGGGAAAGCCACTCCCTTCGAGCAAGCGCTGTCTGAGTCGGGTCGTCTCATCAGGATGGCGCCCCGTTATGGGGGAGCGGTGACCCACCGGACCGGCACCTCCTCCCGTTGGAAGATCTCGGCCGCCGCCGCCAGGTGCCGCCGTGGACGGCCGAGCGCGCCCGAATCGCCTTGCCCACTTTCACGCCACGGTTAAACCCCCGCCCTTGGGCCCTCCGCCTCCGGCCCTTTTTGGCACCCGCATGCAAAAGCCCGCACCGGGCGGCGCGGGCTTCGCGGGCGGTTCCTGCGCGTCTAGTCGTATCGGATTCGGGGGTCAAACACCCCATAGA
>JAKATP010000070.1 GCA_021818685.1 Bacillota bacterium | reverse complement strand
CCGCTGGGACCCGTAAAGACCATTGCGGGTTTGGCGGCTCTTCGGCCCTGTGCCCTGTTATCTCAACGTCAGAAGCCCGGCTTCCGGGCTTCATTTTTGATCGCGGACCCCTGTGCGCACCACCGTTGACTGGCAAGGACGGCACCGGAGCTGGGACCGGTCATGTTCAATCGATTCGGGATGGCTTCAGGGTCCAGGCACCGCGGATCTGGTAGCGCGCGCCGGCGGGCATCAGCAAGCTTTCATATAACACCAGCCGGTTGATCGCAAAGGAGGAAGCCGCGGAGGCGGCTTGCGGCAGTGGGGGCAGCCTGGTATCGCGTCCGACCCGCAGGAGCGTCACATGAGGACGGTAGGGGCGGTCGTCGTCCAACTGGAGCGCTTCCTGAAGACTTTGCCGAAGACGCTGAAGACGCCCGCCCGGGTCGTGGAGCCGAGCCGCCAGCACCCGAGGCCGTCCCCGTTGGACGGACGGAAACGCCGTCAAACCGGCCACGCGCAAGGTAATCGGTCCGAATTCCCGGGCAGCGATGGATCCGGCGCGCTCTAGATCGGGCAGGAGCTCTTTCGCCGTCGCTCCAAGGAAAAAGAGCGTGATGTGCCAAGCAGTCCGGTCGGTGAAGCGCCCCGTCCACCCCGCCCGCCGGATCTCTTGCTGCAAGGCTGTAAGCGCATGCAGAGCTTCCGGAGGCAGAGGGCAGGCATAAAAGAGACGGAGCTCATCCATATGTCTGTCTCCTCCCCTATACCCCGTAAAGCTCTTGTCCGCCCATGTCAGGTGTGACTACGCCCCGAGGGATTGTGACGACATCGCTTGCGGACGCACGAGACGGTTTCCTACCGAAAAGCCCGGTTCCGTAGCCGCCCGGATGTGCGTGCGGATGGGTTGGTAGAAGGAAGGCCAAACCATGAGCACGGCCGCGAACGCCCCACGGTAGTCCCTCACGCGCAGGTTCCTGCGGTCTGGTGCCCATGCGCCTTCCCGTGGTGCGGCCACGGCAGCCCCAGGATGCCCTGGACATCCTGCGTGCTGAAGACCGCGGACGCATGGCGGAGGGCAGCACCGCACTTAGGCCCCCGAGCCACCCCGGGCCGAACCAGGGTGCGGCCGCCGGTTGCCTGCACCGTGTCGAGTCCGGTCCCACAATCCAACTGCTTTCATGCTTCACGCGCCACCCAGCCTCAATGAGTCCGGCAACCCGAGGAGGCAACCGTGCGTGATGCGTTCCGATACACGAAAGTGTGGCCCGCTCCGGTCCCACTGGCAAGGTCGTCACGCCCGATCGGCGCCGGAGATGGCAAACATCCTGGCGTGCTTTAAACTTGGTCGCCCGCGCACCCCCGAGAGTACGAGAGACCGTCGTCGCTCTCCTCACGTCACCGGCGTCCCCAGCAGCGGACGTTCGACGCTTGCGTCGAACGTCGTGGACAGCTGTTTGTACACAGATGCTCGGGTATCCGCGCCCCATGATGCGGCCGTCCGCGTCGTTCAAGACCCGCCTCTTTGGTGATGGGTTCTGGGAACGCCGACGAGGGTCGCCGTCTGATACAGGCGGCCCGGGGTCCGTTCCACCCCCGCGGGCCGTTTAGGTCAAAGTGTGGACGGCCCGCTTCGGCCCGATGTCTGAGGAGGTTCTGGCGGCGACGGAGCCGTGCGGTGCGGGTTCTGTCGCCGGTGAAGAGGACGACACCAGCCTTCGTGAGGTGCCGGCTCCGTGCAAAGAGGCCAGCAGGGTGACGGAATCGGCGCGGCCGTCATAATTCTGAGCACCGACTCAACGAAGGACAGGAGATCCGGTGCCCTTTTTGCCAGGGACAGAGTTTTGGCTCGGGCCGTCCTGGCCCGCGATGGCCGTGGCGGGTGTTCCGGTGTACGTCGCGCCCGATCATCTGGACGGTCTCAGGCGTCTCGAAGTCGCGGATGTGTCCGGTCCGAGCTGCCCGGCCGCACAGGGATGCGGACGGCGTCCATTCCCGGAGATGGTAGGCGGTGCGAGGGGGCACAGAGGCCGGCGTTCGTGAAGACCCGGGCCTGTCCGTGGCCAATGAGAAAAGCCGGATCCGGTGCGATTTCAGGGCATGATCCCCTTGACAGAGGGATCCCCGTGTTTGATATTAAGGTCAAAGACAGTCAAAGTCAGGGAGGATCATGGCCACTCTCAGTGACGCCATCGAGGCGTATCTTCTAGCCCGGCTCGAGGCCGGCGACGGTGTGCTTGAGGTCCAGCGCGCGGAGCTGGCCGAGCGTTTTGGCTGTGTGCCGTCACAGGTCACCTATGTGCTCATGACGCGGTTCACGCCGGAACGGGGGTATCTGGTGGAGGCGCGTCGGGGAGGCGGCGGCGGTATCCGCATCCTGCGCCTGCAATCAGGCGTAGACGACTTATTGGCGCTGTTGGGAGACTTGTGGGCGATCGACCAGGCACGGGCGCAGAATCTCATCGAGCGGTTCTTGCGGGCCGACATCATCTCCTCCCGGGAGGCTGTCATGATGGTGCGCGCGGTCGACCGGACCGTACTTAATTTGGATCTTCCGGAACGCGATCGCCTTCGCGCCCGTCTGTTGAGGGCCATGCTGGCAAGCGTTCTGGCACCGGAGGCGAGGTCATGAACGGCGGCACTTGTGAACGCTGCGGCGTACAGCCGGCGGTGGTTTACGTGGCACACGTGGTCAACGGTCAGAAGACGGAGCGCCGCCTGTGCGAGTCGTGCGCGAAGGCGGAAGGCGCCTGGCCAGGCGTCGCCCTGAACTGGCCGGGGCAACTAGGGCAGCTGTTCGGTGGGATGGTGCCGGGACAGGCCAACAAAACGGAGACGAATCTCGCACAGATGCAGTGTGCGCGCTGCGGATGGACCACCGCGCACCTGCAGCAGACCGGCCAGCTCGGCTGTGATGCCTGCTACGAGACATTCGGGCCGCTACTTGAACCCACGCTCCGCCGGATCCACGGTGCCGTTGAGCACGGAGGCAAGATTCCCCACCGCGTGGGGGGTGCACTGCGCGCGGAGCGGCAGCTCGTCCAGCTCCGGGGGGAGCTGCGAGAAGCGATCCAGCAAGAAGAGTTCGAGCGGGCGGCGGAAATCCGAGATCAGATTCGCGCGCTAGAGCACGCGTCGACGGGCGAGGGGGTGGACGGGCATGAATGATAGCGGCCTGTCTTTGTGGATGACCGGTTCCGGACCCGATCAGGACGTGGTGCTGGCAAGCCGGGTACGTCTTGCCCGCAACATCCATGGATACGCCTTCCCTAACAGTCTGCCCGCCGAACAGGGCGAAAAACTGGTCGCTGAAGTGGAGGGGGCCGTGGGCCGCATTCAGGCTTCCTGGAACCTTTCGCTCGCGAGGCTGAAGGATGTGTCTCCCCTGGATCGGCAGGTGCTGGTTGAGAAACATCTGGCCAGCCCCCTCCTGGTCGCGGACCCGATCCGGTTCGAGGAAGTCGTCACGGATGACCGCGAGAGCATCAGCATCATGGTGCTGGAAGAGGACCACCTGCGCATGCAGGTGCTGTTGCCGGGTCTCCAGCTGGACGAGGCCTGGGGGGTGGTGAACCGGCTTGATGACAGTCTCGAAGACCGGCTCACCTGGGCATTTGACAAGAAACTTGGGTATCTCACCACGTATCCCACCAACCTGGGCACGGCGATGCGGGCGTCGGTGATGATGCACCTGCCGGCGCTGGTGCTCACCCGGCAGGCTGGTCCTGTCTTTGGAGCCCTGGCACAGATGGGCGTCGTGGTGCGTGGGCTCTACGGCGAGGGCAGCGAGGGCGAGGGGCATATCTTTCAGATATCCAACCAGGTGTCACTCGGCCGCAGTGAGGAAGAGCTGGTACACGGGTTGTCGATGGTGGCACAGCAGGTGGCGGGGCGCGAGCGCCAGGCCCGCGAGTTCCTCGGTCGGAACTCGGAGACGGCCATCCGGGACCGGGTGGGACGCGCGTTCGGCATTCTGGCGTATGCACGCATCCTCACGTCGGAGGAGGCCATTCGGCTCTTGTCGGACGTGAAGCTCGGGCAGGATCTTACGTATCTGCCGTCGTTCGCGTCCGCCACTTTCAGCGAGATGGTGTCGATGACGCGTCCCGGCATCCTGCAGCGGATGGCGGGTCAGGACCTCGACGCCGCTCAGCGTGACATGCTGCGGGCCGAGGTTATCCAGAAGCATTTGATGCGAACTTAGGTAAGGAGGGACGAAAAGATGTTCGGACAATTCACGGAGAAGGCCCGGCGCGTGGTCATCTACGCGCAGGAGGAAGCCCGGCGCATGGGACACAACTTCGTGGGCACGGAGCACTTGCTGCTCGGTTTGATTCGCGAGGCGAACTCGCTGCCGTCGAAGGTCCTGCAGTCTTTGGGGCTGGACCTTGAGACGGTGCGGGGGGAGGTATTGAAGGCCACCGGCCGCGGACCGTCTATCGGCCCCAACGAGGATGTGGCCTTTACGCCACGCGCCAAGAAGGTTGTCCTCGAGCTGGCAGGGGAAGAAGCCCGCGCTCTCGGGAACAGCTTTATCGGCCCCGAGCACCTGCTCTTGGGCCTCATCCGCGAGGGCGAAGGCGTTGCCGCCCAGGTTCTTCTGGCAGCGGGCGCCGACCTCAACAAGGTGCGTCACCAGCTGGTGCACATGGCAGGCAGTCAGGGCAGCGCGGGCCAGCAGGGTGGGGAGAACGCGTCGGTCAACACCCCAACCCTGGACCTTTACGGGCGCGATCTGACCCAGATGGCGCGCGAGCAAAAGCTCGATCCGGTCATTGGCCGCCAGAAGGAGATTGAGCGGGTGGTGCAGATCCTTTCCCGCCGCACCAAGAACAATCCGGTCCTGATTGGAGAGCCGGGGGTCGGCAAGACCGCCGTGGCGGAGGGTCTGGCACAGCGAATCGTTGATGCCCAGGTGCCGGAGATCCTAAAGGATCGCCGGGTGGTGGCCCTGGACCTCGGCGCCATGCTGGCGGGTTCCAAGTACCGGGGAGAGTTCGAAGACCGCCTGAAGCGGGCTATGAACGAGATCCGGGAAGCCAAGAACGTCATCTTGTTTATCGATGAGATGCACACGATCGTCGGTGCCGGTGCGGCAGAAGGTGCCATCGACGCGGCCAACATTCTGAAGCCCGCGCTGGCGCGTGGCGAGCTTCAGGCCATCGGTGCCACCACCCTCGACGAATACCGGAAGTACATCGAGCGGGACGCGGCATTGGAACGGCGTTTCCAGCCGATCATGGTGGAGGAGCCGTCCCCCGAAGAGACGCTGCAGATTCTGGAAGGCCTGCGTGACCTCTATGAGGCGCACCATCGGGTGCATATCACGCCGGAGGCGATCCAGGCGGCGGTGCGCCTCTCCGACCGCTACGTGGCCGACCGCTTCTTGCCGGACAAGGCCATCGACCTCATCGACGAAGCCGCATCCCGCGTGCGCCTGAAGAGCTATGTCGCGCCGCCAGACTTAAAGCGGCTGGAAGAACATCTTGAGGAAGTGCGCAAGGAGAAGGAGGCCGCCGTACAGGCGCAGGAGTTTGAGAAGGCCGCGCAGATGAGGGATGAGGAGCAAAAGCTTCGAACCCAGCTCAATCAGGAAACGCAGGCCTGGCACGCGCGTCAGGGCAAGGAAGCCACGCTGGTGACGCCCGAGGACATCGCGCACATCGTCTCCAGCTGGACCGGCATCCCGGTCGAGCGGCTGGCCGGCGAGGAGTCAAGCCGGCTTCTGAACTTGGAGAAGGAGCTGCATGAGCGGGTCGTTGGGCAGGACGAGGCAGTAGCGGCGCTGGCCCAGTCCATCCGGCGGGCGCGGGCCGGCCTCAAGAACCCACACCGGCCGATCGGATCCTTCCTCTTCCTCGGCCCGACCGGCGTCGGTAAGTCGGAGCTGGCCAAGGCGCTGGCGACCTCGCTCTTCGGTGACGAAGATGCCATGGTCACCATCGACATGTCGGAGTACATGGAGCGACATGCCGTATCACGTCTGGTCGGGGCGCCTCCGGGTTATGTCGGCTACGAAGAGGGTGGGCAGCTGACCGAGGCCGTGCGCCGGCATCCTTACTCGGTCGTGCTTTTGGACGAGGTGGAAAAGGCGCATCCGGAGGTCTTTAACATCCTGCTGCAGGTGCTGGAGGAAGGACGTCTCACGGAGGCCAAGGGACGGACCGTGGACTTCCGCAACACCGTCATCATCATGACCTCAAACGTCGGCGCCGAGACCATTCGGAAGACGGGCGCCATCGGATTCGGGCGTGATGCCCAGGCGGTGCGCTACGAGGACATGCGCGACCGGCTGATGGAAGAGGTCAAGCGCACGTTCCGGCCGGAGTTCATCAACCGGGTGGACGAGATCATCGTGTTCCACAGCCTGGAGTCGGACCACCTGAAGGCGATTGTGACGCTCATGCTGCACGAGGTGGAGGAGCGCGTGGAGGAGAGCGGCTACCACATCGTGGTGAGCGACGACGCCAAGTCCCTGGTCGTCAGTGAAGGCTTCGACCCCACGTTCGGGGCGCGGCCGCTCCGGCGGGCGATCCAGCGGTACATCGAAAATCCGCTGGCGGGGGAGCTCCTGGCCGGTACGTTTGACGAGGGCGACACCATCTACGTGGATGTGGATGAAGGTCACATCGTGTTCGGAAAGGCTCCGATGCCAGCAAAAGCGCCTAAGTAACGCGAGACGAGGACGGGGTAGCCGCAAGCGGTCGGCCCCGTCGTCTTGCGCCTAGGCCCGGAGGGGGCAATCGGCGAATCGGCGAGAGCGACGTGCGATGGCGGGCCCGCGCGGACCCCGAACCCCGGCGGCTCGCCACGGCGCGCCGGGTGCAGGGGGAGGACTCGCCTTCCGCCCGGCGAAAGAGGCTCGAGGGGTGATGGACTGAAAGAGCGTGTCCAGTACGTGTGCCAGACCTGCGGTTCTTCGAGTCCCCGCTGGATGGGTCGCTGTCCCGGCTGCGGGAGCTTCAACACCATGGTGGAGGAGAAGGTCCTGCCCGAACGAACCCGCACCCCGGCGTCTGGCGGCTCTTTTGGGCCCGTACGACTTCAAAGTGTCCAAGGAGATGCGGCGTTAGAGCGCCTGACAACGGGGATTGCGGAGGTCGATCGGGTTCTCGGTGGGGGCCTCGTGCCGGGGGCCCTCATCCTTTTAGGCGGGGATCCTGGCATTGGCAAGTCTACCCTGATGCTGCAGGTCGCGGCGCTCATGAGCCAAGACGGACCCGTGCTCTACGCCACCGCCGAGGAATCGGCGCAGCAGACCCGTCTTCGCGCGGAGCGCCTGGGGGCGGGCTCGGGAGATCTCTATCTTTTGGACGGCACGGACCTGGCTACGTATGAAGAGGCGCTACAATCCCGTCCCTGGCGCGCGTGCGTGGTGGATTCGCTGCAGACGGTGGCCGATCCGGAACTGGAGTCGGCCCCCGGCAGTGTAAGCCAGGTCCGCGAAGTGGCCTCCCGCCTCATGCGCGTGGCCAAGTCCGCCGCCATCCCGATTTTTTTGATCGGTCACGTGAACAAGGAGGGCGCGATTGCCGGGCCCCGGGTCGTCGAGCATCTGGTTGATGTCGTGCTCATGTTCGAGGGCGATCGTCAGCACCTGTTTCGGATGCTGCGCGGGGTCAAGAATCGGTTCGGTGCCACGAACGAACTGGGTCTTTTTCAAATGGCGCACGAAGGGCTCGTGGCCGTGGAAGACCCGAGCCGCGCCCTTCTGGCCGAGCGGCCGCGGGGTGCCCCGGGATCGGCCGTGGCCGCTGTCCTGGAGGGAAGCCGGCCGATGCTGGTAGAGGTTCAGGCACTGGTGTCGCGGGCGGTAGGAATGCCGCGGCGCGTGGTGACCGGCATCGATTCGGCCCAGGCGGCCCTGGTGCTGGCCGTGCTGGAACGCCACGGCGGGCAGAGACTTCACGACAAAGACGTATATATCAAGGTAACGGGAGGCGTGGAGGTCGAGGACCCCGCGATTGACCTTGCCTGCGCCATGGCGATTGTTTCCAGTCGAACGGGCATCCCGATTCCTGACGACTGGGTGCTGGCCGGCGAGCTTGGCCTGACGGGCGAGGTGCGCCGCGCGCCGCGCATGGCCGAACGGCTCCGGGAGGCGGCGCAGCTGGGCGTAGGCCGGGCGCTGGTTCCGTATTCCGGCGACGCCCCGCTGGCGGTGGTGCCGGTGTGGCGAATCGGGGACGCTATCCGGGCTCTGGGCCCGGGAAGGGAACGAGGAGTGGAGGAACCCGCAGACGATGACACGTCATGACATGCTGGTGGACACCCTGCGGAAGGTGGCGCCCGGTACCCCCCTCAGGGAGGGACTTGACAGTATTGTCCGGGCCCATACGGGGGCGCTCGTGGTGGTGAGCAGCGCTCCAGAAGCCGACATCGGTTCCAGAACTTCGCCGGCAGATCTGCCCGCCAGCGCGAAGGACAACGCGACGGACAGTTTATTGGAAAGTTCGACCGACACCTCGATGCAAGGTTTGATGGAGGGCGGCTTCCGACTTGACACTCCCTTCAATCCCTCCGCTCTCTACGAGCTTTCCAAGATGGACGGCGCCATCGTGATCGATGAAGCGGTCGAGCGCATCCTCGCCGCCAACGTCCAGCTGGTCCCGACCATGGCCTTCCGCTCCGCCGAGACCGGCATCCGCCACCGGACGGCGGAGCGCGTGGCTCGCCAGACGGGGGCCCTCGTGATTGCCGTCTCCGAGCGCCGCAACGTCGTCACTGTTTACCGCTCGCAGCTGCGCTATGTCTTGCACGACCTGGGCTACTTATTGGTGAAGGCCACGCAGGCCGTGAGCTCCCTCATGCAGTACGACAATCTGCTGGCTGCGGAGCTCTCGGCGCTGTCCCTGCAGGAGTGGCAGGGCCAAGCGCACGCGGGCCTAGTGGCCCACATTCTGCGGCGTGCGAGCGTCCTGGCCCGGATGCAGGATGACCTCGAATTGATGGTGGCGGAGATGGGGCGTGAGGGACGCGTGGTGGAGTGGCAGATGGCGGACGTGCAGGACGAGCTCGTAGAAGTGGGAGCCGTGTGGCGGGATTACGGGCCGCCCGAGTCGCCCTTGCCAGATGACCAGCTGACCAAGAGTCTCGCCGTGTGGGGAGAGCGCATCGGCATCGTGCCCTGGGATCCGGACCATGTGGTAGAGCCCCGCGGGTTCCGGTTTCTGACCCGGCTGGCCGGGCTCAGCCCCCACCGCGCCGAACACGCGTTAGCGCGGGTGCAGGGAGGATGGAGGGCCCTTTACCGGGCGGAGGCATCCGAGCTGGCGGAGGAGGTGGGACTAAGCCGTTTCGAGCAGTCGCGCATCGTGGCTGCGCGGCGCACCATGGAGGCGCGGGCACACGGTCGTTCAGCTGAGGTTGAACACCCCGAGGGTCCTTAAGCGGGCGAGATCCCGCTTCAGCACGCCATCCAGGGAGAGACCGAAGAGTGAGGCCAGTGCTGTCTCGTAAAACAACATCTGCCCGAGCTCCACCTCTACTTCCTCGCGGCAGCGCGCGCAGAGATCGCCCTCGATGTGGGAGCGGACGTATTGGTGGAGGTGGTTCAGATCGGCGTCCATGGGGATGCGCTGACGCTCTGCCTCAATGGAGATGCAGCCACAAACGGTAACAGCGGTGGCAAGGGCGCGGGCAAGACGGGCGTGGGCTTCCTGGGATTTGGAAAGCGTGTCGAGGATGCTCCGGTGCCGGATAAGCGCCCCGTCCACGGTATCCTGATACGCCTGCAACAGTCGCGGCGGTTCCATCGGAGTGTCCATGGGGCGCCCCCTCTTTCCGGAAGTGCACTCATTATAGGAATCGCCTTTTCGCCTGTCAATTTGGCATTGTAGAGCCATTTTCGGGGCTTCCAGGAAGGAGCGCGCGGAAAAACTCCCATCGAAACCAGGAGGGGTGGAAGCTCCGGCCAAAAGCTGAGATGATGTGGCTAAACCCAGGCGGAGTTCGCAGCGGCAATAGTAAATTGTGGGTATTTTTCCGCCGCCTGAGGGGAAAGCCACTGCAGAGGAGGTGACCCGCGTTGCACAGGACATGGCGGCAGATTATTACGGTCATCGGCGCCCTGTTCGGGGTCGGCTTGGTCCTGGATAACCGGGGTTTGTGGCATACCTGGCCCCTTTTGGCCGGACTCGGCTATACACGCATCGGAGCGTACGCGGTTGCGGGTGCCCTGGCGGGCGCACTTGTGGGATTCTTTGCGGCAAACTGGGTCGTCCGGCAGGCCACCCATATCGTCTCATGGGTGGAGCAGCGCCTGTGGCGGACCCCCTCGGCCGATTTGATGTCCGGAGCGATCGGGTTAATCGTCGGCCTGTTGGTGGCGTTTTTGGTCGGCTCCCCGTTTGGGGCGTTTGGCACACTGGGCCTCATCGTCCGGCTCGCCATCGACGTAGGATGCGGCTATGTCGGCCTGCGTGTGGCTTCTCGAAAGAAGGAGGACCTGCTCCGTCCGAGCGCCTGGCTGCCGAAGCTTTCTCCGGTGCGGGGCCGCAACGATGGTCCGAAGCCCAAGATCCTCGACACCTCGGTCATTATCGATGGACGGATTGCCGATATCTGCGCGAGCGGCTTCCTGGAGGGACCGCTCGTCATTCCCGGGTTCGTGCTGGAGGAGCTGCGGCACATCGCCGACTCGGCGGACGTGTTAAAGCGCAATCGCGGACGCCGGGGTCTCGACGTGTTGAACCGCATCCAAAAGGAGCTCAAGATGCCCGTCCAGATCTATGAGAAGGACGTGGATTCGGCATCGGAGGTCGACATTAAGCTGTTGAAGCTCGCCAAGATGATGGACGGCAAAGTCATCACCAACGACTTTAACCTGAACAAGGTAGCGGAGCTCCAGGGCGTGCCGGTGCTCAACATCAACGAGCTGGCCAATGCCGTGAAACCGGTCGTGCTGCCGGGCGAAGAGATGCTGGTGCACGTCATCAAAGACGGCAAGGAAATGGGCCAGGGCGTCGGCTATCTCGATGACGGGACGATGATCGTGGTGGATGGCGGCCGCAAATACGTCGGCCAGACGGTGAGTGTTCTGGTCACCTCGGTGCTGCAGACGGCGGCCGGTCGCATGATCTTCGCCAAGCTGAAGCCGGTGCTGTCGCCGGCTGCCAGCGACGCCCAGTAACAACGGATCCTCCCCCTTCCCGACAAAGAGCCCGTGCCGGCGCGGGCTCTTTGTCGTCGTGACGTGCGCCTGCTCGGCGGGGAGGGGTGCTCCGCATGATGGGGAGAGAGGAGCCGGATGAGGCACGGCTGCACATCGCGGTGGGAGCTGGCGGAAAGCCCGGCCTGCCGGGGCTCATGGACTGATTGGGGAGGATGAGAATGGCGAGACTTATGGGACCCCACGGTCGGGAGGGCGTCACGGGTTCGCCAAGCACCATTGGCTCCCGCGATCCGACATCACCGAATGAATATTTCAGATGACGCTACCGGCGGGTTCGTGGCGCCTTCGCCTGGCCGTCAGGGGTGAGGATGGCGTTGCTTCGGGCCGCCTCAAGCCTTAGCGTTAGAACCGATGGGGGGCAGGGTCTCGGACGTGGCGGGCACGGAGCTGACGGTGGTGGTGGTAGCGGCGGGTCTTGGCACGCGCCTTGGCGGAGAGAACAAGGTGTGGCGGACGGTGCAGGGTCGTCCCGTCTGGTGGTGGGCTGCCTCCCGTTTCTCCGGCCTGGTGAAGGGGGCGGTGGTGGTGATGGGCGAGGACCGGGTTTTGGAGGCGGAAGCGCTGTCACCGTCTCTGCCTTTCCCGACCTCCGTGGTGGTGGGTGGCCGCGAACGCTCGGAGTCGTCGGCCATCGGTCTCCGATACGTGCGTACGCCGTATGTCGCGGTGCACGATGCGGCGAGACCGCTCGTATCGCGATCCCTCATTGAACGTGTCTTGCAGGCGGCCCTCATTACGGGGGCGGCGGTGCCCGGGCTTGTGGCGGCTGACACGATAAAGCGGGTGGAGGCCGGCCTTGTGATGGAGACTCTCCCCCGCGCATCCGTGATTCTGGCGCAGACACCCCAGATCTTTCGGACCGACTGGGTACTGGACGCCCTGAAGACGTCACCCGCTCCCGTGACGGACGACGTGAGCTGGCTCGAGCAGGCCGGATATCCGGTGGCGGTGGTGGAAGGGGAACCCGATAATCGCAAGATCACCACGGCCGAGGACTGGGAGTGGCTCCAAAGCCAGTTTAGGGGATCGCCTTGATGCGGGTGGGGCAGGGCTATGACGTGCACCCGCTTCGTGCGGGCCGGGATCTTTTCTTGGCTGGCATTCGCATTCCCCATGACGTCGGACTTTACGGTGACTCCGACGCCGACGTGGCGTTCCACGCGCTGATGGACGCCCTGCTGGGGGCGGTGGGGGCGGGCGATCTGGGAAGCTGGTTTCCGCGGGACCGGGTGAGTCCGGGCATCTCGAGTGCCAAACTGATGGCCGAGGTGATGGCTCTGGTCACCGAACGGGGTTTCCGTGTCGTGAACGCGGATGTGACCATTATGGCCGAGGGGCCACGCCTTTCTCCCTACCGGGAGGCCATGGTGCAGAGCATCCGCAGGCTCATCGGGTGCGAGGCCGTTTCCGTCAAGTTCAAAACGGGAGATGGGCTTGGCATCGTCGGCCGTGCAGAGGCCATGGCCGCCATGGCGGTGGTCTTGCTGGAGGGGACGGCCGGGTGAGTTAAGACCGGCCCAGATAGTAGAGAATGCCATTCGCAAGCGCCTTCGCCAGCACCGCGCGGTATCCGGGTGTGGCGAGACGGGCCCGGTCGGCGGGCGTGCTCAAGAAGCCCAGTTCGACCACGACACTCGGTACGCGGCTCGCCATCAAGATCAGGAGGTGCGAGGGACGGGGCGGATTCAGGATGCCGCTTACCGCCGCGAGTGCCGTTTCGAGCGCCTGCGCGAGCCTCCGGGACCGAACATTGCCTGCCTGGTAATACACGATCGGCCCGATGGCGCGTCCCGTAGACTCGATATTGAGATGGAGCGAGATGAGGAGCGCCGATCCCGACCGGTTCGCGAGCGCAGCCCGCAGGAGAAGTTCCTGCTGCACCGAGTAGGGGCGAGAAAGATGCCGGTCGTTCACACGGGTGAGAAGTACGCCGACTCCGCGTGAGCGGAGCCCGTTCGCCAGGTTCTCGGCCACGGCCAGATTCCACTGCTTTTCAAGCTCGCCCCTGGCCCCGATGGCACCGGGGTCGATGCCGCCGTGGCCGGGGTCCACCGTCACCAGGACCGGATGGGCACCCACCGCCGGGTGGGTCTCGCCAAAGAGCCACAGCGAAACACACGTCATCAAGACGACAGTCGTGAGGGCCCACAAGCGACGGTGACGCGTGGACGTATGGATCCTCCCCAGCACCTCTATGCACACCAGGGTGCGGGGTAGTCACAGGTGCCGGCGCTCAAGCAAGGGTCGCCAGAGATTGGCGTTGCCCCTGCCGATCCACGACGTCATCTGTCCGTCAGGCGGGCGGTCCGGATGGGAGAGGTGGGCTCCTGGCGTCGGCCCGCTCCATTTACCGGGCTTGCGCGCGAACGGTAATGCAACGCCCTATACGGTGCCCGGATGCCACTGTCTAACGCCAGTCGGTGGAAGGAATCGAGCCACCACGCGAGCGATGGCGCTCTCAAACCTCTATCGCTGCCTCGCTCGCTCTTCGTTGGCTACATCCGGTTGGTCGCGGCCCCTTGGCAACTAAAGAGGTCTCGGTCTCTAGACGCCCGATTCCGCTACCAGCTGGCGGGCGCGACCGAGCTCCTCCCGCACCTGTTCCAGCGCCTCGTCGGCAGCGCGCTCCTGACCGGGCGCCTCCTCCAGGCGGGTCTCGATATTGCCAGCCAG
>JAKATP010000069.1 GCA_021818685.1 Bacillota bacterium | reverse complement strand
CCTGAACGTGGGCGTCGGTAGCTTTCACGCCTCCGGCTTTTCGTGGCGCGACCGCCTGCGGCGGTACTATGACGAGATTGGCTTTCGCACGGCCGGGCCGGTGCTCGCGCACCCGCTCCCCTACCGGTGGGCGCCGGCGCGACTCGCACGCGGACACGCGTTGCTCGCCGGTGACGCGGCCGGCCTCATGGATCCGTTCTCCGCGGAAGGCATCTATGCGGCTCTCTCATCGGGAGCACGCGCCGCGCGGGTGGTGGCGGCGGCTCAGGCCCAAAACGCCGATCTGAGCGCGTATGACCGCGAGCTTCATGAAGAGGTGTGGCCGGAACTTCGGCGTGCGGGGATACTGGCCCGCCTCTTTTACACCATGCCGGCGGCCTGGTCCCGCCTGTTCGTCCGCGATCAGAGCCTCCTCATCACCTACCTCCAGGTGCTGGAGGGCCGGGGCGGGTACGACGTCCTCCTGCGGGCCACCAAAGAGCGCTGGTGGCGGATTGTGCGCCGGGCGCCGCCGCAGTCCGCCTCCTGATGGCGGCCGTCCGGCGTGCGGAGCCCGGCGACGCCGCGGCCCTGGCGCGCATCCGGGTGGAGACGTGGCGGGCGACCTACCGCGGCATCGTGCCGGATGCGGTTCTGGACGGCCTCGACGTCGGGGAGTCCCGGGCGAGGTGGGAGCGGACGCTTAAGGGCGAGGGCGCAAGCGGGCTGCACGTCTATGTCATGGAAGATCAGGGCGGCCCGGTGGGTTATGTCGGGGTCGGGCCCGAGCGGGGAAGCCTGGCAGGGCATCCGGGTGAGGTGTTCATGTTGTACGTGGAGCCCGGGCAGCATGGACGCGGGTTTGGAAAAAAGCTTCTTTGCCGGGGCTTGTCGGATCTGGCCGGCCGGGGACTCCTGCCGGCAGTGGTGTGGGTCCTGCATGACAACCCCGCCCGCAGCTTCTATGAACATATGGGGGGCCAGTACCTCACCCGTCAGCACATCGAGATCGGCCAACCGCTCGTCGAGGACGCCTACAGCTTTACCGCCTGGCCGGCGGAGCCTTAGCATGCCCATCTCCCCGTATCTGGCCGGGATCCGCCGCCGCGTCGGCTCACGTCTCCTGCTCATGCCGAGCGCCGGCGCCGTCATCCGTGATGGGCGGGGACGGACGCTGCTGCTCGTCAACCGCGACACGGGCGGCTTCATGCTGCCGGGGGGCGCCCTCGACCCCGGCGAGAGCGCGGCCGCAGCGCTGGTGCGCGAAGTGCGCGAGGAGACAGGCCTCGTCGTGTGTCCGAGCCATTTGATGGGGGTGGTGGCGCCATGGCGCGTGCATTATCCGAACGGCGACCGGGTGGACTATATGGCCGTCCTCTTCTTGTGCCGTGTCACAGGCGGCCGACTGCAACCCGCGGATGGTGAAGCGTCCGGGTGGGCCTGGTTTCCGCCGCCGCAAATCCCGCCGCTCGGGTATCCGCCCGCCCTGTGGTCCTGGCAGCCGGGAACGCCGGCTCTCTTCGAGCTGCAGCGCGACGCACCTCCGTCGCACGCGTGACGGGAACGCCGGGCGCGCGAGAGGCGGCTAGGGGGCGGCGGTCTCCTGGACCGGGTAGCCGGCCTGCAGCCACGCCATCATCCCCCCGGCCACATTCATCACGTCAAACCCCTGTTCGGCCAGAAAACTTGCGACGGCCTGCGAGCGGTTGCCGTGAGCGCACACCACAGCGTACCGCCGCCCGCGATCGAACTGTCCGCTTTCATCGGGCACCGTCCCCATCGGCAGCGTGAGCGCGCCGGGAATGACGCCGCTTCGCCATTCGTACGGTTCACGAACGTCCAGGACCACGAACTGTTCACGGTCCGTAAACAGGTGGTCCACCGAAAGGTCGGGCACGCGTACCGATGGAAGGCCTGCCTCCGTCCACTCCGCCATGCGCATCACGATGGCGGCGGCAGGCGTCAGTCCAGATGCCTGCAAGGCTTGCCGGGCAGCGTCCAGCACGATCTGGTTGTCAGACACGAGGGCAAACGGGGGTCCACCGCGATCCGACAGGAACGCGGCCACCGACGGCCCGAACCCCTGCAGGCGGTAAGGCGTGGAGACCGATCCGGGCACATGGTCGTGGTGAAAGGCGCGGGGCGGCCTCAGATCGAGCAGCAGCATAGGGCCAGGCTCGATGTCCTCCCACAGTCCGCGCAGGACGGACGCGTCGGCCATCAACGCGAGCCCGCCGCCACGCCGAGGTTGGCGGCCCGCACCTGACGGGCATGCTCGGGCGGCGGTTTTAAGAACTTCAATTGCTCGGCGACAAAACGATCCGGGTCACGCGACTGCAAGAGGGTGTTGTAGCGCCGCTCGTAGCCGATGGTGGAGCAGTACTTGCGCGACATATAGAGGCCCCCGCAGTGCGACGCGCCGAAGTGCGCCGGATACACTTCCACATAGTCCGGAAGCTCCATTAGCCGATCGAGACTCTGAAATTGAGCGCGGGCCGCTTCTTTCACGGCCGCTTCCGAGGATTCGCCGAGGTCGGGTCGCCCGACGTCGCCGACGAAGAGTACGTCGCCCGTCATGACGAGCCAAGGCTCCCCGCCGCGGTCCAGATCCCGCAGGACCAGGCACAGCGAGTCGGGTGTATGCCCCGGCATTTCCCAGACCTCGACTTCCACGGAACCGAGATGAAAGCGGTCGCCCTCTTTGAGCGGCGCGTAGGCAAAGTGAACCGGAGCCCGGTGCGAGAGGGCGAGGGTCGCTTGCGCCGCCTCGGCCAGCTCACGGGCGGCTGACTCGTGGTCGGCGTGCGTGTGCGTGTCGACGACATACGAGATGCTGAGCCCCAGGTCCTGAGCCATCAAAACGTAGTAGGCCACCGTCTTCGATTGCAACGGGTCTACCACGAGGGCCTGCCCGGTGAGTTCGTCGCCAACCAGGTACGAACTGCACCCGGTTATGGTGTCTTGGACCGAAGCCCAAATCATTGTGAGTCAGCCTCCTCAATTCCCCACCTATCCTAGCGAATCTCAACGCCTCCGGCTCATGAAATGCTGAGGACGATTTTCCCGATGTTGAGATTCGATTCCATGCGTCGATGGGCATCTCGGGCTTCGGCCCACGGGTAGACGCGGTCGATGACGGGCGCGATGCGCCCCGTGTCACAAAGCGGCCACACGTGGCGCTTCACAGCCTGGGCCAACGCCATCTTTTCTTCGGGCGGGCGCGAGCGGAGCGAGGTGCCGATTACCGTGAGGCGCTTGCCCAAGAGGAGGTCGAGGGCGACGGTGGCACGGGCTCCGCCCACGGTCCCCACGACAATCTGGCGCCCCTGCCGGGCCAGCACCTGGAGGTTCCGCTCAAAATACGAGGCTCCGACCAGATCGAGGATGCCGTCCACGCCGAGTCCACCGGTAAATTCGCGGCAGACCGCCACGAAGTCTTCCTGGTGATAGTCTATGGCCCGCACGGCCCCGAGTGTGAGGACGCGGGCCGCCTTCTCCGCCGTACCGACCGTGCCCATGGCCTGGGCGCCCATGGCAGACAGGAGTTGGACCGCGCTCGACCCGACTCCGCTGGCCGCGGCGTGCACCAACACGACGTCTCCCACCCCGACTTGTATCTGGGTCAGGGCATCGTAAGCCGTGTAGAACACTTCGGGAAAGGCGGCCGCCTGCTCGTAGCTCCAGCCATGAGGGACGGGCAAGAGTGTGCGTTCAGGCACGACGGCGTATTCGGCGTACCCGCCGCCCGCGACCAGTGCCATGACCCGATCGCCCGGACGGAACGTGCCTGAGGGCGATTCGGCCACCTCGCCGGCGATGTCGAGGCCCAAGATTTCGTGGGTCGGCTTTGGATCCGGCTCCGGGTAACGCCCCATACGCTGGAGCACGTCGGCCCGGTTGAGCGACGTGGCCCGGACCCGTACGAGAGCCTGACCCGGACCCGGTTCGGGGTCCGGAACCTGGCTGATGGACAAGACCTCGGGCCCCCCATACTGGGTCAGGACAATGGCTCGCATGCGACGTCCCCACCTTTCCCTTCCAACAGTCACCCGTCATCCGTCATCCGTCCGTGGTCGCGGTCCCTCCGTTCACGTCGACCTTCGCCGCCCCCAGTTCGGGTAGCCGAAGAACCGCCGATCGCCAACGCCGCGCCCGCCGGCGGGATCAAGACCAGTCTAGAGACACCTTAGACCCGTCAACGACCCCGCCCTAAAGGGCGGAGCTTGGATCTGGATTCCACCGCAATTCCAAGAACCTGTGCAGGCGCTTGGCTTTGGTTTCATCATCCGACCCATCAGGGGCTGTTGACAAAAGCCCCGTCCCCATCCAGTCCTGCCGGATAAGGAGCGTTCTTAAAGTCACATTGCGGGCACCCACCAGATCGGCATGGAGGGTGAAGCCGCATGCGGTACAGCAAAACCGCAGTCCTTTGTTCGGACGATTCGTCTCATCAACGTGGCCGCAACGGGGGCACCCTTTCGAGGTATAATCCGCATCGACCCGAATCGCCAGACCTCCTGCCAACTGGGCTTTGTAGGCAATAAAGGCGCCCAATTCGGCAAAAGCCCACTTGGCTCGGCGCCGCCGATTCTGTCTCCCTCGGACGTTGGTTCTTTCCCGAATCCGACTCAGATCTTCCAGCCCGATCAGGAACCCCGGCTCCACAATGGCTTTGGCAATGCGGTGGTTTACGTCGGCCTTAAACCGTCTCTCTCGAAGCTGCCATTGGCGTAGTCGCTTCTGGGCACCCCGAGTGCCTTTGGACTGCAGACGTGAACGCACGCGCTGAAAAGCCTCTCCCTTGTGGCGAATGGCTCCTCCCCGGAAGAACTGCGTCTTGTTCCCGGGCGTGGTGGTCACCGCCAGATACCGTTCTCCCAAATCCGCGCCCTTGATGCCTTTTAACGATTCCGGAGTGGGGTCTGGTGTGTCCACTTCCACACTGACCAAGAGATAGAACCTGTGGGTTCTGGGATCCCGCCAGAGTTTGGCGGCCCCAAAGGTGACCCCACCCGAAGCCCCCTTTTGGATCAGGTCCCGGTGTTTCGCATAGCCGTCGTAGGCCACAATCACCGGACCATCCAGCGTCGTGAGGGATACCCGTTGCCCGGATTTGAATCGGTAATCTCGCTGGTAGGTGAAGGTGGTGGTATTGGATGTGAAGACCGGGGCCTGGTCCAACCCCTTGTACCGCTTGGGGGTATAGCCCCTTTGTCGGTGGACCGCATTGTGCTTGACCTTGGTCCACAACGCCTTGTACGTCGCGCCCACCTGGCGGGAGACCGAACACGCGAGTTGCGAGGGCAACGCAAAACGCGCCCGCAGTGCGGGATAGACCAGTCCGTGGAGCTTGACCTGATTGGACAGCTTGCCGTGCTCAAAGGCCACCTGACTCGTATAGTTGAGGGCCTTCCGATAAGCCCCGGCGGTATCCAGGAGACGTTGACCGGTCTCGGATGTCGTATGCAGTTTGAGCTTGGCGGTCAGTATGGTCTTCACCGAATCATTTTAGCCAATCATCCTGAGCATTCCACAGCCAGTGAGGTCAACGGCGCCTCCTCCCCGGCCCGAACGCCGAGGTTTCCGCGCCGTGAGATCGGATGAACAGGGCCATCGCGGCGGGGTGGGCTTGGTACAATGGCAGGAGATTGGAGGTGCCGGCTCGGCACCGAAATGAGGGACAACCTTGGAGAGCCTGGGAGAACCGCGGAATGGCATGACGGCGTGGACGGCGCTCCCCGCCGGCGTGTACCCGGCGCTGGCCACTCCGCTCACGGCGGCGGGGAAGCTCGCGGAGGCGGTGTTGGATGATCTGACCGATCGGGTGATTGACGACGGTGTGACGGGAATTGCCGTCCTGGGATCGACGGGCGAGGTGGCGACACTCACGCCTGACATGCGCAGTGCCGTGCAGCGACGGGTGCGCGAGCGCGCCCGCGGTCGCGTGCCGGTCTTAAGCGGCGTGGCGGATACGGTCATCGACCGCGTCCGGGCCGGGCTCGAGACGGCAGCTGAAAACGGCATGGACGCAGCGCTGGTGCCGCCGCCGTACTACTACCCGCCATCCCCGGCCGAAGTCGCGCGATTCTACGCGGACCTCGCCGAACGCTCGCCGATTCCGCTCGTGCTCTACAACATTCCCCCCTACACGAAAGTGGAGCTCGCCGTGGCCGTGGTGCGGGATCTGGCCGCGCACCCGCGCATTATCGGCCTTAAGGACTCCGGCGGCCGCTTTCTCTACCTGCAGGAGGTTCTGGCCGCCACCCGTGGGCAGGCGTTCACGGTGGTGACCGGCTCGGATGAGATGCTCCTGGCGTCACTCGCCGCCGGAGCGGCCGGCACCATCTGCGCCGCCGCCAACGCGGTCGCCCCGTTTCAGGTGGCGATCCTCCGCGAGTTCCAGGCAGGACGTCTTCAGGCCGCCCGCCAACTGCAGGAGCGGCTCATGGCCCTCGTGAATACGTGCCGCCGCTACGGCGGCTATAAGGCCTGGAAGGCTGTCTTGGAGCTTCAGGGTTTTGCCCCCTGCCGGGTGGCCGCGCCCTATGAGGATGTGTCGGATGCGGATCGTGCCGCTTTACAGGAGGCGCTCCGGGTCCTCGGCTCGGTAGAAGACGCCGGCACATAAAGCCCGGCGGAACATCCCATGCTAACCGCTGACGCGCACGAGAGGCGAGGAGGCATGCACATGGGAGCGCAGGGCGGCCAGCAAGTCATCAAGTGCAAGGTGTCGGAATGCATGCATTGGGCGTCCGGCAACAACTGCGATTTGCGCGAGATCTGGGTGGAGAAAAAGCCTGGCACCGCGGGCGGGACCGTCATGAGTGCCGTCACCGGAGGGCGGCCTTCGGTCGATGAGCTCGATACATTCTGCGCCAGCTACGACCCGCGGGGCTGATCTGACAGCCGCAGGGTGCCAATAGCTGACCCCGCCGGCTTGTCGGCGGGGTTTGATACGCTCGTCAAACGGCAGCTTGCGGGCGGATCTTCTCGACGGCGTCCCGGATGTCTTCGAGCTTGACATACCGGTCGCAGGCATTTTCCAGCTCCGCCGCAATCATGCCCCGGGTACCCACCCCGATAATCTCCTTGCCCTTGGACCGCAGGAGTTCGACCGCGCGCTCGAAATCACCGTCGCCGCTCATGAGTACGGCCACATCGTAACGCCCGGACGTATTGAACATGTCGATGACGATCTCGATGTCAAGATTGGCGCGTCGAATGGTGTTGGCACTCGACTGGTCATAGGTCTCCTTGATGACCTTCTCGCGCACGGTAAAGCCGAGATGCCGCAGCGCTGTCAGGAAGTCGCGCTGTGATAGGTCCGGCGGCACCTGCACCCCGGTGTAGTAAAACGCATTGTAGAGCTCGGAATCCTGGGTGAAGTAGTTCAAGACCCGGGCGAAGTCCAAGTGCCAGCCCAGACTGCGCTGGGCGTAGAACATGTTCGCCCCGTCAATAAAGATGGCCACGCGGTCTGGTCGTTCACCTACCATGATGTCACTCACTCTCCCGCTCATTAGTCGTCAACCATCTGCTGCATCGATGCATGTTCGTCAGACATAGCGAAGCACGATCAGTGTGACCATTTAGACGTGTGATGTCCAGAGTCCGGCAGCCATTGCTGGCATAAGATTTGCTGGGTGCGCCCGAGAGCGGCATTGTTCCGACGGGATCGATGACATACCATTCTCCCCATGAACAGCACTCGGCAGACGGGGCGTGCGCGAATCGGGAAGAGGCTGGCCGTTCTGGCGGGTGTGGGTGTCGTCCTGTCGGCGTGCGGGCATACGCCGGTGTCGTTGAAGGGACCCGACCGGGTGCAGGAGGCCCGTCAGATTATCCTCAAGCGCGTCCGGAGCTTTCATTCGGAAGAAGTTCGGGCCAGCATCGCGGTGACGGGACCCCAGGGCTACTCTTCCGCGTCCGCTGCCGTGAAGGCCAATGGCGCGTACGACATCCGTGAGGTGATCGATTCGGGCAACACCACGCTCACGGCAGTGGCCAACGGGACGAACGCCTGGGTCTATACCGAACGAGGGGCCCACTATGGGCTGGGTTCGAGCCTGGCCCCCAGCGGCTTTGACCTCCGGTGGGCGACCACGGATCTCAACACGTTGCTCTCCGCGGTGACCTTCACCCATGTGAAGACCCTGGCTGGCGGCCGTTGGAAGGTCAGCTTTCAAGGGCAGCTGACCTCCCTCGGCGCGGTGAGCGGGAACCTCCTGTACGGGTCGAAAAGCGGCGTGCCACGAGGACTCCTCCTGCATACGAACGGGACGACGGTGAGCATGACGTTTTTGAGCTACCGGGTGAATCCCTCCTTCAGCCCCAAGATCTTTTCGTTTACCGCGCCAGTCGGGACCACCGGGGTCTTGGCGGACGGGACGGCCATTACGGAGCTGAACGCCTTGCCTAAGCGGATCCGGTTTTCGCTGGCGCTGCCCGCCGTGCGCTCCGGCCTCACGCTGACAAGCGCCACCGCAGCCACCGGCACGCCTTACGGGACCGAGGTGCTGATGCAGTTTACCGGCAGCGGCGGTCCGCTCCTGTTGACGGAATATGCGGGCCGGTTCGGGCTGCCGGCGGCGCCGGGGTCGGCCTACACCATCCGTCTCGGCGCCCTTCAGGTGACCGTGAGCACCATCAGTACGCAGAGCACCGAGGCCGTGACCGAGGATGCGGGAACGGTGCTCATCGCCGAGGGTGGTGACGGCGAAATCACGACCGCCATTCAGGATCTCACGCTGAGCCCGAAAAGTTAGGGAGTCTCGCGTACCCGGATGAGCTGGCGGCGCAGCCCCTCTAAGATGGCGCCCGTCCGATCGGCCACGCCGAATTTGGCCAGAATATGACTCACGTGCGTTTTGACCGTTTTTTCGCTGATGAAGAGCTTACGGGCGATGTCAGCGTTCGAGAGACCCTGGCCTATGAGCTCCAGCACCTCCCGTTCCCGCGCCGACAGGACCGACGCCTGCCGGAGGCGCCGTGCGGCCTCCTCCCGCATGCGGCGGATGTCGGGCGGCACCACGTCCCCGCCCCTGGCCACCTCCTTCAGGGCCGCGCGGAGCGCCTGCGGGTCCACGTCCTTTAACAGATACCCGGATACGCCCGCCTGAAACGCCGCTTCGACCAGCTCCGGATCCGAAAAGCTTGAGAGGGCCAGCACCCGGATCCGGGCGTTCGCATCCCGGACCGCCCGGACCGCATCCGGGCCAGCCATGTCGGGAAGATGCATGTCTAAAAGGACGACATCGGGGTTCAGGGGCAGGGCGTCGAGCAGGTCGGATGCCGTGCCGACCGACGCCACCACCTCCAGATCGAGGTCGCGTCCGAGATAACGGGCGAGGCCCTCACGCACGACGGGATGGTCGTCGGCCACCACCACCCGGATCACGACGCGCTCCCGTCAGCCAGGGGATGGGGCAGGCGCACCCGCACCCGGCAGCCGCGGCCGGGTCCGGTGTCCACCGTGAGCTCGGCGCCACAGGCCTGTGCCCGCTCCCGCATGTGCGCGAGCCCGAGGCCCGCCTGCACCCGCTCTAGCGGGAATCCCGGTCCATCGTCCTCCACGGATAGAACCAGGCCCTCGCCGTCAGGGTGGAGCGAGAGCGTCACCGGCGCGCCCGGGGCGTGCCGGAGGGCATTTTGTACGGCTTCCTGCGCGATGCGGAGGAGCGCCATCCGGGATGCCTCCGGCAGCGGCGGGTCCGATTCCACCAGCACCCGAACCCCCGAATGGGGTGCCAGCGCGCGCAAGAGCGGTCCGAGCGGCCCATCTTTCGGAGCCGACAGCTCGTATACGAGGGCGCGCATCTCCTGGAGCGCGGCGCGAGTGTGGGTCATGGCCGAGTCGACCAGGGCATGCAGGGGTGCGGAGGCGGGAATCTCCTCGGAGAGGGCGGCGAGGTCGAGGGTGGAGGAGAAAAGGCGCTGGCTGATGGCGTCGTGGAGTTCCCGAGCGAGACGCTCGCGCTCCAAGACGGCGCCCAGCTCGGACTGCCGGGCGAGGAGGGCCGCATTCGTGAGCGAAAGCCCGATGTGAGCGCCGTACGAGGCGAGAAGTCGCTCGGTGAAGGGATCAGGGACGGCAGCCACCGCTGCCAGGATCGCCTCGGGCGGGTCGCTTCCCGGGATAATGGTCAGGATAGCCGGGCCACTACCCCCAGGGTGAAAGGCCTCGCCGGGCATCACCGGGCCTAGGGGCGGGACACCGGCCGTGACGGCGGCCGGCGGTGTCCCGCGGCCGGCATGGGCCATGGGCACAAAAGACCGGTCAACCCGCATGAAGAGGGTGGCCGCAGGGCATCCGAACGCCTGCACTGCCGTGTCCACCACCTCGCGCGCTACGGACCCGGCGGTGTGCAGCCGGTGAAGACGCGCCGCCGCCTGCTCAAGCTCTGTCAAAAGCTCCGCCCGCCGGGAGGCCAACCGGTAAAGGCCGCTTCGTTCCACCGCCACCGCTACCTGCTGGCCGACGGCGGACAACACCCGCAGGACATCGGACGAAAAAAGCTCTCGTCCGGGACTCGCCACATTCAGGATGCCGAGCCGGCGGTTTTTCGCCAGGAGAGGCACGGAGGCATGAAAGACCAGGCCTCCCCGATCGCCGGTGGACCGTTGCAATCGGCTGCAGCGGACGATATTGACGGCGCGGGTGAGCTCCCCATTCCGGAAGCTGTCCTGGCAGTGGCAGGTGCCCTCTTTAAGCGGCCGCGCGCGCTGTGCGTGCAGGGCGGGCGGGAGGCCTGTATAGGCTACCTCTGCCACCTCGGTGCCGCCGTCGTCGAACAGGAACATCCAGGCGGTGTGCAGCCCGAGTGCGCGGGTGAGACGGGGCAGGATCCGGGTCATGGCGTCGCGCACGTCGGGTACCTGGTTCAGGGTGGCCGCCACCGTGTGGAGGATGCTGATCGCGTCGTCGCGCTGACGCATAAAACGCCTCCCCGCCCGGTATCGGTGTCTGATGTCCTCGTTATACGCGGAAATCGGTCGGCGGGCATCCGCCCGCAGGCGGATTCAGACGAGCGGGCGGACGCCCGGCACGATCCGCCGGTATCCCTCGCGCAGGAGCGCCATCAGATAGCCCACCTCCTCGATGCGCATGAGCCACACCAGAAACCCGTAAACGCCAGCTCCCACGGCGACGACCAGCAGGAGATGGAGGATGGCGAAGACCGTGGCGTGCGGCGGCACGAACCGATGGGTGTAGCGAAACAGGCCCCACACGAGCCCCCCCATCACGGCCGAGGCCAGGAGCGTCTTGACAAAGGTAAACACGAGCCGCCCGCCTCCCAGCGGCCCGACCCGGCGCCGGAGCTGGAAGATGAGAAAGCCGGCCAGGGCCCATTGTGCGAGCGAGGTGCCGAGTGCGAGGCCGCCCTGACGGAGGGGATGGATCAAGAGCAGGTCCGCGACGATGTTGACGCCGACCGCCAGCATGCCGTAGGTGGTCGGCGTGCGGGTATCCTGCAGGGCAAAGAACGCCCGCGGCAAAAGGCTCGTATACGCCAGGGCCACCAGTCCCAATGAGAAAAACGCCAACGCGAAAGACGTCTCCTGGGTGGCTTCGGACGTGAAGGCGCCCCGCTGGAAGAGCACCGCCACCAGGGGGGTGCGCAGCACCACCACCCCCACCATGATGGGCATGGTCACCACCGTGAGGAGGATAAGCGAACGGCGATTCGCGGCGACAAAGCCGGGGACGTCCTCCTGGGCGATGTAGCGCGAGAGCGTCGGATAAAGGGCCGTCACCAGCGCGGTGACAAAGAGCCCGAGCACGGTGTTGTTGATAAGGGAGGAATATTGCAGCGCCGTCACGCTCCCGGCCCGAAGCGATGTGGCCAGAATGCGGTCGACGATGTACCCCGCTTGGCCTACGAACGTGGAGAGAAAAATCGGCACCACCATGCGTCCCATGCGGATGAGGGCCGGATCGCGCAGGCGGAAGCGCACCCGGTACCGGAATCCGTGGCGGGTGCGGAGTGGGATGGAGAGCCAGATGACGTAGGACATGCCTCCGATGAGGGTCCCCACGGCCGCGGCAAAGATCCCGTAGCGGTGCCAGAGCATGAAGACGGCCGCGATATATAAGAAATTCTGCGGGATGCCGACGGCAGCCGGCCAGGCAAAGTCGTTTTCCGCCTGCAAGAGTCCTGCCTGGACCCCCGAAAGCCCCATGAAGACGAGCGCCGGCAGCATCACCCAAGTGAGCTGCAGGGTGAGAAGCAGTTTCGACTGTCCAAAGCAGTATTGTCCGACCCAGCCGGGCAGGTACAGGGGCTGCACCACGCCCGCCAGCACAAGCCCGAGGCCCTCTAAGACGATCAGGGCCACAAACAAGACCGTGATGAGGGTGTTGGTGTAACGGACGGCCGCCTCATGCCCCGAGCGCTCTCGGATGTCCGTGTAAAGGGGAATGAACGTGGTCGTGATGGCGCCGTTGATGCCGGCAAACAGGAGGCTCGGGTAGACGGTCGCCGCCACGAAAGCGTCTGTCTGGCAGTTGGCGCCATACACCGAGGCCTGAACCATGGTGCGTGCAAAGCCCGTCACCCTGCTGAGCAGGGTCACGAATATGATGAGGCCGGTGGCGCGCGCCACCTGCCGCCCGACGCTCACCCGCGATCCCGCCCCAGGGTCCTCAAGGTTGCAATCGGACGACGCCTCCCCTCATGGGGACTCGTCCGCCGCAGGGAAGACGCGTGGCTGACGAGGCCTCCATCCTAATGCCTAATGCTAACGGAAGTCCGGCGGGCCACGAAGAAAGAACGGCGATACCGCCGCCAGAGGATTCTGGCGGCGGTCTGGGTGCAGCCGGGTCTTAGAGGCGAGCGAGCGCCTGGTTGGGCTCGCGGCCGGCAAGGGTTCCCACAACCGCGCCGTAGATGAGGTGCGCCGCGAGCAGCATGACGGGCGCGCTCACGCCGAGGCCGAGCGCAAAGAAACCCGGCGACGGGAGCAGGCCATTTAAGGTCAGCGGATCGAGCAGATCAAACAGGGGGAAGCCGACCACCATGAGGACGAGCCATACCGCCATGCCGAAGACGGCCCCTTTGAGCCAGGCTTCGCCGGCGAGGCGGGGACCGATGCTGCGCTGAAACAACAGCGCCAGCAAAATGCCGATGCCAAAGTGGACGCCATATCCGACAATGACGGCCCAGGTCAGGTTCAGGGTGAAGAACGTGCCGTCCCAGAGAGGGAAGTTCAGGACGGGTGAGCCCCAAAGCGGGGCTAAGGCCAGCACGAGGGTGAGGGCGCCGGTTCCAACGGTACCGGCGATGAGCACCCGTTCGGTTTCTCGACTCATGCGGTCTCCTCTCCGCGGTGAGCAGTAACCGTTCCCCTCACCGCTCATGAAGACGTGAAAGGCTGCGGGCAGTCGCTGGGAATTTATGAGTCCACACGGGGAATGAATATGCGGACAGGGCGGGGGCGAGACCGCCGTGCCGAAAATCTGCCGACCGGAGCGAATTCTGTTAACGGGAACGAGAGGTAGGGGGAGGGAGATGGAGGCCCGGTACGGCATGGTCGCATAAGCGGACGCCGCGTCCGGATCCGAAGGCGGAGCCCCGTGAGGCTCGAGTCGCGCCTCTCCTTCGCGAAGGGCCCGATCCGCCTGCCGTAATCGTGCCGCCGGGGAAATCACGCCCAATCAGGAAACACCACGGTCACCACGGGAAGCAGAAGGGAGAGATGATGGTGGAACCAAGACGTCATACCGAGGACGGGCACACGCAGGCACCGGCCGAAGAGACTGTCGCCCAAACGGCACCGGCCACCGCTTCCGCCCCCAATCCGCCCCCCGACCTGGTGCTGGTCCGGATTATCCACATTCTCGAAGCCATCCTGCTCGTGCTGCTGGCGTTTCGTTTCGTATTTGCCCTGTTGGGGGCCAATGCGGCCAATGCGTTTGTCAACTTCATCTA
>JAKATP010000068.1 GCA_021818685.1 Bacillota bacterium | reverse complement strand
TCACGTCCGGGCGGGGGATGCCGAGCTCGTCGAAGAACACCTGCGAGAGATGCTCATCATAATGCTGCCCCGTGTGCACGAGCACCTCGTCTGCCCGCTCCCGCAGCACGGGACTCACGGCCGAGGCCTTGATGAACTGCGGGCGCGCACCCACGACCGTGAGGACTTTAAGCCGGGCCACGGTAAAAGGCGGCGATGATATCGACAACCCGGTCCACCTGTTCGAAACGGAGTTCGGGGTAGAGGGGCAGCGACAGCGCCTCGCGGCACAGCTGCTCCGCCGCCGGGAGCGATCCCTCCCGATAGCCAAGATGTGCGAAGGCCGGCAGGAGATGGAGCGGGTGGGGATAGTAAACGGTCGCACCGACGCCATGCGCGGCCAACCACTCCAAAAGAGCGTCCCGCCGGTCGGCGCGGACCGTGAACTGATGATACACGGCCGCAAAGCCCGCGGGCACGACCTGCGGGCGTACCGCCTCTTGCAGACCACAGGCCGCGAATCCGGCGCGATAGCGGTCGGCGAGCGCCACCCGCCTTTCGGTCCAGGCACGCAGATGTCGAAGCTTCACGCGCAAGAGCGCCGCCTGGAGGGCGTCGAGCCGGGAGTTCATCCCGAGCTCCACGTGATAGTACTTGGCCGTCGCCCCATGGGCGCGCAGGCGGCGCACCGCCTCGCCCAGTTCGGGGCGGCGGCTCGTTATAAAGCCGCCGTCCCCGAACGCCCCGAGATTCTTGGTGGGATAGAGGCTGAAGCAGCCGACGTCTCCCACCGTGCCGGCCCATCGACCGCCCTGAGACGCCAGAATGGCCTGGGCCGCATCCTCGACGACGGGGCCGGCAAACCCCTCCACCAGGCGGAGGGTGTCTGCCATGAGCCCGAACAGGTGGACCGGCAGGATCGCGCGCGTACGGGGGGTAACACGCGCCAGAGCCTGGTCCGGGTCCACGTTAAACGTATCCGGATTCACATCGGCGAAGACCGGCACGGCCCCCAACCGTGAAATACTTCCAGCCGTTGCAAAGAACGTGAACGGAGTCGTCACCACCTCGTCGCCGGGTCCCACGTGAAGGGCCTGCAGGGCCAGGAGCAGAGCATCCGAACCATTGGCCACGCCGACCGCCGGCACCCCGAGGAGGCTCTGCACCTCCTGCTCGAACGCCTCGACCTCCGGACCCAAAATGTATTGCCCGGAGTCGAGCACCCGATGCCACGCGTCCTCCAGCTCCGGACGCAGCGCCGCGACCTGTTCCGTCAGGCTGAAAGCGGGAATCTTGTCATCGCGCATCGCCGTCCCTGTCCCTCCCTCCTGATCCGGCCTCGCCGGGCGGGTACAGCCACTGCTCGGATGGCGTGGGCCGCACGACCCGGGCCGGCACGCCCATCACCACCTGGTAGGGCGGCACGTCGTGGGTGACGACCGCCCCCGCCGCCACCACCGCTTCCTGGCCGACCTCAACGCCCGGCAGGAGCACGGCCCCCACGCCGAGCCGCGCCGCTCTCCGGATCGTGGGGCCCCGCGTGGCCGCGTGCCGCGCTTCGGTGCGGGCGATGTAGGGGTCGTTGCTGGTCATGACCCCCGGCGCGATGAACACGTGGTCTTCGACCAGGGAGTGGGCTGTCAGATACGCTCCCGTCTGCAATTTCGTAAAGTCCCCCACCATGGAGTCGTTCTCGATGGTGACGGCGTGCCCCACCACCACCCGGCGTCCGAGGCGGCAGCGCTCGCGGATCTGAGCTCCATCCGCGATGAAGCCCTCGGGTCCGATCTCGCTGCCGGCATACAGCACGGCCGCCGTGCCGACGTGGGTCCCGGCCCCCACAACCAGGGGTCCGAGCTCCGTCAGGCGGAGCGTGCTGACTTTAGACGCGGCCGGCCGCTTGCCCAGCACGGCGAAGTCGTCCACCACCACGCCATCACCGAGGACCGTGCCCTCATGAATCACCACATAGCAGCCAAGCCTCACGCCGTCCCCCAGCACGACGCCCGCCCCCACGATCGTGCCGGCGCCCTTATCCACGTCAGGCACGCGATCCGAGCCCCCTCTCCCGCGTCAATTCCCGGATCGTGAGCGGACGCCCGCTCTGAGCCGAACGCGTCAGGGCCTCCACCAGCGCGAGTACCGCGAGCGTGCTGGACGAAGCCAGCGCCGGCGGATTTCGCGTCTCCACGCCAGCCAGGAAGTCCTTGAGGGCATTGTGGTGGCTGCGCCAGGACGGCCACGGATCGGCCGTTTTTAGTGACCTTAGGACTTCCTCGTCCTCCTCCGGGCTCGTCGTGCGAAGCACCTTCAACGCGGAGTTCTGCTCACCCAGTACCGCCACACCGCCGTCTCCCACCACGGTGATGCGCTCTTCGAGATTTCGATCAGGCACGGAGGTGGTGACGTTCACGGTCGCGAGCGCTCCCGACTCGAAGCGCACGGAGCCGGTCACCACGTCCTCGGCCTCAATACGATGGGTCTGCGTGTCGCCGTACGCAAAGACCTCCCGGGCCGGCCCGAAGAACGCGACCAGGAGGTCGAGCGCGTGAATCGCCTGATTGAACAGCACGCCCCCGTCCATCCCCCGCGTCCCCCGCCAGGGTGCCTCGTCGTAGTAAGCCTGCGTACGGGCCCAGCGCACGTCCACGCCGCCTGAGAGGAGTCGCCCGAGACGGCCCCCCGCAATCGCCGCCGCCACCGCCGCCGGCCCCGGCAGCATCCGGTTGAAGTGGGTGACGGCCAGCACCACCCCGGCATCATCGGCAAACCCGGTGAGCCGTGCCGCCTCTCCGTAGGAGAGCGCCAGCGGCTTCTCCACCAGCACATCCAGGCCCTGCTCCATGGCCTCCATCGCCAGTTCCGGATGAAGGCCCGACGGGGTCGCGATGATCACGGCCTCCACCAGGCTGCTCCGGTACAGATCGTCGGTACTGGCAAAAGGGGTGGCGTCAAAGGGGACGGCGGCCGCCTCTGCCCGCTCGAAGTCGGCATCCACGGTGGCGGTGAGCTCCACCCCCTCGAGGTGCTTCAGCGCCTGCAGATGGCGCTGCCCGATGGCCCCGCAGCCGACAAGCCCCAATCGTACCGCCATCAAAATCCCTCCGCAGCCTACAGTTTGACGATGCGGGCGGGGCCGGTGATGCCCCGCCGCGCCATCACGTTGCGGGTATCGAGGATCAGGGGGGCGTGCTCCGCCACGAACGCGTAGTCAACCGCCGCGTGATCGGTCGCAATGACGACCGCGTCCAACTCCGCGAGCCGCCCGGCTTCAAGCGCCACCGAGCGGGCCGTACGGCCGTATGAGGCTTGCGGCCGCAGCACCGGAATGTGGGGGTCATGGTACGTTACCAACGCGCCCCGCTCCTCCAGGAGTTCGATCACCTTGAGGGCGGGAGACTCGCGGGGGTCATTGATGTCCTTTTTATAAGCCACGCCCAGCACCAGCACCGACGAGCCATTCAGCGGTTTTTTGACGGCGTTCAGGGCCGCCTGCAGCTTGTCCGCGACGAAGTAGGGCATCTTCAGATTGATTTCGCCCGCGAGCTCAATGAAGCGGGTGGGGAAATCGTACTCGCGCGCCTTCCAGGCCAGGTAGAAGGGGTCAAGCGGGATGCAGTGGCCCCCCACCCCCGGTCCCGGCTGAAAGATCTGGATGCCGAAGGGCTTAGTGCCCGCCGCCTCCAGCACCTCCCACACGTCGAGTCCCATGCGATCCGCCAGTAGGGCCATCTCATTCACCAGCGCGATATTGACCGCCCGGTAGGTGTTCTCGAAGACCTTCGCCATCTCCGCGACAGCCGGCGAGGAGACCCGCACCACGTCGGTGAGCGACTGCTCGTAAAAAAGCGCCGCCAGCTCTCCGCAGACCTCGGTGGAGCCGCCCACCAGCTTCGGCGTGTTGCGGGTCTGGTACACGGGATTGCCCGGGTCGACGCGTTCGGGCGAGTAGGCCAGGAACAATTCCTCCCCGACCCGCAGTCCGCTGGTCTCCAAAATCGGCCGCAGCACGTCGTCCGTCGTACCGGGGTAGGTCGTGGACTCCAGCACCACCAACTGCCCCGGCCGCAGGATGCCCCGAATCCGGTCCGCCACCGACAGGATATATGACAGGTCGGGCTCCTTGTTCGGGGTGAGCGGGGTCGGCACCGCCACCAGGATCACATCTGCCCGTCCGAGCTCGGGGTAGTGCGTGGTGGCGTGAAGCTTCCCGGAGCCGACCGCGGTCCGGAGATCGCCCTCGTCCACATCGGGGATGTAATTCTCCGCGCGTCCGAGCCGTTCCACCTTGGCGCCATTGTCATCGAGGCCGATCACCAAGAAACCGGCTCGCGCCTGTTCCACGGCCAGCGGAAGCCCCACGTAGCCAAGCCCGACCACGCCCACGACCGCATCGCGTGACTGCAGGCGCCGCTTCAGTTCCTGAGCCTCAGGGCTCCAGGACATGACGGGCTCCCAGGTCACGGACTCCCGTCAGGGGAATGGGCGTGACGACCGTCTCGCGATTGGGGTGATATTCCGGCACGACGGCCATCAGCGCGCGCACAATGCGCTCCCGGGCACCGTCCTCGGCCAGACTGAGCAGGTTATCCGCGGCTTTTAGCACGCCTTCCAGGTCCATGGGCGCTTCGCGCGCGATGTAGATGCGTTCGTGCTGGCTCGCCGACGCCCGATCCTCGCGCGTCAACGGCTCCTCAAACAGTTTCTCGCCCGGGCGGATCCCGGTAAACACAATGTCGATATCGTGCCCCGGGGTGAGGCCGGACAGGCGAATCAGATTCATGGCCAGGTCCAAAATGCGGATGGGTTCGCCCATGTCCAACACGAACACCTCGCCGCCCCGTCCCATCGCCGCCGCCTGAATGACCAGCTGGGCGGCCTCACGGGCGGTCATGAAGTACCGCACCATGTCGGCGTGGGTGACAGTGAGCGGCCCCCCGCTTTGGATCTGGTGCTGGAATATGGGCACCACGCTCCCGCGCGAGCCCAGGACGTTTCCGAAGCGGACCGTCACAAAGCGCGTCGGACCCCGACGCGCAAGCGCCGAGACCAGCAGTTCGCCAACCCGCTTGGTGGCCCCGTAGACGCTGGTCGGATTCACGGCCTTGTCGGTCGAGATGAAGACGAAACTTTCGCTGCGAAACAGACGGGCGGTTTCGGCCAGGATCCACAGCCCTCCGATATTGTTGCGGACCGCCTCGTCTGGCTGGGCTTCCATGAGCGGCACATGTTTGTGCGCGGCCGCGTGAAAGACCACCTGGGGACGCTCGGCCTCGAAGATGCGCTCGAGGTGACGGCGATCGCGCAGGTCCGCCACCACCGGCACGAGCTCCAGATCCGGCACGCGCGCGTGCACATCTTGTTGGATGGTGAAGACCGAACTCTCGTCCACGCCCAGCAGAATCAGCCGCCGGGGATGAAAGAGTGCCACCTGCCGGGCCAGCTCGGAGCCGATGGTGCCACCGGCCCCCGTCACCAGCACGCTCCGTCCGGTCAGATACGAGGCGATTTCCCCCAGATCCACGTCCGCGGGTTCACGCTGCAGGAGGTCTTCGATCTGAATGTTGCGGATCTGGTTCACGCTCACCCGGCCATCAATCATGTGGTTCAGGGCCGGGAGGATGCGCGCCCGTACATCGGCGCGACGGGCTTCCTCCATCAGCCGCCGGACTCCGGAGCCAGCCATCGAGGGGATGGCGATGATCATCTCGTCCACGGCATGGCGCTGGGCGACGGCCCCGATCTCGTCGATGCGGCCCAGAACCGGCAACCCGTTGAGCCGCATGCCGGCCTTGTGCGGATCATCGTCCAAAAATCCGAGGGCCCGTCCCGCCTCGGGATGACGGAGTAGCTCTTGCGCCACCAGCTGGCCTGCCTTGCCCGCTCCCACAATCAGCACGCGCGGCGCGTCACCAAAAGACGAACGCCAGCGCACATCGGTGAGGGACTTACGGATAAAGCGGACGCCGCCTAGCAGGACCAGACCGACAAGCCAGTACAGGGCGAAGACGCCGCGTGAATAATGCGCGGCTCCTTCCAGGTAGATGAGAGCGGAGAGCCAGAAGGCCGAGATAGTGACAGCCAGCACGATGACGAGCCCATCCAGCACGGAGGCGTACTGCCACAGCCGATGGTACACCCGAAGGCCCCAAAAGATGAGGATGGTGCCGAGTGTAAACCAGGGCGCAATGTGCAGATACGGGTCCATGTAGGCCGCGGGAACATGGGGGGTGTCGAAACGAAGGTAGAGGGCAAAGTACATGGCCACGTTGATCAACACAACGTCAAGCGCCATGGCGAGGAGCAGTTTCGCCAATAAAAACGCGCGCTGCGCCACCGCCGTCCCTCCTCAAAATTCAGCGCTTGATTATAGCACGCGCCCTTTTGGCCGGTCGGACGCGGTCACTCCCATCTCCTGCACCCGGAGCCGTCGCGGCTCACGCCGTGCGGCAGATTCGCGTCTGGAGCCCGCCCCCACGAACAGAGCCGGCTTCAGACGTTCAGGATGCTTTAGAACTTCACCTTGGGGTCGAGGTGAAAATCTTTGCCCACAATAATCTTGATGTCGAACTCGGGCACGGTGTCGTAAGGATTGCCGCTGATGATGACCGACGAGCCGCCGCCCAGAGCCTGGGCCAGCTCCGCACCGAGATACTTGTCGCCCGTGTAGTTTGCGACCTGCGACTGTACGTCGGACGACGCATAGATGCCACCCATATAGGCGTCGAAGCCCTGCTTTTGCAGCCATGTCGTAAATTGCTGGGCCGGGGCCGCATAGCCGGAGCCGGACACCACCTCGATATGCACGAGACGGCGGTCGGCCTTCGGCAGGGTGTCGGCCAGGATGTCATCGCGCAACACGGGCATCAGGCGCTGGTTGAGCTGCCAGTAGTCGATGTGATTGATCGTCACGGCCTCGCCCGGGAGGGTGGCGTATCGCACCTGCGACAGGTGTATATGGCGCGCCAGCAGGCCCAGCTCCAGCAGCTGCATGGTGCTGAGATTGGTGTGGGTGATCATCTTGGACGCGGTGCTGATGAGTTCCGGTAAAGCGGTGATATGGGCGGGCGAGAGCACCTTCTTCGCAATCAAGCCCATCACGTACTGCTGCTGCTGGATGCGTCCGATGTCCCCGAGCGCCGTGTTGCGGAAACGCACGAACTCCAGCACCTGATAGCCGTTCAGGTGGTGCCAGCCCTTGCTGAGATGAATATTGAGATAGGAAAACTTGCCCTTCGCGTTTCCGTAGTTCATTTGATAGGGGACGTAGACGGTAAGGCCCCCGATATCGTTCACGATCTTGGCGAAGTTGAAGATGGTCGTTTCCATGTAGTAATTGACCGGCACATGAAGCGTCTGTTCCACGAGCTTCACGGCGAGCTTCGGTCCGCCGATGAAGTTGGCATCATTAATCTTCTGGAGGCCGTAGCCGGGAATGTGCACCATGGAGTCACGGGGGATCGACAGGACGCTGGCCTGGTCCGTCTTCGGATTCACCGAGATCAGCATCATCGTGTCGGTCTGGTCTTTGACGGCGGGATTGGTGATGTCAATCTTGCCCGCGCGCACCAATCCCTCGCCCAGGAGCAACAAGGTGAACCGGTTCTTAAACTGATTGGTATTGTGCGCCTTGACCACGAGGTCGTTGCCCAGATGGCGGTAGAAATTGTAGCCGTACACGCCGGCTCCGAGAATCAGCACAACCAGGAAAACCAGCACGAGCCGGCCCCAGCGCACCCGCCGCACCGTTCCCCGTCCTCCGCTTCTCGTCCGATCGTCCGCCATGCGCGCCTCCCTCACCGATGTCTTGGGCATCATACCAAACGCGGCCGGATCGGACGTGATCATTTAACGACAGCGCGCCCAGCCCCTCCCAGCGCCTTAGAAGTAACGCCCGCGCGGATCGGCAGGTCGCAAGACACGAAACTTCTTAAGGATTTTCTTCATTGACCAAAACGCCACGATACCAAGATTCGAAACCAGGGCCCTGGGGTTGGCCATGCCCGTGGCAGCCGGCGCCGCGAGCAGCCAAGGTCGTCATGCGGACGTCAGAAGCCCGGCACCAGCCCCGATTCCACTCCGGGTCCCCCCCGGTGCTGCCGCTCCTCTCTATCCTGTCGTCCCGGCCCTCAGGGTCCGAAGCCGGCTCGGTGAAGGATGGCGCTCGCTCCCCACAGGCCAAAGAGGGTGACCGCCAGTACGGGCAGGGTCAGCAGTACGCCCATTTTCATGTAATAGCCCCACCCGATAGCGAGTCCGCGCCGCTCCAGGCGGTCGAGCCACAGCAGGGTGGCGAGCGACCCGATGGGGGTGAGCTTCGGACCGAGATCGGACCCTACGACATTCGCGTACGCCATGAGCGTTTGGTGCAGGTGGGGAGCGGCCGCATGTTCGATGGCCAGGGCATCAATCATGACGGTCGGCATGTTGTTCATGATGGCCGAAAGCCCCGCCGCGACAAATCCGGTGCCAAAAACCGCTGCGAGTGTCCCGTGGGCGGCCAATCCGGACAGCACCCGGCTGAGGATGTCGATGAGGCCGGCGTTCCGAAGTCCGTACACCACCACGTACATGCCCACCAAAAAGGCGACGATCCGCCAGGGAGCGCCTTGCACGACCGTCCGCACCCGGATCACCGGACTCCTGCGCGCCAAAATCAAAAGCGCCAGGGCGGCTGAGCCCGCAAACACCGAGACCGGCCAGTGCAGGAACTGACTCGCGGCATAACCCACGACGAGCAGCGCCAGCACGACCAGACCGAGGCGGAACACCATCGGGTCCGCAATGGCGTCTTGGGGGCGTTCCACCGTCCCCGTGGCCACGTTTTGGGGCAGGTCGCGTCGGTAGAAGAGCCACAAGACCGTCATGCTGGCCAGAAACGCGACCACGTCCACGGGCAGCATGCGGAGCGCGTAACCGAGAAAGCCGAGATGAAAGAAGTCGCTCGAGAGAATGTTCACAAGGTTCGAGGTGGAAAGCGGCACCGACGTCGTGTCGGCCAAAAACCCCCCGGCCATGACAAGTGCCAGCCCGGTCCGCCGCGGAAGTCCGAGCGCCACCGTCTGTTCGTAAATGATGGGCGTCAGGATGAGAGCGGCACCGTCATTGGTGAAGAACATGGTCACGAGCGCCGCCAGGATCCCAAGGAGCCAGAAGAGGCGCCGCCCGTCACCGCGGGCGGCGCGAATCATATGAAAGGCCGCCCACCGGAAAAAGCCCACGTCTTCCAAGATCACCGAAATGACGATGATGGCCACGAATGTGAGCGTCGCATCCCATACGATGCCGATCACGGTGAGCACGTTGATCCAGCTGACGAGCCCCAGCAAGAGCGCCAGGATCCCGCCCCCCACGGCGCTCCAGCCAATCGAGAGTCCACGGGGCTTCACGATGACGAAAACCAGCACCACCAAAAACAGGGCCACGGACTGGATCACATCCAGCACGGTCTTGGACGCCCCCCTGACAGAATCGCCTGCTCGGACTCTTCGGAGATGCGCACCGGGCTGCGGCGCGGGATGCCACGGCCGGGCGAAAGGCACGGATTCATCCTGGCAGACTTTCGCGACCTGAGGCCAGCATTCGGATAAGCTTCTGCCATGAGCAATCATGAGCGGGTGCGAGGGCTTGGCCTCGTCACCGGGAGCGCCCGCGGCATCGGCCGGGCGGTCGCGTGCCGC
This sequence comes from Bacillota bacterium, assembly GCA_021818685.1. Lineage (GTDB taxonomy): Bacteria > Bacillota > Sulfobacillia > Sulfobacillales > JAIMBI01 > JAKATP01. The sequence continues at coordinate 4,383 of JAKATP010000068.1, read as the reverse complement.
CTGGCCCGGGACGGGTTTGACATCGTGGTGCACTACCGTCGCGATCAGGAGGGCGCCCGGGCGACCCGCGCGCTGGTGGAGGCCGAAGGCCGCCGTGCGATCCCGGTGTGCGCGGACCTCGAATCTCCCGAGGATACGAGGGCCCTGGCCAAGACCGTGCGCGACGCCGGCATCCCCCTGAAGGTCCTGGTCCTCTCGGCTGCCGCCACAGCCTTCAAGCCCGTGCCGGAGATTCGCGCCCATCACCTGGAGCGCACCTACCGGGTCGTGGTCGGCTCCCTCCTCCAACTGGTGCAGGAACTCGCTCCCGGAATGCCCTCCGGCTCCAGCATCATTACCATTTCCGGCACGGGCGCGAGTCACGTCATCCCGCGCTATGCGCTATTGGGCTCATCGAAGGCCGCCCAGGAGGCACTCGTGCGATATCTCGCCGTCGAACTTGCCCCCCGCGGCATCCGGGTGAACGGCATCTCGCCCGGCATCATCGCGACCGACTCGACGCTTTATTACATGCACGGCGACGAGGGGCCGCTGATGGAGGAGGCCCGAAGGCTGTCGCCGGCCGGCCGGCCGGGGCGTCCCGAAGACGTGGCGGGGGTGGTGTCCTTTTTAGCCTCCCCCGACAGCGACTTCATGCGCGGCCAGATTCTGGTCGTCGACGGCGGCCTCACCCTCGGAATGCCGGCCCTCTATCCCGGCGGGGACAACGACTGACGGCTACACCCCCGCCAACATCCCCATCGAAACCGCCAGCAGGGCGCCGCCGAGCGTGTCCCAAAGCCAGTGTCCGCCCGTGGCCACCGTCATGAAGGCAGCGGCCGCCGCCACCAATAGGGCGACCCACCGCACCCGCCCCGGAAGCAAGACGCCGGCCACGAACGTGGTCCGGAACACGTGGCCCGAAGGATAGCTGCCGGGAAAGAGCCCGGGGCCGCTTGCCTGGCGCGCGTGCGGAAAAAGCCGGTGCAGGATGGGGGTCAAGTTGGAGGGGCCGAAGTTCAGGCTGGCGCTCAGGTGGTTCCAAAACGACGGAGCCGGCACCGCAGGTGGCACCGGCAGGGCGATGAGATGCTTTAAGACCAGCTCGATAAGCGATCCGCACACGGCCGCCAGCACGACCGCGCAGGCCCGGCCGCGAAGACGCGGCACCGCAAAGAGACCGATCAGCAAGACGGCGAGCGTCACGGGGAGGCCGCCCACCACCCAGATGACATTAAGCCACCCGTACCGGAGCGCCACCGGCCGGAGCGTGTCGGCCACGGCACGGTTCAGATGCAGGATGGCGGGGGTCCTGGCCACGACAGCTCCCGCGACCAGGACCAAAAGCCAGAGCACCGAGAGGGCCGGGACATGGCGGCGGCGCGTCATACGACCTCCGGAAAGCGCCAGGGTCCGCGGACACGCTCATACCACATGGCCGCCGCGAGCAACATCCGCTCGGTGCCCGGCCGCCCCACCAGCTGGAGCGCGGTCGGAAGCCCGTGGCTGAGCCCCATCGGCACCGTGAGCGCGGGCCAGCCCAGCACGTTCCACGGTAGCGTATACCGCACGAGCGTTTCCCACAGATCCCGCGGATGTCCGGCTACGTCGACCGGGTCCTCACCGTCTGGGGGAGCGACCACCGGGACCGTCGGCAAGGCCAGGATCTCGCCGGGACGGATCTCGCCCAGCCAGCGACGGCGAAGCTCGTCACGCTCCCTGAGCGCCCCGATGTAGGCCGCCGCCGACACCTCCTGGCCGGCCAGGAGGCGCGCTCGGAGCCCACTGTCGGCAAGGCGCTCTCCCGCCTCACTCTCCAGCATCGGCCGGTGGTAAACGTAGGCCTCCGGGAGCCGGACCGTGCGAAAGAGGCGGGTCCACACCGAAAACGGGTCCATGTCCACCTCCCGCACCGGGATTCCGGACTCCGTGAAGAGGGAACGCACCGCTAAAAAGGCCGCCTGCACTCCCGGTGCGAGCCATCCCTCCAGGTAATGCTCCGGGATCGCCACGGTCATGGGCCGGCCCGCTTCCACCTCCCGCGGAGACCGATTCAAGACCGCGTACAGACGCGCGAGATCACGGGCCGAGCGCGCCATCGGTCCTACGGCATCGAAGGTCCAGGCCAGCGCCATGACCCCCTTCACGCTGAGCCGCCCGTAGGTGGGTTTGAGACCGGCCACCCCGCACAGGGCGGCCGGGATGCGGATGGAACCGGCGGTATCGGTTCCGAGGGCTGCCCAGGCGAGTCCGGCCGCCAGCGCTGCCGCCGAGCCTCCGCTCGAACCGCCGGGGATGCGCGCGAGGTCCCAGGGATTGGCGGTGGGGGGGCAGGTGATGCCGAAGGCCAGCTCACGAGTGTGGGCCTTGCCAACGACCACCGCCCCCGCGCGCACGAGCCGCCCCACCACCGGGGCGTGCTGCGCGGGCACCCAGTGGTAGGCGGGCGAACCCCCTTCGGTCGCAAGCCCGCGCACATCGATCAAGTCCTTCACCGCGATCGGCACCCCCGACAGCGGACCCGGACGGGGCGCTGTACGGCCGAACTGGGGGTTCAGGGTCCGGTAAGCCCGCACACGGGGCTCCACGCGCGAGAGCCGCACACGCACCTCGTTCTGCAGGGTTCCCGGCGCGATGCGTTCCTGCTCGAGAGCCTCGGTCAGATCGGTTAACGCCTGATATACGATCGCGTACCACCTCTTTCGGGCCCGGTCGGCCGTCTGCCGTCATCCTAAAGGCTTATGCGGTCCTTGCCCACCGGGCGGCACATCAGGACGAAGCGGGCCTCGTCCGGCGCCGTCTCTCCTCGGACACACTGAGCCCCACCGCCAGAGCCGAGCCGACCAGTAGCCAGATTCCAAGACCGGTCCAGGCGATCGCAAAGTCATGGGTGCGGTCCACGACGGCCCCGAAAAGCGGCGGGTAGAGGGCCGAACCCAAAAATGCCGCCGATCCTGTCCAGCTCATGGCCTGGCCCGCGCGCATCGTGCCCACCCGCTCCCCGGCCCAGGTCAGGACGAGGCCGTTCCAGCCTACCCCACCGACGCCGAGCAGCCACAGTACCGGAATAATCACCACAACGGCCGCCCCGTGCGGGAGCCGGGCCACGAAGAACGCCATGAGGCTTGCCAGGAGCGCCAGTCCAGCGATCACGGGACCGCGCCGGTGCATACGATCGGACCACCACCCAAACCCGACCCGCCCCATCCCTCCGCCCACCTGAATGAGGGCGAGACCAAGTCCGGCCGCTCCCAGCGACCATCCTTCCCGCACATGCAGGTTCGTGATCATAAAGGCGAGGGCCGAGTACTGGCCCGATACCAGAATGAGGGCGAGCGCCATGGGCCCCCACATCCCCGCCAGCGATCCCGACCCCGCGCGCCGGGCGACAGGACGGCGCCAGGGCGGCATCGCCAGCAAAAAGAGGGTGCCGGTGACAAAAATAAACGCCGCCATCACAAACCACACCCGGTGAAGCCCGAGCGACAACGCCAAAAGCGGCAGCAGGGCGGCCGCCAGTGCCGACCCCACCGGTACGCCGGTCTGACGGATGCCCATGACAAGACCGCGCAGCCGTGCGTCAAAGGCGCTGAAAATCGTCCGGGTCCCCGAACTGGGGACGCTCGCCAGGGCGACGCCCAAAAGCCCCAGCCCCACGAGCCAGAAGGCAAACGTGGAGGCCAGGGACAAGATGGCCGCCAGCACGACGGCCAGGATGGTTCCCCATAGCAAGACCGCGCGGGGCCCGGGCCCGTCTATCACGAGTCCGGACAAGATCTGCCCCGTCACCACCCCGAGTGACATCGCGCTGACTAAAAGCCCCATCTCCGCCAGGGTCAGGTGGAGGTCCTGGCGGACAAAGACGGCCAGCACCGCCACCCCTTGCTGACAGAAGGACATGCCCACCTGCGACAGGGTGGCGAGCGCCAGAAGAAACCACGGGGCGCGCGGCACCGCCGCGGCCCTCACCGGCTTTCCTGTCACCTGAAGCCCTCCCGCGGCGTCATCCGCCCGTGCCGGGCGGCATTCCCTCCATCATACCCGTCATACCCGTCATACCCGTCCTCGAACCCACTTCCGGCTCACGCAACCGCGGCCGCCATACGGCGGCCGCGTACAAAGGACGAGCAATCGTCCATCCGACCACGAACGGGCTACATCCGCCGGATGGACACCACTTTGACCAGCACCCAGGCCACAAGCGCCCAGACCGCCATCGCCACCAAGGTGTAAAGCTCTACGCGGGCGGTCAGAACCGCCGTCGTGCTGGTGTAGCCGAAGATCCCGACGAAGGGATAGACAAACGGCCAGCTCACCGTATAGATGAAGTTGACAAACGCATTGGCCGCATTGGCCCCCAACAGGGCAAATACGAAACGAAACGCCAGCAGCGCGAGCAGGATG
>JAKATP010000067.1 GCA_021818685.1 Bacillota bacterium | reverse complement strand
TGGGCCCCCGACAAGCTCCAGCCCGTCATCGTCGTCGAGTTCGTCCTCCAGCTCGCCGCCAAGCTCCTCGTCGTCCTCGAGTTCGTCGTCGTCCTCGAGTTCGTCGTCAAGCTCGTCCTCCAGCTCCTCCTCAAGCCCGTCGCCGTCGCCGTCGACATCGAGTCCGAGTCTTCCGTAAGGCCGAAGGAGGCGACAACACGACCGCCGGCTCCCTGGTGGGGCCGGCGGTCTTATTCGCTTGACACGTCAGCTCGACTCGGGACCGAACGTGGCCAGAAGGGACGCAGCCGCCGCCTGCTCGGCAGCCTTCTTGCTGCGGCCACGGCCCTCCGCGCGCAGCAAGGGGCCGGCCGTCACCTGGACCGTGAAGCATTTGTCATGGTCGGGGCCCGACGCCTGTACGAGCGTGTAGACGGGTTCCTCACCTCTCGCTGCCAGCCGCTCGACGAGCGCGGACTTCGGGTCGCGCTCCGCCGCCTCCGTTTCGGGGCTGTCGAGCATCTCGCCCAGAGCCGTGATGAGGAGGTCCGTTGCCGCCGGGAGACCGCCGGACAGGAATGCAGCCCCGGCGACCGCCTCTAGCGCATCCGCCAAGAGGGACGGCTTGTCGCGGCCGCCGGTCGCCTGCTCCCCGCGCCCCAGCCGAAGGCTGTCGCCGAGGCGGATCCGTCGCGCCGCCTGCGCGAGCCCCGGCTGAGACACCACCCGGGCTCGCGCTCGCGTAAGCCGCCCCTCATCCCAATCGGGGTGGCGGGTGTAGAGGGCTTCCGCCACGACCAGCCCCACCACGGCGTCCCCCAGAAACTCCAACCGTTCGTTGAAGGGCTGCCGGGGATGTTCGGCCACATATGACGAATGGGTCAGCGCCTCGCGCAGGAGAACCGGATCGGTCACCCACGTGCTAAGCGACCGGCTCATCGACGTGCGCCCGAAACACCAGGGTCGCGTTGTGGCCGCCAAAGCCAAATGTATTGGCCAACGCGGATCGGATGGTGCGCGGCTTCGGGGTGAGGGGTGTGAAATCGAGACCCAGATCAGGGTCGGGATGTTCCAGGTTGGCCGTGGGCGGGACGATTTGATGACGCAGGGCCAGTACCGTGGCGATAGCGCCCACGGCGCCGGCCGCCCCCAGCAGGTGACCGGTCACCGACTTCGTGGAGGACACCGAGAGCCGGTACGCGTGCGGACCGAACACGGTCTTCAGGGCTTCGGTCTCCGAGGCGTCGCCGAGCGGCGTCGACGTTCCATGCGCGTTCACGTAGTCGATGTCTTCGGCGGCCAGCCCCGCATCGGCCAACGCCCGCTCCATCGCCAGCACCGCCCCGAGACCGTCGGGGTGGGGCTCCACAATGTGATAGGCATCGGCCGAACGGCCGAACCCGGCGAGCTCGGCATACACAAACGCTCCTCGTCGGAGTGCATGTTCCCGCTCCTCCACGACCAGAAATCCCGCTCCCTCTCCCATGACGAACCCATCCCGATCGCGGTCGAAGGGCCGCGACGCGTGCACATAGTCGTCGTTGCGAGTGGAGAGGGCTCGCATGTTGCAGAAGCCGGCCAAAGCCACCGGGGTCAGGACCGCCTCAGCGCCGCCCGCCAGCACGACATCCGCCTCGTTGCCCTCGATGGCGCGCAGGGCGTCTCCCAGGGCATGGCCCGAGGAGGCGCAGGCGGTAGTGCTAGTAACATTAGGACCCGTCAGGTGGAAACGGATGGCGATGTGCCCACCTAAGATGTTGCCAATCATCATGGGGATGAAATAAGGACTGACCCGCGATGGGCCTCGCTCGTTCAACACCTCAAGCTGGTGGACCAGAGTGGTAATGCCGCCAATGCCCGTGCCGACCATCACGCCCGCACGGTCTGATGTCACCTCGACCAGTCCCGAGTCTTCCCAGGCCATGACCGCCGCGCCGAGGCCCAACTGTGTGAACCGGTCCATGTGCCGCATATCCTTGCGGTCCACGTACAGGAGGGGATCAAAGTCCGGCACGCTCGCGGCAAAACGTGTCGAAAACCCGGTCACGTCAAACTGGTCAATCGGACGCACACCGCTCCTGGCGGCCAGCAGGCCCCTCCAAAATGCGTCGCGTCCGATGCCCACCGGGGTGACGGCACCCACTCCCGTGATGACCGCCCGGCGGTTCACAGACCCTGCCTCCTTCGGCCCCAAAACCTAAGCGTTCTCGCGGATGTAGTCGACAGCGTCTCCCACGGTGGAGATCTTCTCGGCTTCCTCATCCGGAATCTCAAGCCCAAACTCTTCTTCCAGCGCCATGACCAGTTCCACGATGTCGAGCGAGTCCGCGCCTAGATCCTCGATAAAGTGGGCCTGTGGGGTGACTTCGTCCTCCTCCACGCCTAACTGATCCACGATAATCTCCTTCACCTTGTCCAGCACCGCGTCTTTGTCAGCCATCGTCGTTCCCCCTGTTGTTACTGCATCGCTAGGCCGCCGTCGACGACCAGAACCTGGCCGGTGACGTAGTCGGCTTGAACCAGATACCACACCGCCTCGGCAATCTCCTCTGCACGGCCGAGCCGGCCGAGCGGAATATGTTCGAGGAGAGCCTCGCCGGCTCGCTCACTCACCGTCCGCGAAAGGTCCGTGTCGATGAGGCCGGGCGCTACCGCGTTGACGGTGATGCCACGAGACCCCACTTCACGGGCCAGCGTGCGCGTCATGCCAATCAGACCTGCCTTGGCGGCCGCATAGTTGACCTGCCCCACGTTACCCGTGATGCCTGCCACCGACGTGATGTTGACGATGCGTCCATAACGTTGCCGGACCATGCCCCGCAGGGCAGCCCGGGTGCAGTGGAAAGCCCCCGACAGATCGGTGGCCACCACCTCATCCCACTCCTCGCGTTTCATCCGCAGCATGAGATTGTCCCGTGTGATGCCGGCATTGTTGATGAGCACCGCCAGCGATCCGAAGTGCTCGACGACCCGTCGGACCAGCCCTTCTGCCTGAACGGGATCAGCCACATCGGCCTGGAACCCTTCTGCCTCGCCGCCCGCCTCCCGGATCGCGTCCACCACGCTGCGGGCCTGAGCCTCATCCTGGCGGAAATTCACCGCCACCGCGAGCCCGCCCTGCGCCAGCGCGTGGGCAATCGCCCGTCCGATGCCCCGGGAGGCGCCCGTAACCAGCGCCACGCGTCGGTTGCCGCTCATGATGCTCCTCCCTGGCCGGGCCCCGACCGCAAATGCGTCCTGATTATAGCCTCTCGACTTTTACCAGTTCAAGCGCGCTCGGAAAGGTGTCAAGCTTCTCCACTGAGACGACTTCCGCCCCCCGATGGATCTTCTTGATGAGTGCCTGCAGGCTCCGCCCGGGGCCGACTTCGAGGAATCGGTCCACTCCTGCTGCCAACAGGGCATGCACCGCCTGCTCGAAGAGGACGGGATGCGAGACCTGGCGCACGAGGCGCGGAACCGCCTGCTCGCCGGTCGTCACCCAAAACCCGTCCACGTTGGCGATGACGGGAAAGCGGGCGCTCTGCCACTGGGCCCGCGCCAGGGCTTCTTCGAGCCGCGCCTCGGCCGGCTGCAGAAGGCGGCTGTGAAAGGGGGCCGAGACCGGGAGCCGTACCACCCGCGCCCCTGCCGCCCGCGCCTGCTCTTCGACCGCGTGGAGGGCCGCCACATGACCGGAGATGACAACCTGGCCGGGGGCATTGTAGTTGGCGGGTTCCACCCATCCCGCACTCCGGACGCTCTCACACAAGTGCAGGACCGTGGTCGCGTTGAGTCCGAGCAGGGCGGTCATGCCCGCCTCGCCATCCGGCACCGCTTCCTGCATCGCCCGCCCCCTCACCCGCGCGATGCGGACCGCGTCAGCAAACGGGAGCAGCCCCGACGCTACAAGGGCGGAGTACTCGCCGAGCGACAGTCCGAGACCTGCCCGCGGCATCACCGACAGCTTCAGCGAGCGCCACACGGCGACGCTTACCGCCAGGATGGCGGGCTGCTGAATTTCGGTGAGGCGCAGCCGCCCTTCCGGATCGTCCCACATCAGATCCGTCAGAGCATAGCCGAGGGCGTCGTCAGCTTCCTGGAACACCTCTCGCGCTTCGGGATAGGCATCGTGGACCTCACGGCCCATCCCCACGTACTGGGAGCCCTGCCCCGGAAACAATGCCGCCCAACTCATGAGCTCACGGCCTGTCCGCCCGGATCCCCCTGCTCCCAGATGTCGAGGTCCTGTCCCTCCAGCGGCAGAACAACGAGCCCGAAGGCGCCCGGGCCCGCGTGCACGCCAATCACCGGTCCGATGACGCCCTCCCGCCACGCCCGTACCGAAACGGCCCGACCAACCCGCTCCCGGACTTCGTCCATCAGCGCGGGGTCCACGCCCGGGCTTGTCACGAGCGCCGCCACCACCACCTGACCGCCGATTCCGCTGTCAAGCAGCGCGGACACGAGTCCGGGCGCCACCTGCCGCGCACCGCGCACACGGCGCAGGGGATGTACGGAGCCGGACGCAAGCGTGAGCAGGGGTTTCACGTCCAGCATGCCGCCCACCAGTCGTGCCGCCTGACCGATGCGTCCTCCCCGCGCCAGATATTCGAGGGTGCCGAGGCTGAAGTATACCCGGAGCTGGGCGGCCAGGCGCCTCGTCGCATCGGCCGCCGACGCGGCGTCAAGCCCCCACCGTCCCGCCCGTGCTGCCCAGATGGCCAGCAGCCCGGTGCCCAGAGAGGCGCTCTGGGCGTCGACGACCCGGATATCGCCCGGCACCATCCGGGCGGCAGCCTCCGCGTTGCGGTACGTCCCCGAGAGAGAACCCGACAGGTGGACGGAAACAATCCCGCGCGCTCCCGCCGAAAGGCAGGCCGCATAGATATCCGCAAATGCCTCCGGGCTCGGGGCGGCCGTGCGGGGGAGCTCCGCCGCCCCGGCGAGCCGCTTCCAGAATTCCGCGGCCACCAGATCTACTTGGTCGAAATAGGCCTCCCGGCCAAACTCCACGGTGAGCGGCACCATGCGGATGCCTTCTGCCTCCATCACCGCCGCCGTGAGATCGGCCGCCGAGTCAGTTATGACCTGAATCGTCATCGACCCCACCTCACCACCGTGGCTCCCCACGTCAGCCCAGCGCCAAAGGCGGCCATCACGATGACGCGGTCATCAGCCGCCCGACCGTCGAGCACCGCCTCTTCCAGGGCGAGGGGAATACTCGCCACGGAGGTGTTTCCGAGCCGCTCGATGTTCACGACCACCTGCTCCGGCGCGAGACCGAACCGCCGCGAGGCCGCGTCGATGATCCGCAGATTCGCCTGGTGGGGCACCAGCAGATCCATGTCGCCCGCTCCCAGCTCCGCCCGCCGCAACACCGCCTCGACCGCGTCCGGCAGGGCTTTGACCGCGAAGCGAAACACGTCGTTGCCCGACATCTTCAGATAGTGCTGGCGACGGGCAATCGAGGCTGATGAGGCCGGCATGGCCGATCCCCCTGCCGGCATCATGAGGAGCGGGCCGCCGGTCCCGTCGGCGTTCAGATAGGAGGCCAGCACGCCCCGCTCCCCATACCCGGCCGTGAGCACCAGGGCTCCGGCCCCATCGCCGAACAACACCGCTGTGGATCGGTCCTCCCAGTCCACAATGGAGCTCAGCACGTCCGTCCCCACCACCAGGACGCGCACGGCGACGCCCGACTCGATGAGCGATGCGCCGAGCGCCACTCCGTAGATAAAGCCGGTGCACCCCGCCTGCACGTCAAAAGCGGCCGCCTGTACCCGGCCGAGCCGGTTCAGAATGCGCGTGGCCGTCGCGGGAAACACGGTATCGCCGGTATTGGTGGCACAGATAACCCAGTCGAGGGTGTCCGGCTCCAGGTTTGCCGCCCGCAGCGCGCGCCGGGACGCTTCTGCGCCCATACTGGAAGCGGTCTCGCCCGGACCCGCCAGCCGCCGCTCCCGAATGCCGGTACGCGAAACGATCCATTCGTCCGTCGTATCCATGAAACGCTCGAGGTCCTGGTTGGTCAGGCGTGTCTCCGGGAGGTAGGTCCCGATACCGGCCACCACCGCCCGCCTCATCAGGGCACCTCCCCAGCCGTCAGACTCTCGGCGATGAGGGTGCCGACATGGCGCCGGACCTGTTCCCCCGCTCGGTGGATCGCGTTCGCAAACGCCCGGGGTCCACTGGCTCCGTGCGCCTTGATGACGACGCCGTTCAGTCCTAAGAGCGGCACGCCCCCCACCTCCTCGTAGTCCATGTTGCGACGCACGGTCAGGAGGGCCGGACGAGCCAGGAGCCCGCCCAGGCGTGCGCGTGTCCCGGTTGAGAGGGCCGCGCGGATCTGCCTCATCATGCCGAGTGCCGTGCCCTCCACCGCCTTTAACACCACGTTACCGACGAACCCGTCGCTCACAACGACGTCCGCCACCCCGTCCAGGAGATCCCGCCCCTCGACGTTGCCGACGAAGTTCAGGGCCTGCTGGCTCTGCAGATTGTGGTAGGCGGTTCGCACCGCGGCCGGCCCCTTGTTGGGCTCCGATCCAATATTGAGAAGAGCCACCCGCGGCGCCTCTCGTCCCAACACCTGCTGGGCGTAATGGGCCCCCATCCAGGCAAACTGCAAGAGTTGCGGCGCCCGCGCCTCCGTGTTGGCCCCCACGTCCAGCAACAGCACCCCGTGGCCGTCTCGGGTGGGCAGAACGGCCGTCAACGCCGGTCGCTCTACGCCGTCAAGGCGTCCCAGCAGCAAGAGACCGGCGGCCATCATGGCGCCCGTGTTGCCGGCGGAGACCAGTCCTCCCGCCTCCCCAGATTTGACCAGAGCGGTGGCCCGTACCAGACTGGCACGCGGTTTTCGCCGCACGGCTGCGACCGGCGGCTCATCGGGCGCGATGACGTCCGGCGCATCTTCAAACCACACGCGCGGATGGTGGAGCCGCTCCCGGAGCAGGTCAGCCGGTCCCACCACTACAACTTCCAGGTCCGGGTCCTGCTGGAGCGCGAGCGTGGCGCCGCCCAATGCGGCGTCCGGAGCCTGGTCACCGCCCATCGCATCAAGGGCTATTCGCATGGCACTTCCGTTTCCGCTCCCCACGCCGGCAGAGCCACCACCAGAAACTTCGCCCGGAACACCACGTCTGCTCCCGCCTGCGTCTGCACCAGCACCACAAACCGATGCTGGCGCCTGCGAATGATGTCGGCGGTAGCCTTGAGGCTCTCGCCGGCGACTACCGGCCGCTTGAACTTACTGTTGACGAGACCCGTGAGGACCACTTCCCCGTCGATCACCGCCAGCGCCAGGGAGTCCGCCTGCGCAAAGATAAAGTGGCTCCGGACGATACCGGTGCGGGCAAACGCCATGCTCCGATCGGTCTCCAGCACGGACACCGCGTGCCGGCCCAGATCGAGCTCCCGGAGCTCTCCCACCAGCTCTTGCGTGTCAAGCGCGCGCACGTCCGACAGGGCCCGCTCCGCCAGGCGCCGGCTTCTGAGCCGTACGTCCGGAATACCCAGGTTGGCGCGGTCGAGCCGCACGGTTGGCACACTGACCTGCAAACGCCGCGCCAGCTCCTGGTCCGTCAGAAACGGCTCCTGGCCGAGGAGCTGCCGCAGCGTGTCATGACGAGAACGGCGTCGGGGATTGTACATAGTCCCGCCCTCTTATGATCACCTAATCATAAACCACGGGCGAAAAGAAAACGCGAGGGCCGCTCAGGCCTCCGCGTCGTGGTCAATAACCGTGCGCCCCCCATAAAAGCCACAATGGGGGCAGATGCGATGCGGCATCCGCGCTTGGTGGCAACGCGGACAGGCGTTCATCTGCGGAGCCGTCAGCACCCAGCGCGAACGCCGCTTGTTCTTTCGAGACTTTGAATGCCGTCGCTTGGGAACTGCCATAACCGCTGTTGCCTCCTACTTAGTCTGCGTCGTCGCCATGAGCCCTGAACCCCGCCAGCGCCCCCCATCTGTCATCAGGAGGCGGCGCACACGCACAGGCGCTCTCGTTCCAATCCGCCCCGCACTGAGGACAGAGTCCCCGACAATCGGTCCGGCACAGGGGTGCAATGGGTACCGATAGCAAGATCTCGTCCGACACCCAGTCGTCAAGGCGAAGCGTCTCGTTCTCATACGCGAACCAGTCATCTTCGGGACCCGGTCGCTCCTCACGAAACTGGGCCATATCGGAAAAGGTGACCGGTATGTCTGCCAAACTGCCGCAGCGCGCGCAGGCCATCTGTAGCAGAACCGAACCCTCCAGCTCAACCAAGAGCAAAGACCCGGCGTTGCGTACCCGCCCGGCGGCCTTGATCGGACCCCGCAACGGAGCTTCCAGCCGCGCTGCCAGATCGGGTAGCGTCTCGGCGGCGACCGCGAACGACTCCTCCCGCCCGACCCACTTTTTCACGTCATGGACGCTCAGTTCCATGTGAGCCGACTCCTCCAGCCAAACTTTGGCCATTATGCGAAACCCCCGGCCGTTTTGTCAACGCCGGTGACTACAAGAGGCCCCGACGCAGGGCCGCGACCAGGACGAAGACCCCCATAGCGACTGCCGTCAGAAACACGATCTCCCCAATCGGCATCCCAAACAAACGGTCTAGATGGGTCGGATGTGTCACCAGGGCCGCGCCCACCACCATGCCGGCCACCAGGAAGGACAGTCCTATGCGATTGGCCAGTTTTTCCCAGTGCGACAGCATGGTGCTCAGATTCTTGTGTTCGAGCACGATGTGGAGTTCCCCCCGCGTCAACCACCGAAGGGTCTCCTCCACATCATCGGGAAGATTCTCCACGAGCTGCAGCCACCGGATTCCCGACTCGGCGGCCGCCCCCGCCAGGTGGCGGGGTCCGAATCGGCTCCACAAGAGTGGTCCCGCCAGGCCGCGGCCGTAGTCCAGCAAAGAGCCATCTGGATTCAACCGGCGCACGAGTCCGTCCAGGGTGACCGCCGTCTTGGCCACCAGCGCGTACTCGCCCGGAATGCGGATCTGGTAGCGCCAGGCTAGCGCGAACAGCTCGGTCAGGGCCTGGCCCAGTGAGAACTCGGCCAGGGTCGCCTCGTAGTAGCGGCGACGAAGCCGCTCCACGTCGCGGGTCAACGCCTCCCGGTCGATGGCGCGGTCCACGGCCCCCATGCGTATCAAGGCGCGCACCACGCGGTCCGGACGCCGCTCGATCATACCCAGCAAGAGATCGGTGGACCGCTCCCGCATGGTGGGGGACAGGTGGCCCACCATCCCCCAGTCGAGAAAGATGGGTACGCCCTCGGGGCTCACGTGTACGTTGCCGGGATGGGGATCGGCGTGGAACAAACCATCAAGAAACATTTGCCGATACACCGCCTGCACGATGCGGGAGGCGACCCGATCCGGGTCGATGCCATGACGTGCGAGAGCAGACCCGCTCGTAATTTTGAAGCCCTCCAGCCGAGACATGACCAGGACGTCCGGACGCGTGTACTCCCAGAACACGTCCGGCACCAGGATGTCTCCCTGGCTGGCGAGGCGAGCCTGGTCTGTGTTGTGACCCTCCGTCTGAAAATCCATCTCGTCCCGCAGGGTTCCGATGATTTCGTCCACGAGGACCGTGAGACCGTACCGGCGGGCCCACTCTGTGCGGCGCTCGGCCATTTCGGCCAGCCCGCGCAGGATCTCGAAATCCGTCTCGGACTCCGCCACAATTCCGGGTCGCCGGACCTTGACGACCACCCGCTGCCCACCGGGCAGGTGGGCAGGGTGGACCTGTCCGATGGACGCCGCCGCGAGCGGTTCGGACTCTACTTCCATCAGCTCGGCCGGATCGGTTCCCCATGCCGTCCGCAAGAGGCGTTGCACCTCAGCAAAGGGGATCGGCGCTACCCTGTCCTGGAGCGATTCGAGCGCGACGATAAGCGACGGGGGCAGCACATCCCGACGGGTGGATGCCACCTGGCCCAGTTTCACGAAGGTGGGGCCGAGATCGGCCAACACCTGGGGTACGCGGTCCTCCCAGCCCGACGGGGGAGACGTTTCGAAGACGCCCTGGCGGACACGCGCGGCAGCGGGCAGGAGCCGTCTCAGTCCCAGGTGATCGGCGGCATAGAAGAGACCGTGCCGCGCCAGGACCTCGACCACCATCCGATAGCGCTCTAGGTGCCGCCGCCGTCGACGCGCGCCTTCGCCGCCCCGGATCACGCTCGGGACTCGAATCGTCCGGTGCGGACGGCGCGGCGATTCCACACCATTAGCCGCCCTCGGGCCACCACAGCCTCGATGCGAAGATCATCGTCGAGCACCAGCAGATCGGCCGGACCGCCGATCCCGATGCGTCCCTGCCCGGCTAATTTCAAGACTCGTGCGACATGCGTGGTAACGGGTCTAATGGCCTGCTCCAGCGACATGCCGGCCTCGACCAGCAACCGGACCTCTTCCCACAGCGTCCGCGCACTCGCCACCCCGATCGCCGTCAGCTGTCCTGCCTCGTCAAACACCGGTGACGACCCCTGCGCGTCCGAACTGAAGGTGATCCGATCCCAGGCCACCCCTGCCTCCCACAGCTGCGCGGCCGCTACGTGCGCGCTCACGGCTCCCGGATCGGCTGCGGTGGGACGGATGTCCGAGGTGAGATCGATGAGGCCTCCGTCCCGGCCCCACGTGAGCGCCTCCCGCACGAGCGCCGCGTTACGATTCAGATGCGACGGCACCAGGACATCGACCGGCACATCCCAGTCGGCCAGCACGGCCCGAAGCGGCTCGAGGCCCTTCGGACCACTACCAAGATGACAGTGAAGGACCCCGGCCTTGTTCCCCAGCATGCCGCCCACCCGAGCCTCTCCGGCGAGGCGCGCCAGCTCGTGTGGACTAGGGTGGGACCCGCGCTGGTCGCTCACGGCGATCTCACCCACGCCGATGATGCGGTCAATCAGCACCAGGTCCGTGCGGGGATTGTCCGTGATGGTGCGGGTCGGCACCTCGTAGGCACCGGTGTAAATGAACGCCGTGAGTCCTTCTGCCTCGAGCGCCCGCGCCTTGGCCAGGAGGCCCTGGACACTGCGAGTGGCACCGTCGGTGCCGAGCACACCCACCACGGTGGTCACACCCGCGCGCGTGAGATCTGTCAGTTGAATCTCGGGCGTGCGGTTGATGGGACCCCCCTCCCCGCCGCCGCCTGCGATATGCACGTGTTGGTCAATCAGACCGGGAATCACTATCCGGCCCTCCAGTTCCAAGCGGGGACAGTCCGCCGCCCAGGGTGGCAGCTCCAGATCACTCCCGATGGCCACGATCCGCTCGCCCACAGCCAGCACATCCCGCACGCCCGCCGGTTCCGGATCGTAAAGCCGGGCATGACGCAACAAGAGGGCCAGCGGGGCCCCCTCTCCTTCAGGAGCTTCGGGTTCCATGGCCGAGTACCTGTTCGATCTTGCGGGCCACTTCTTGGCTTTGGTTTATGACCTGGCGCAACTGCTTTAAGTTGCTCTCGAGTTCTTCCGACAACTGCCATTGAGCGTTCGTGAGAACGCTTGCTACGGTCTGGGCCGACGGAGGGGACTTGGCTCCCGGCCCCGCAGCTGATGGACGGGTTGCCGACGAGGACCCGGACCCATGGGATGCTGGGGAGGACGGGGAAGCGCCTTGGGGATCCGAGGACGCCCTCGCCTTTCGGGCTTTCGTACGAACCATCGCGCGCACCTGATTGGCAGTCATGGCCTGTCGAGAGCCCGGATCGGCCTGTCCCCCCGAACTGGACGGCGAGCCGCGTGAGGATTGCCCCGCCGTGGCTTTCGCCCGGAGCTCCTGCCGGATAATGCGCTCGGCTTCTTGGGCATTCACGGCCTTCGTCTTCGAGGCGTTCTTCGCTTCGGAGGGCTCACGACCAGTGGCCGAAGACGAGGAATTGGACCCTCGGGCCGCATCCATCCGACCCAGTTCGCTGCGGACGAGTGCTTCTACGTCGCTTCTCGTCAGCCCGGTCTGCGCGTGTTGGCCCCCGCTGCCCGCTTTCGCCCGTCGCGACCCCTGGTGGGGGCCGTCGGAGGCCCCGTGCGCGCGCTGTCCGCCTGGGGTTTCTCCCCCTCCCAGGCGATCGAGCCCTCGTTGTACAATCGCCCGCAGACTTCGAGCGTTATCGTGCGCTTCACGATCGGCGTCGGCGCCCCCATTGTCGGAGTCCCGCTCGTTCGCCCCCCCCTTGGTCTGCCGGATCATCGTCTGGATAATCCGCCTTGCCTCTTGTTCGGAGACGACCCCTCCATTCCCCCTGGTGCTCGAGGATGTCTGATTTGCTGGCACGCTCTCGCCTCCCGGTCGGTTGCTGGACCGGGCTTAGTCTGGCAAATCTTGTCGCCGTCTATGAGGATTGCGTCAGGTCCGCGAGCGCCTGTGCCAGGGTGGTGACCGGATAGATGGTCAGATGATACCCGCGGGCACGGGCCATGGCCTCAGCAGACGCATAGTTGGCCTTCGGGCACAAGAACACCCGGGCACCCGCCCGATACACCGTGATCACCTTCTGACGGACCCCTCCGATCTCAAGCACCCGACCGTTCGGCGTGATCTCGCCCGTGCCGGCGACGATGCGCCCGTGCGCCAGGTTGCGCCCGGTGATTTGAGAATAAATCTCTAGCGAAAACATCATCCCGGCGCTCGGGCCGCCTATCGGGCCGGCATTGATGCGGACGGGGCGGGGGACGACGTAGCGAACCTTTTCGGTCGCGACGATGCCGATTCCGGGTACCGGATCATTCGGCACCCGCCTAAGCGGCAGGGCTACGACGTGACGAACGCCCCGCTGCAAGTAGGTGATGCGCACTGTCTGACCCACCCGATACTGACCGAGCACCTTCCGGAGATTCTGAAACGAGATGGGCGTGCCGTTCACCGCCATGATTTGATCCCCCACCTGGATCCGGCCGTAGGCTGATCCTGTCTTCAGGACGCCCGCCACCAACAGGCCCGGCTCGACGACGACCTTGGCCGGAAGACCTGCCAGTCGCTCGCCTGCCACCATGGCGTCTTCTTGGCTTTGGGACATGAGGGCGTTGTTGTAATTGATGTACTGGGTCATGGTCATACCGGGCGGCAAGACCTGATTCGATGGGTAGAGCGCGTACGCGTTGTCCACATGGGCCAGCGCCCAGATGAGGGCGTTGGCGGGCATCACGTCAATCGCCACCATCAAAAGCCTGCCCGGTGTCGGTGCCCGCTTACCCCGGACGTGTACCATGCTGGCGAGATTGCCCGTGATGCCGGGGGCGAACGCGATTTCCTGCACGGGGACGAACCAGGCACCCCCCAGGATGACGGCCAGCGCCGCCACTACCCATAATAAGCTCTTCCACCATAGCCCTCGACGCTTTCGCATACGCACCTCACCTGCTCTAAACCCAATCTCATAGGAATACGGTGCCCAAAGCGAGAGGTGGGTCGTGCCCGACCAAAGCGCCCGATGACACCCGACCTTCGAACTTCTCTCCCCCAGATGCTGGCCACCGGCGTTGAGCGGTGGTGGTCACAGGACGTCCCCGTCTTGTTTCCCACCTACCTCGCCGCCCGTCTGGGCACGACGCGTTTCGCACCTCTCTGGCAGGCCGTCGCCCTGGCCGCTGCCACGGTTCCGGCCGTTCCCATCCTCGAATCCCTCGGCGAGCTGCAAGAGGGGCGAATGCCCGCAAGCTACGCGAGCCGTGTCTTCGTGTGGGCCAACCTGCAAAATCCTGGGCTCGTGGCGCTTCCCCTACGCGCCCTAGCCGCCGGGTATCTGGCGGTCTTCGCCACCGGGCTTTTGGCGGGGCTTCCCGAACGCCACCCCAGTCCACCCGCACCGCCGCCGCTCGACGTAGGACGGCTCGCAGGCGATGCCATGAACTGGTCGGCGGTACTTCTCGCCGCAACCCTGGTGGCCGTCCTCCTGGGCGCCCTCATCGGGCCCGCACCCTGGCTAAAGTGGGTAGAGCCCCTTTCGGCCGCTCCTCCATACCAGGCCCCGCTCATGGCCGCCGCCATCGCCACTAACGGCGCCGTACTGTTGGCCGCCGAACTCGCGCTCGCGGCCCGGGCCGGACTCTTCTGGCCCCGCCTTCTAGCCTGGCGGGCGATAGCGGCGGTCCTGGCCGCTAC
>JAKATP010000237.1 GCA_021818685.1 Bacillota bacterium | reverse complement strand
CCCCGGGGATGAGCGCGGGCCAGCTGTGGGCCCAGATGAACAGCAAGGGCGCCGGCACCGCCACGGCCCAGCCCCAAAGAAGCACCGGCTTGGTCCGGCCGCGATCGGCCCACACGCCTCCCGGCAGCACCGCGGCCGCCGTCGCGAGACCCCCGATCATCGTGATGAGGCCGATAGCCGAAGGGCCGCCCCCGAGCTTTTCGACGTAGAGCGGCCAGAACACGGCGTAAAGCCCGAAGCCGAACCCCCACAGCATGAGCGACGCCGTAAGAAGCGCCAGGTTCCGGTTCAGGCCGAAGCGCCTCAGCATCTTAGCCGCGCAGCAGGATCGCGCCTCCCGCCATGCCCGCCAGTACCAAGAACACCGCCGGTACCTTCAAGAAGCGCCAGGCCACAAATGCCCCCACAAAGAAGGCCGCATACACCCAGAAGAGCCGGTTGGCCCGCGGGAGCGCGCCCGGCAGGAAGTTCAGCACCAATCCCACTAAGAGCACCAAGACGATGGGTTTGACGCCGTTCACGAGGCCCTGCACGTAGGGGTTGTGGCGAAACGTGAGCAAGAGCTGGTAGAGCCCCAGCATCAGCACCAGGGACGGCCCCACGATCCCGATAAGGGCGGCGGCCGCCCCGAGCGGGCCCCCAACGCGCCAGCCGATGCTGGCCGCCATCTTGGTGGCGATGGGACCGGGCAGTGCATTGCCGACGGCCAAGAGCTCGCCGAATTGGCCCACGCTTAACCAGTGGTTGCCGTCCACGGCCACGGCCTGAATGAGCGAAAGCGACCCGGGGCCGCCCCCGTAGCCCAGAATGCCGACCTTGAAGAACCCCCAAAAAAGCTGCCATGCCACCAACATATTGGGCGCGGCGTCGGATCTGACGCCTCTTCCTCCCCGGCGAGAAATTCGGCCGGCGCACACAGGCACCGACCGAATCCATTGGCGACTTCGGGGACGATTCCTGCCGCGCTGGCCGTCGCGGCGATCGGGACCGCGTTACGCGTCCCGGCTCGGGGATCCGCCACCGCCTCCCGGATCGGGGCCGGAGGGCGGCTTTCTCTGCTCGCCGAAGGCTGCCTGCAAGAGCTTCACCGGCAGCCGGCTCATCCCCTCGGCGGCCCACAACACCTCGTCGATTCCCTCCCGCAGAGCCGTGACGGACATGCCGGGCATGCGGGGGCCGAGGGGATGGTCCGCGTCTCTGGCCTTCCCGGCCGACATCCCGGGACCGCGCGCCATCCGCCGGAGCATCCGGAAGGGCGCCGCCACCATGGTGTCGATGTACCAGAGTTCCTGACGGACGGCGTGATTTAAACTGGCCGGCGTCGCCGGTTCCGGCTTCGGATGCGGCCGCGGCGGCATCCTCCGCCCCCTCGTGGGCTTTTGGCCGCGGCCTTGTTCGGATTCTCCGCTCTTAGCGTGTAGCATCGGGTCCTCCCCCTGGTCATGGTCCTGCACCGTGTCCTGCACCCTCCCTGGCGCTAGTCTGGGCGCCCGCCGGGGATTCATTCGAGGCTGGTCTCCGACCCCTTAGGTGGAATACCATGTAAGGAATTTCCTCCTTCGGGAGCCGGGAGGGTCTATATTGCTGAGACAACTGCTGAAGTCCAAGATTCACCTTGCCACCGTGACCGAGGCGAACCTCCACTACCAAGGGAGCCTCACCTTGGGGTCCGCGCTGGTGGAGGCCGCAGGTCTCATGGAGCACGAATACGTGCACATCACGAACGTCAACACGGGGGCCCACTGGGTAACGTACGTGCTGGTCGACCCTGAGAACGCCGGGACCGTCTGCATGAACGGCACCGCCGCCCGCCACTTCGAGCTCGGCGATCCGGTCATCATCCTGGCTTACGGCCTCTTGGCGGAGGACGAAGCAGCCGGCTTTTCGCCGCGCATCGTCTACGTCGACGACCAGAACCGGGTGACACAGGTGGTCGGAGGCTAAGCGATCCCGGTGTATCATGGGGACGTGCCCCGCATGCGGGCACCGGACACAGTTAGAAGGCCAGCGAGGCTCCCGGCGGTCAATCGGGGGTATCGGGGGTTAACGGGGTTAAGGGAGGGCTCAGGCTTGTCCGCCGCCGTACAGGACGTGGCCTTGGTTGGCTTTCCGGACGCGGTCTTTGACGTCTTTTCGATCCCGGACTTCGACGGGCGCATGACGCGTCTACGGGCGGTGGTGACCCCACGGCTCCGGGAGATAGGTGCGCTCCTCGCCCCCACACTCTCTGATGTCGTCGGAGAGCCTTTATTTCCCCACGTCGCGCTGCACCTGCGCCGGCGGGTCAATCCGCCCACCGACACCTGGGTCGCGTTCGGGCCCTCCGCCCGGGGGTATAAGGCCCTCCCGCACCTGGAGGTGGGGGTGGACGCCCGGGGCGTGTTTACGCACTTCATGCTGAAACCCGAGGCCCAGGATCTGAAGGCACCGTTTTTGAAGGCGCAGAGCCTGCCGACGTTAAAGGCGCGGGCCGAAAAGGCGCCGCTCATCTGGTACACGGGCGATCATGGGGAGGGCCCCGTGCCGGTAGCGGACATCAAACCGCGTGCCTGGTCGGATCTGAAGGCGCACGCCCTCCGTAAGGATAAAAGCCTCTGTATCGGCCTGATGCTGGACCGAACCGACCCCGCCGTTACGGGGCCCGCGCTCATGCTGGCGCTTTTGGAGCAGCTTCAGATCCTGGCCTCGTTCTACCGCACCGCTCGCCGTCTCTAACTCGCCCGATCCGCCATGCTGGGAGGAAGTTTGCCGTGTCCGCATCCCCCGCTTATCGTTTGCCCCGCAGCGTACGTCCGGAGCGTTACGAGCTTCAAATCACCCCCGATCTCGACGCCGCCCGGTTTGCCGGACAGGCCCGGATCACCGTC
>JAKATP010000066.1 GCA_021818685.1 Bacillota bacterium | reverse complement strand
TGCGGACTGTCCGCCGCCTGGTTCGTCACGGTTGCCGCCAGGATGATCGGCGAGTCGGCATCCACCGCCACGTGGGCATTGTAGCCCGGGATGAAGGCCTTCTCGCTGTTCCGCATAATCCGCGAGTCCGGGTCGGTGAAGTTCGTCTGGGCCTTGGGGGTCGGGGTCGCGGGCTCGGCGGGGGGTGGCGGGGCTGGTTTTCCCGCCGCCTCGGGCTTCGCCCCCTTCTCCGCGTGGGCCGCGGCCGCCTGCTCCTGGGCTTGGGCCTCCAGCCGGGCTTTCGCCGCGGATGGGAGCGAGCCGGTGTTGCGCATCCGCGAGTCCCGGTGGGGCCGACCAGCCATCCTGGTCGGCGCCGTGGACCGCGTCGTCCGCCTGGTCGTGCGCCTCCAACTGGTCCAAGTACCCCTGGATCTCCGCCTGGAGCGCGGTCTCTCGCGCCTGCAGG
This sequence comes from Bacillota bacterium, assembly GCA_021818685.1. Taxonomy (GTDB): domain Bacteria; phylum Bacillota; class Sulfobacillia; order Sulfobacillales; family JAIMBI01; genus JAKATP01. Next base: position 13,737 of record JAKATP010000066.1, on the reverse strand, counting down.
TGGGCGTCACGCAGGGCCCGATGTTTGGAGGCCGACGTCTTGACCTTGGTGCCATCGATCGCGACGTCTTTCACGCGCACCAAGCCCACCGCCGTGGCCAGCTGCACCGACTGTTGCAGGAGGTTCCCCAACGCGGTCAGGTGCCGGCGCCGAGTCGAGGTAGCGCGTCCCGGTCTTCCACTTCTCGTGAATCTCGAGCAGCAGGGCCCCCAACAGCCGGATCACGGAGTCCCGGTTCGGGAAGATCCGGATGACCCGTTCCCGCCGGCGAATCTCTTCGTTGAGCCGCTCCTGCGCGTTCGTCGTGCGGAGGCGCTGCCGGTAGCGCTCGGGCAAGACGAGAATGGCGGTGGTCGCCTCAAAGGCCCCCTCGAGGACCTTCGCGGCCTGGGGCGCCCGGTCCGCCCACTCCGTCAGCACGGCATCCAACAGGGTGCGGGCTTTGGCGGGGTCCGGCGCCTCAAAGATCGCCCGGACGTCCGCATGGAGCCGGGCCCGGTGGGCTTTGGGCGTCGCGTCCAGGATGTTCCGCATGGTGTGTGTCTGGCACCGCTGCCACGTCGCACCCTGGCACGGCCGCTGGACGGCGTTCACCAAGCCGCGGTGGTCGTCGGAGATGACCCCGTCCACCCCGTGGCGGCCGCGGTCCCTTAAGCCCTGGAAGAACACCGTTCAGGTCGCCTCGGACTCACGGTCCCCGAGTCCCAACCCGTGAATCTCCCGGTAGCCCGCCGCGTTCACCCCGATGGCGATGAGCCCGCTCCCACTCTTGACCGGGGCGTCCTCCCGAATGCGCAGGACGAGGGCATCCACCAGCCGAAACGGGTACCGCGCGCCCTGCAGGGGGCGCGTGTTCCACGCCGTGACGATGGGGTCGAGGCGCTTACACAGTCCCGACACGGTACTCTTACTGAACTCCGTGCCACAGAGCTCTTCGAGGAATGGCCGTGATCTTCCGGGTCGAGACGCCGTTGATGACCCTCTCCATCAGGGCCAGCACCAGCGCTTGCTCACTGCGCTGGTACCGGGCAAAGAGATCCGTGGAGAATTAGCCCTCCCGGAGCTGGGGGATCCGGAGCGTGAGCGTCCCCCACCCGGGTCGTCAACTTCCGGGCCCGCGTGCCGTTCCGATACCCTTGGCGGTCCGCCGTGCGCTCGTACGGGTCGGCCTGCAGCTGCTCCGTAGCCTGGGCCTGGAGCACCTGGTTCAGCCCCTTCTCCATGAGGACTTTCACCCCGTCATCGCCTTGAAACAACGCCTGCAGAAACGCGGCATCGATGATAACCTGATACTCAGCCATTGCCTGCGTCCCCCTCACATCGGTGTGTTGAGCAACCCGATTGTATCGAGGGACAGGGGAATGGCCTTTGCTTTCGGCTCCTATTTACAGCCGTTTACGGACGCTATTAAAAAGTGGCAGGGCCGCCGCAGGCAAGGAATAAACCTGCATTAGGGCGTGGCCTCAAGGAAGTTAAAGTTGCTTCCAACAGGCGTTTAGCAATTACGAGCAGCTCGGGTGGCCACGAACACGAGGGCCTGTTTGGCCACAGACTTCGTTCAGCGGGTGTCTGCTTCTTGAGGGTCACATGCCTAGACTCTCGACGAGCCTCACGTATTCACGTGACAAAACCTGGTGCTGAGGGCCTCGGGCTCCAGGGAGGGCCAGGTCCTTATGCGATACGAAGAGTTCCTACCATCGTTGTTTCCTTGTACCATCTCTTTTTCGGGAACAGCAGTCACACCCTGCCCGACTCACCCCTCACGGCGAGCAGGCAGGGTGCTGTGGTACTGAGGGTACAACCTTGTTATCCAGAATTACCGTGATCTTCGGGGACAGGTCTTTTTTATCGGTGATAGGTTCTGTTTACCGGTGGCATGTTCTTTTTGCCGTGATCAACAATCATGCCGCCTTCGACCTACCTATTCGACAGTGACACTCTTGGCGAGATTACGCGGCTTGTCGACATCACGGCCCAGGCTGGTCGCGACGTCATACGCGAGGAGCTGCAGCGGGAGCGCCGCCAGGATCGGCGCCACCCGCTCGTCCGTGGTGGGAATGGGAATGGTCGTCTCGGCCAGATCATCCATCTCGCCTGCCAGAGACTCCGGAATAACGGCCAGCACGCTGCCACCGCGCGCCCGTACTTCCATGATGTTGGAACGGACTTTCGGTAAGAGGGCTCCCGATGACATCACGGCCACGACGGGAACACCCTGCTCGATAAGCGCCAGCGTCCCGTGCTTGAGCTCGCCCGCCGGGTAGGCCTCGGCATGGATGTAGGAGATCTCCTTCAGTTTCAACTGCCCTTCCAGCGCGACGGCGTAATCCACCCCCCGGCCGATGTAGAAGACACTCGGGGACGACGCCACCCGTGTGATCGCGGGACCGAGGCTCCGCCGCTCGCTAAGCCACTCCGCTCCGAGCCCTGGCAGACTCTGAAGGTGCGGAATCACCGATGCGCGGGGTTCGGTGCTATGGACACCTGCGAGTGCGTCAGCCAGGAGCGCCAGGACCAGGAGTTGGGTGGTGTAGGCCTTGGTGGAGCAAACGGACACCTCGGGTCCAGCCCGGGTGTACAGCACGCGATGGACCTCGCGGGCCAGGGTCGAGCCCACGACATTAGTGACCGCCCACACGGGGAACCCCGCATCTTTGGCCAACGAAACCCCCGCCAGCGTATCCGCCGTCTCTCCAGACTGACTCACGGCCACCACCACCGTGCCGGGAGACAGGATGGGGCGTTGGTAGCGAAACTCCGATGACACATCGACCCGCACCGGCACCCGCGCCCACTCCTCAATCCAGCGCTGCGCGATGAGGCAGGCGTGATAGGCGGTACCGGCGGCAATCAATTGAATGCGGTCGACGCTCTCGAGGTCCCCGGGACAAAGACCGAGCTCCTCCAGGAGGATACTGTCATCGGCGCCGATCCGGCCCCGCAGGCAGTCTGACCACGCGTCCGGTTGCTCCATAATTTCCTTGAGCATGAAGTGCGGGTATCCGCCTCGGGATGCCTCTTCCGCCGTCCACTCGATGTGAGAGACTGCCCGCTCTACAACGGTTCCCGCCCCGTCACGAATCTCGACGTCTCGTCCCGTGATGACGGCCATCTCGCCGTTGTCGAGAATCATGACGTCGCGCGTGTAGGGCAAGAGCGCCGTAATGTCGGAAGCCAGATAGTTGCCCGTCTCGCCCAATCCCAGGACCAGCGGACTGGCCTGGCGCACGGCCACCACGGCATCCGGCTCGTCGGCCGACACGGCCAGGAAGGCATAGGCCCCTTCAAGACGTTGACGCGCGTAGAGCGCCGCATCGCCGAGGGAATACCCCGCCCGGGCCTCCAGCAGGTGCGGGATGACCTCGGTGTCGGTCTCGCTGGAAAACACGTGGCCGGCCGCCTGCAACTCGGCTCGGAGCTCGCGGTAGTTTTCGATGATCCCGTTATGAATAGCCGCGATGCGCCCCGTGCAGTCGGTGTGGGGATGGGCGTTGTCATCCGTGGGCGGACCGTGCGTGGCCCATCGCGTGTGGCCGATTCCGACATGGGCCGGCCGTGACTTATCCACGATCGCCACGAGCGAGGACAGGCGGCCGGCCGCCTTCTCCACATAAACCCCATCCGGCTCCACCAGCGCCACCCCGGCCGAATCGTAACCGCGATACTCAAGTCGCTCCAAGCCTTCCAGTAGAAACGGGAGCGCCGGATCGGCGCCCGTATAACCCACAATCCCGCACACGTGCGTGATCACCTTTCGTGATGGATTGTCGGGCCCGGCCTGACGGTATTGTGGCGGCATTACTGCCGACCCTTTGTCCCGCCGTTCACGGCTGCCGAGAAGCCGGAGGTCACCCGCCGAATACTTCGAGATCCCTCACCTCGTCAACCCCCGCACGCGGGGGTTCCGGCGCTATCTGGCTGATTCGGAAGGCGCCGTTGCCGACCCCAACGCCTCCTGAACGACCGCTGCCAGGCGGTCCGCCCATTCGTGAATCTGGCCCTCATCCCTCCCCTCCAACATTATGCGCAACAGGGGCTCCGTGCCCGATGGCCGCACCACCACCCGGCCCTCTTCGCCGAGCGCCTGCCGGGCCAGGTTCAGGGCTTCGATTACAGCCGGGTTTTCATCCCACTCAGCCGGAATCTGCCCCAGTTTAACATTCGTCAAGACCTGCGGGTAAGTGACAAACCCTGTCGTGAGGTGCGCCAACGGCTCTCCGGTGCGGTGCATCTCCCGCAGGAGCGCAAGTGCCGTTAAAAGACCGTCACCCGTCACCGACCAGTCAGACAGGATGACGTGTCCGGACTGCTCACCGCCCAGAGTCGACCCGGTCTCAACCATACGTGCCGCGACGTACCGATCGCCCACCTGTGTCCTTTCCAGCGCGATGCCGTCCGCATGAAGGGCCCGCTCCAATCCCAGGTTGGACATGACCGTCGCGATGACGCGCCGGCCGGCCAGGCGATTTTGGGCCGCCAGCGCGCGCGCCAGCACCAAGAGGATGGCATCCCCGTTCAGGATGTGACCGTCGGCGTCGGCCGCCATCACCCGATCGGCATCGCCGTCAAAGGTGAGCCCAACATCGAAGCCGCCGCGGCGGACGGCGTCCGCCACCTGCTCAGGATGCGTGGCCCCGCAGCCCACGTTGATAAGGTGGCCGTGCGGCTCCCCAAACAACACGCTCACCCGGCAGCCCAGGCGCTCCAACACACTCACGACGGTGCGCGAAGCGGCGCCGTGCCCGAGGTCCACCACCACGTTGAGCGGCGGAATTTGACCCGCGAAGACGCTCACCAGATAACTCTGATACTGCTCCACCGCCTCCGGCCAGCGATTGACGGATCCAATCTGAGCGGGGGGAACCCGGTCCGGCCGGTCTTCGTCGTACGCTGACGCCACGGCCGCCTCTTCTTCCTCACTGAATTTCCGTCCGTCGCGCGCAAGCCACTTGAGTCCGTTATACTCGGGCGCATTGTGGCTGGCGGAAATTACGAGCCCAGCATCTGCCCCCAGCGCGGGCACCAAAAACGCCACGGCCGGCGTCGGCACCACGCCGACGCTCACCGCCTGCACTCCCACTTCGAGGAGACCGGCCATCGACGCCGCCTCGAGGAGTGGGCCCGACACGCGGGTATCGCGTCCGACTACCACCCGGGCACCGGGTCCGAGCCGGGATCCTACCGTTCGTGCGAGGCGCGTCGCCAGCGCGACGGTGAGCGTGTCGTTGACGACCCCGCGTACTCCGTCCGTTCCAAAGAGCGGCATAAAGACCCCCATCATTAAGTATCCCCGGATCCCAAAGAGGTTCCGGTCACTGCACGGCGATCGTCACCGTGACCGTTGACGGCACCGATGCCGTCACCCCTGTAGGAAGTTTCAGAACCGGTGTCGCTGTGACAGGTCCCGTAGCGCCCGCGATATCGACCGGGGTCGTGTAGACCGCGACGATGCTGCCGAGGACACTGGCCGGACCGAACAGCGTCACATGGAGCGGCGAAACAGAAATGGTGCCGACGCTGAACCCGGCGGCCGGCTGCCCCGTGTACTTCACCGTGACCGGCACGATTTTTTCCGGTGATACCGTCACATCGGCCAGGCGGCTCGAGGGGGAGACCGTCACCCCTTTAACCGGAACCCCGTCGCGGTTCACGGCCACCAGAGCGGCCTGACTGGAAAAGGAGCTCGTCTGACCGGAAAGCGGCAGGCGGGCGACCACCGCCGCCACTTTCTTCACGGCCGCAATCGGACCCTTGACGAGCGCGTGTGGGTTCGGGAGGCTCATCGATTGGACGCCGTATCCACTGGCCAGCGTGCCCGAGGTTTCGAGCTTCACGGCAAAGCTCTTGGAGGCGTACTGGACGACGGTGACCGTCACGGTCGACGGCGTCACGCTCACAAGCGACGTGCCGGCCGGAACCGTGGCACTCACGGGGAGCGTATAGGTTCCCGGGCGCGCAATCTTATTCAGGTTCACGTACGCCGCGACGCCGACACTGGAGACGGCGCTTGGCGTTCCCCGAATCTCGACCGTAACGTCCGCCGGCCGAGGGGTCACGACGTGCAGCGCCGGGGAGACAGGCGGAGTCCAACTCACGACCGCCGCCACTCCGTGCTCCACCGGCTGCGGGGTCGAGGTATTCACCTGCACCCACACCGCCACCGCCACCAGCACCGCCAGGATCTTGAGGGCTGTATCGTGTTCGAAGAGCCAATCCATCAACGCCCAAACCCTCTCTGCCAGATCCAAAGCGGGTTATGGGTCCGCGCACGGAGCAGTTGGCCTAAAAGCTCGCGCAGCGAGCGGTCGTCCAGACGGCGGTTCAGATGTCCCTCGACCGCCAGTGAAATCGTGCCGGTCTCCTCCGACACTACGACGATAGCGGCGTCTGACTGCTCGGAGAGCCCGAGGGCAGCACGATGGCGGCTCCCAAGCTCGCTTCCAGGCGTGGCGCTGTCGGTGAGCGGCAAAAAGGCCCCGGCCGCCACCACCCGTTCGCCACGGATAATGGCGGCGCCATCATGCAAGGGTGTGTTGGGCACGAAGATATTTTCCAACAGGGCGGCCGTTACCACCGCCTCCAGGGGCACGCCGGTGGCGGCATACTCGCGAAGTCCGGTCTGCCGCTCGATGACGATGAGCGCGCCGGTGCGGGACCGCGACAGGTGTTCGGCCGCCCGGGCAATCTCGTCGATGACATGACTCATGTCAATCTCTTCGTGTGGCATCAAAAGAGGCGTCTCGCCGAGAAAGCGGCCCTGACCCAGCTGCTCCAGGGCGCGGCGGAGTTCCGGCTGGAACACGATCGGGATGGCCACAATGAGCATGGCCTGGATGTCCTGCAGGATCGCATGGGTCGCTTTGAGGTGTAGCCACTGCGAGACCGGTACGGCCAGCAGTACGATGATGATGCCTTTGATCAGCTGAACGGCGCGAGTGCCGCGGATAAGCTTAAACAGTCGATAGAACCCGTAAGCCACGATGGCGATGTCAACCAGAGACAGGAGCCATCCGGACCAGTTCAGCGACTCAATGAATGTCAGCACGTCCTACCCTCCGGCAGCCCTGGGGCGTGGTCCCGGGCTGGCCACAGCCTGTATGATAACCTGGGAGCCGGAGGCATGGCCATGTCCGTTCGGAACTCCAGGGATTCCGAGGACCTCCTCAGTATATCCCACCCCGGAAACCCGGGAGTCCGCCCGCCTCTGCGGGCGATGACGCGTGTGAGCATGGTCTTGGGCCTCTTCTTCAGCATCCTGCTTGAACTCTGGATCCTCTCGCTCCGCATCCGCGTGTACGGAGCGGATGCCGAGCGCGACAAAATGGAGGCCCTGTTCCGGCGCCAGGCCCGCCGCTTCCGCCAGACGGCCGAGGTCATGGGCGGCCTCCTGGTGAAGGTCGGCCAATTTCTCTCAAGCCGGGTCGACCTCCTCCCGCAGCCGTACATCCAGGAACTTGGCGCGCTGCAGGACAGCGTGCAGCCGGCACCGTGGCCCGACATCCAAAAGATCCTCGAGCATGAGCTCGGGGACGTTTCGCAGTTGTTTGCCACGTTTGATCCGGATCCCATCGCCTCCGCCTCGTTAGGCCAAGTGTACCGCGCCGACACCTGGACGGGCCAAACGCTGGCGGTGAAAATCCAGCGTCCAGACATCGACCGCATCGTCACCATTGACCTGCGCGCCCTCCGGCTGGTGGTGGCACTCACCACCCATCTCACCCGCTTCGGGCGTACCTTTGACCTGATGGCGCTGTTCCAGGAGTTCCACCGCACCGTGCATGAAGAGCTGGACTACAATCTCGAAGCCGAGCATGCCCGCCTGATTGCCGAAGAGGGGGCTGGTTTCGGGTGGCTCGTGGTTCCCGAAGTATACGCGGATCTGAGCACGCGACGGGTCTTGTCGATGGCGTATCACCCTGGCATCAAAATTTCCGACGTCGACGCGCTGACCCGCGCCGGACACTCGCGGACAGTGCTGGCCGAGCGCATCATCCACCTTTATCTGCACATGGTCATGGACACCGGCTTCTTTCACGCCGACCCCCACCCGGGCAACATTCTGGTCGACGGAGACGGTCGGATCGTGCTGCTGGACCACGGCATGACCGGCCGCATCCCCCAGGTAGCCCGCCGCCAGATCCGCCGCCTGTTTGTCGGCGTGTCGGAGCGGCGCGCCTCCCTCATCGTGGATAGCCTCCTGGCGCTCGGGGTGGTGCGACCGGATGCAGACATCCGTCGGCTCCGTGCGCGGGCGGGCTATCTGCTTGAGCGCTACTACGCGGAGACCCTCACCGACGTCACCCAACTCGATCTCGATAGCCTGTTCCACGACCTGGAGCAGCTGGTACGCGATGAGCCCATCCAGTTCCCCGCCTCCTTCGCCTTTCTGGGCCGTGCCATCAGCATGCTGATGGGGCTGGCCGAGATGCTGGATCCGTCTGTCAACCTCATTAATCTGTTCCGTCCGTACGCCGAGCGGTTCGTCACCGAGGATGCGGGCGGGCGGATCGGCTATCTCGCCCACCGGGTCCAGGACTGGGCCGGGTCGGTCGTAGCGTTGCCGCCGGTCGCGCTGCGCGTGCTCCGCCAGGCCGAGGACGGAGAGCTGGAGACAGCCATCCGCTGGAGTGCGGGAACGGAAGCACTGAATCGTTTGGGCCGCCAGGTGGGAGGCTTGATTGCGGCTCTCTACGTCACCGGCTTTTCCGTCCTCGGAATCTGGCTTCTCACTCTCGGCTGGACCGAGTCCGCCTACTTTGCCTTCGGCTGGGCGGGCCTTCAGCTGGTCTGGCGCTGGTACCGGAACCGTCGCTCCCGCTGACTCATAGAACCGACGCCGCGAGGCACCCTAGCTCGAGAAAGGGGGCCGCATACGCGTGGCGCTGGTCTGGACCGTGTTCATAGGGGCGGTCGCGGCCTTGGGCCTCTTCACGCTTGGGATGCTGGCGGCGATGCCGATCATCGATAAGTGGCTGGTCAATCTAACGTTTGACCGTCTGCTGGCAGCGCTCGTCGATACCCGCTACACGCAGAACCTGGGGAGTGTCCTCTCGCTGGTTCGCCGGAGCGGGGCGCAGACCGGCATCGAGAATATGATCCGGGCGACCAAGGCCTCCGCCATTTCCCGTCCCATGGGCACGCCCCTACAGCTCTCCCATTGGGAGCATCTCATGTTCAGTCCGGCGCAGGTGGCGCGGTTTCCCACGGCCTCCCGCCAACGGCTCGATACCACCGTGACGCTGGGCCCGGCGGCGGACAAACCGCTTAAATGCGCCATGCCCATTCTTATTACGGGCATGTCCTACGGCGGGGCACTCTCCGCGGAGACAAAAGTGGCCCTGGCGCGCGGGGCCACGGAGGCGGGGACCGCCACCAACACGGGGGAGAGCTACCTGCCGGCCGAACGTGACGCGGCCCGCCGCCTTATCGTGCAATACCATCGAGGAACCTGGCCGCTATCGGCGCAGAACCACCCCGAATGGCTCGAAAAGGCCGACGCGATCGAGATTCAGATCGGACAGGGCGCCCAGGCAGCCGCGGAGATGCGGACGAGCCACCGCCGGATCTCTCCGGAGATGCGGAGCACCTTCGGCCTGGAGGAGGGCGAGGATGCCGTGATTGCGGCGCGTCTGCGAGGCGTGGACACCCCAGAGGAGCTGGTGCAGCTCATCAGCCGACTGAAAAGGCGCTATCCGGTGCCCGTGGGCATCAAGATCGCGGTCGGGACTCGCCTACGGGAAGACCTGGAGGCGCTTCTCGAAGGGCATCCCGACTTTCTGGTGCTCGATGGCGGTGAGGGCGGAACCCACGGTGGCCCTCCCATCCTGCAGGACGACTTCGGGCTGCCGCTGATCGCGGCTGTCCCCTGGGCGGACCAGATCCTGCGCGATCACGGTGTGCGCCACGACGTCTCTCTCATCGCGGCCGGGGGACTCAGGACGCCCGGACAGTTCTTGAAGGCCATCGCGCTCGGTGCAGACGCCGTCTATGTCGGTTTTGCCGCCCTCATGGCCATGGCCAGCTCGCAGGCGTCACGCGTTCTGCCCTGGGCACCGCCGGAGGCACTTTTCTATGAGTCCGGCGCGAGCAAGCATGCGCTGGACACCGTGCAGGCGGCACAAAGCCTCGCGAACTACCTGAAGTCGTGCAATGAGGAGCTTAAGTATGGACTCCAGGCCCTCGGATACACCCGCCTGGACCAGGTGAGTCGCCAGGACCTCTTCGCCCTCGATCCCTGGACGGCCGCCGTCACCGGCGTCGCCCCGCTCGGGCCTCAGGGTCCTGACTTCACGCCGGCGCACCCTTCAAAAGCATCGCGTCAGCAGGAGGAAACCGTTCTGCATTAATGGCTGGAGCGACGCCCTACGCGGCCCCGACCTCCTGCGGCCGCCAGCATTGCCACGGGGTCCCCAGGCGTGGTGAGATGACGGGCCTCCGGAGTCCTGCCGGTAGCCAGAGGCGGCTGCTCCTCCATCCCGGGCGGCCCGGGTAACATGCCGGGTCCGGGAGGTTTTGCGCTAGAATAGTAACCCTATACGTTCGGGATTAAGGGAGTATCTCTGCGGTGGCAGACCGTCCGCCAGGCTCCGGGTCGGGAAGGGCATCGTGATCGAGACCGGGCCCGCACAAGCTGGGGCGGTCGAGTCACCCCTGGTAACGGACGCGTACCGTGCCTGCCGGACGCTCGTCCAGAGCCACTACGAAAACTTCATGGTCGCCTCGGTCTTCACACCCCGTCGGCTTCGCCGCTATATGTGGGCGCTCTATGCGTATGCCCGCACGGTCGATGATATCGGCGACGAAGCATCCGGCGATCGCCGGCGTCTTTTGGATGAGGCGGAACGGGCCGTGCGCGACTGCGCACAGGGACGGCGGACAAGCCCGCTCTTCATCGCCCTCGGGGACACCATAGATCGCTGCCGGCTGCCCCTAGAGCCGTTTTTGGCCCTGATTGACGCCAACCGCCGGGATCAGGACCCGACACCGTTTCAAACCTTCGCGGAATTGGCGTCGTACTGTCAGGGATCTGCCCAGACGGTCGGACGGCTCGTGCTCCGGATCTTTGGCTATGACGATCCGGAGCTTGACACGTTGTCCGATCACACCACTACCGCCCTTCAGCTGGTGAACTTCTATCAGGATCTCCGGGTCGATGCCCATCGCGGCCGTCTCTACCTCCCCCTTGATGAGATGGAGCGGTTCGGTGTGCGCCGCGAAGATCTCGTGGCGGAGAGCATGACGCGGCCGTTGGCTGCCCTGCTTCGATATTCCTATGATCGCGCCTGGGGCCTCTTCGAGGCCGGACGACCGCTTGAGCGCCGCGTAAGCCGTGCCCTCGCCCGCCAGTTAGCGCTATACCGCGGAGGCGGTATGGCGGTGCTCTCTGGTCTGGAGGCGCATCTTGCCCGCGGCCGTCTCGATCGACCGGCACTTTCGACGTCCCGGAAGATTCGTCTCCTCCTGCGTGTGCTAGTGGGAGGGGCCGCGTGACTCTCGAGCAAGCCCGGCGCGCCTGCGCCGCCATCACCCGCGCCGAGGCCGGAAGCTTTTACTATGGACTCCGGCTTCTGCCGACGCCCAAGCGCCAGGCCCTCTACGCGGTCTACGCCTGGAGTCGTGCGGCTGACGACGCCGTAGACGACTTTGTCGGAGACGAAGCCCGCACACGGCTTGATGATGCCCGGGCCCTGGTCACGGACGCAGTCTCTCCTTTGTACGAGACCTCCCCCCACCCGGTGGCCGTGGCTCTCGGCGATGCCATGCGCCGCTACCGGCTCCCGGAGGAACCGTTCCGGACCCTCCTCCAGGGTATGGAGATGGATCTGCTGGGCCGAAGTTACCAGAACTTTTCGGAACTCGCCGAGTACTGCCGCTCGGTGGCGGGCACGGTCGGCGAGCTTTCGGTGCGGGTGTTCGGATTCGAAGATCCGCTCGCGCTTGCCCGCGCCCAGGATCTGGCGCTCGCCCTGCAGCTCACGAATATCCTGCGGGACCTGAACGAAGATCTGGGACGGGGTCGTGTCTACCTCCCGCTCGACGAGATGGCGGAGGCCGGTTACTCCGTCGCTGACCTGCAGGAGCGGAGGCATACGGATGCCTTCGTGGCCGTCTGTGTTCGCCAAGCCGATCGGGCAGAGACTTTCTTTGCCTCCGCCCAGCCCCTCTTGGGCCTCGTAAATGCCGACGCTCGCCGCTGTCTTATGGCGCTGTCTTCCGTATACGAAGAGACGCTTCGTCGCATACGTGCCTCGGGGTTCGATCTCTTCGGCGAGCGGATCCGCGTACCCCGTTCCGCGCAGCTGAAGCTGCTCGCCGGCATCGTCAGCGGACGCGCACCCGCGCAGGCCCGGTCGCGTTAAGCGGACCGGCATCGGGCACTTAGCTCGTGACCATTCCGCCGCCGCTTGGATGAAGCCCCTGGCCTGTCATAGAGGACACGCCAGAACGACATAGCTCGGAGCAATATCCGCGGTCGGTACGCTTCGGGACGGGATGCATGGGCTCTTCCACCTCTGGCTAGCGCGATTGGTGCCGGGCCCGGTGACGGTCTTGCCCGTATCGGTCATCGCTCCTTTTTCATGCTCGTGATGGCGGCTTAAACCGCCGTGACGAGGCAGAGTAGCGTGCCCGGAACCGGGGCTCGGGACGCCTTTCCTGCTCAATTGATAAACTGTCCCGGGAGGCATGTGGTCTGGCCGTCTATCTTTATCTGGTGCGGCATGGCGAGACGGTATGGAACGTCGAAGGCCGCGTACAGGGCCACCAGGACTCCCCTCTCACCGTGAGGGGCGAAGAGCAGGCGCGGGCTGTCGGGAGTGCGCTGTCCGACATCGCCTTTGCCCACGCCTACGTGAGTCCATCCGGGCGCTGCCAGCGCACCTGGGAGCTCATGTGCGAACGCCTGCCACAAAAGCCTCCCGTCACGATCACGGACGAGATCCGGGAGATTGGCCACGGGCTTTGGGAGGGACGGACGGAAGCGGAGGTCAAGGCTCTCACACCCGACATCTGGGCACGCTACCGGGAGCGTCCGGACGAGTTTCTGGGCGCCCCGGGCGGAGAGTCCCTGCACCAAGTGCGGCGGCGCGCATTTTCCCTGCTGCGACGGGCGGTGAGCACCACGTCCTCGGGGGCACGGCTCCTGTTCGTCACCCACGGCGTGACGACGAAGGTCATCCTCATCACGGTGGCGGCTCGGCCCTTAAAGGACTTCTGGGCGCCGCCTCCGGTCTATGCCGGATCATTCTCCCAGCTGGTGGCGGACGAGGCCGCCGCATCGGTGGAAGCTGACGGGGCCTATGCTGGGTCAGGTTTTCGGATCCTCTCGTGGCCCCGGGAGACCATTTAAGCCTCAGTCACTGAACCGCGGCCCGTGGCCAAGGACTGCCTAAAGGTAGCGGCTTTGCGCCCGAGCTTGCTAAGTTAGGGCCCGCACACCAACGAACGGCCCGCGGCCATGTGCCCCACGCCACCACAGGGTGGGTTGCGCCCGCCTTCCGTCGTCCGTCAAAAGGTCGGTCCTCCGCCAACGACTCGCGCACGCCTGGAGTGGCTCACTGTTGTACGGACATAAAGTTGCATAACGTGATCAGACTGTGCATCATGTCTCAAGGATTTCCGGGCCGCCCTTACGGGTGGGTGACGGCCTCGGCCTGGACAAAGTAAGCCAGGGCCTGCAGTTCGAGCGAGAGATCGATGTTGCGAACGTACACCGAATCGGGCACGGCGAGCGCAGTC
>JAKATP010000065.1 GCA_021818685.1 Bacillota bacterium | reverse complement strand
CCGGCTGGTTCTGAACCCGGGCTATCGCCTGCCGACTGGAGCTGCGGCCTATCCGGTCCTCGAGCTCGGCGAGGACCTTGTCGAACGGGATGCTCTCGCGGCATTTGGCGCCGAGCTTCAGGCGCGTGTGAGAACCATGGGCGCCGCCGTCTCCCACCTGGAGATCTTCTGCCGCCAGGAAAACGAGGAGGTTCGGGGGTCGAACGGGCGCGCAACCCGCTGGCAGGGGACGCAGTACGAAATGGATCTGGTGCTCGCCGGCGGGCCCGGCGACCGGTTCGAACATCGGCTCCTGCGCCGTGCGCGGCGGCTCTTGGATCTGATGCCGGAGGATGTCCTGGAGGCGGCCGTGCGAGTGCTGCGGGATCGGGAGCGGGCGGTGCTACCCCCCACGGGTCGGATGGCCGTCATCCTTCCGGCGGCCGAGCTCTCGGTTCTGATGCAAGTGGTGCGGGCGCGTGTGAGTGCGGAGGCCCTGTACCAGAAGTTCTTCGCCCACAAGATCGGTGACCGCCTGCTGGCATCCCGCCAGGATGGTTTCTCCCTGACGGCCGACGCACTTCGCCCCTATGCCGTGGACTCCGCGCCTACCGATTCCTCCACGGTGCCAGCGCAGCGCGTTTCCCTCATCGAGGAGGGCGTGGTGGTGGGCCTTCTGGCCGATCCCCAGTATGGGTCCTATCTCGACGTACCGCCGACGGGACCCGCAGGATCGCTGGTGTGGGCGCCCGGGATCACTCCAGCAGAAGATCTGCTTCGTGACGGACCGGTACTGGAAGTGGTGGCGTTTTCCGCCAACATGCCCAATCCGGCCACGGGCGACCTGGCAGCGGAAATCAAGTGCGGGTATCTGCACGAAAAAGGGCGGCGGACGCCCGTGGCGCAGGGGAGCGTCTCGGGCAACGTGATGGAATACCTGGCGAACTGCCGCGCGTCAAAGGAGACGGCCGCAGAGCCCGGGTACTTCGGGCCGGCACGGGCACGGTTTGAGGAAGTGCAAGTGGCGGGGCGCGTCTGACCGGTTCACGCGCGCTCTCCCCCATACACTGAGGCAGGGGGGAATGGCCGTGCGACGACCCAAGCGTGCATCCACGCCGGTTCCATTCTATCTGTACCGCAGGCGTGACGTGAGCGGGGTGAGCGGGACCGGCGTCGTCGCGGTGGGGGTGGTGCTGCCGTCCGGGAAGGCCGTCTTGGAATGGTGCTCGCGCTGGCCCACAGTGACCCTCTTTCACTCGATCGATCAGATCCTGCGCATTCACGGACATGGCGGGGAGACGGAGGTACGGTACGGGCCCGTTCCGGATTCGGAGGACCCGCCTGCCGGCCCGTCCGCCCTGTTCCTCCCCCGCCAGTCGGATTCCACGGCGCGTGGGTCCGGCTTGCAGCGGTTCTCGTCCGGGCAGGGCGACCGACCGCGCACGCGGCGGTGGTGGGGCTTTAGGCCCCTGGAACTACATGCAGCGAACTGGCCCCGGCGGGTGGCGTTCTGGCCATGGCACCGACGGAAGGGATAATGGGGACGGGGGAGAAGAGGACTTCTAAAGCGTGGCGCCGGCGACTCGCGCGGCGCTCCGAGCTTGGAAGAACTTAGCCAAGACGTTTTAGGAGGGAAACATGGCTGATCCTCTCTATCTTCCCTACCCATCCCAACGAGTTCCGGTGTATGCCCGCCGCGGCATGGTCGCAACTGCCCAGCCGCTAGCGGCGGAGGCGGGTCTTCGGATGCTGCGCGAAGGCGGTAATGCGGTCGACGCGGCCATCGCCACGGCGGCCGCGCTCACGGTGCTGGAGCCGACGTCGAACGGCATCGGAAGCGATGCTTTTGCCATCGTCTGGACGAAAGGACAGCTCCACGGGCTCAATGCCAGCGGGCCTGCGCCGATGGGCCTCACCCCGGCCGTCATGGCGGAGCGCGGCCATACGGCCATGCCTGCGCGGGGTCTTCTTCCGATCACGGTTCCTGGGGCGCCGGCTGCCTGGGCGGCGCTCGTGGAGCGTTTCGGGCGGCTGTCGCTGGCAGCTGTCCTCAAACCTGCTATCGAATATGCGGCCGAGGGTTTTCCCGTCTCCCCGCATGTTGGCCGTTCTTGGCAGGCCGCCTTTAGAACCTATCGCGAGGCGTTACAGGGTTCCGAATTTCGGGGCTGGTTTGACACCTTCGCGCCCGGTGGCGAGCCGCCCGGGCCGGGCGACATGTGGCGTTCGCCCGGTCACGCCCGCACGCTCTCTGAGATCGCGCAGAGTCGGGCGCGGAGCTTCTACGAGGGAGACATTGCGCAGCGGATCGACCGATTCTTCCGCGAGGAGGGGGGCTATCTGCGGGCCGACGATCTTAAGCGCTTTGAGCCCGAATGGATCGATCCTTTGCGGGTCGGCTATCGCGGCTACGAGGTGGCCGAACTGCCGCCGAACGGTCAAGGTCTTATCGCGCTCATGGCCCTGCAGATTGCCGACGGCTTTCACTTTGACGCCCGTGACCACGTGGAGACGTATCATCGGCAGATGGAGGCGCTGAAGCTCGCCTTTTCCGACGGGCTCCGCTACATCGCCGATCCAAAGATGGCGGCCGTGCCCGTGACGGAACTCCTGAGCGACGCCTACGCCGCCGCCCGTCGCCGGCAGATCGGTCCGAGGGCCCTCGATCCGGCGCCGGGCCGCCCGCCCGGCGGGGGCACTGTTTACCTATGTACGGGCGATGGGGACGGGAACCTCGTGTCATACATCCAGAGCAACTATGCCGGTTTCGGATCGGGGGTCGTGGTCCCCGACACCGGCATCGCCCTGCAGAATCGCGGTGCCCTCTTCAGCCTTAACCCCGATCACCCGAACTGCCTCGCTCCGGGCAAGCGCCCCTACCACACCATTATTCCGGGGTTCTTGTTGAAGGAGGGCGAGCCGGTCGGCCCCTTTGGCATCATGGGAGGCTTCATGCAGCCGCAGGCGCACCTGCAGGTCATTTCGAACCTGCTTGACTTCGATCTGAACCCCCAGGCGGCTCTCGACGCGCCGCGCTGGCAGTGGCTGGACGGTCGGCGGGTGGAGCTCGAGTACGGGACCGGCGCGCATCTGGCGGAGGCCCTGCGCTTGCGGGGCCATGATGTCCGCTGGGCGATGGGGTCGGGGAGCTTCGGACGGGGCGCGATCATCTTTCGCGACGCGCAGGGCGTGCTCGTGGGCGCGACCGAACCGCGGGCTGACGGGCAGGTCGCTGCTTTCTAAGCGCGGGCTCCGCTCACAAGCCAGACCAAAGCCGGCTCGAGCGCTTGCAGCTGGCGTTCGGCGAAGGCGCCCTCGCCGGCCCGGCGGGCGGCCCACCAGGTGTTGGCGAGGGTGCTGAGAATGGCGCGCGCCCGCACGGCCAAGAGAAATCCGGGGAGATCCCGCTCCACGGCGGGCAGGGTCCGGGCGGCGCGCCACAACGGGCTACGGTGTCCGTCGAGGAGCAGGGGATTTGTGACCAGGGAGGCCAGGTCCCAGAATGCCGGCATTCGGGATGCGTCCTCAAAGTCGGTCCAGTACCAGTCTTCGGGACCCGGCAGAAGGTTTCCCGCGTGCAGGTCCCCGTGGGCTGCGCGGAGGGAAGCGGGATCCCCGGTTTCTAGTTCCCGATCCATAGCATCCCAGGTCTCCAGCAGACGGTCCGTTGCCGGATGGCCCCGGAGCGTACGCAGGAAGGTGACCGCCTGCCGGGAGAAGCGCCACGCCCCAAGATGCGGGAGCCGGCGTTTGTAGCTACGCATCGCCTCTTGCACGGCCAGCGCCCGCCGCACCATTTCGGCGGGCGGCAGTGGCGGCCGCATGGTGGGCGGCACGTACTCCCAGAAGGTCACCACCCGTCCGTCGACCAGGTGCGGTCCGGCACTCACGATCGCGGCGGGTCCGGCGATCGGGATGCCCTGTTGGCGAAGGTGCCCCGCGACCGCAAGCTCGCGCCGTGCGTCGGCCAGCGCCTCTCGGACAGGCGCGGGCACGCGCGAGATCCGGGCGACCACAGGATAGGGACAGAGCCGGAAGATGGCGTTAAAATTGGCGCTTGCCAAGACGGGTCGGGCTCGACTGAGACCCATCTCGCGTGCGCGGTCCCTGATGCCGGCCGCCAGGGCGCTGGTGTCCTCCTCTGCGGGCGGAACGTTCACAGGCTGGAGCTCCGGTCCGGCGCGGCGCAGAGGGAGACCGAGCCCGGGCTCCGACTGACCGGGAGGGCGGAGTGGGTGGGCTGAGCCATGAGAGCCTCCTGCCTGTTGGGGTGTGTCCGAGCGTACATTCGGCGTCGGGCGCCGGGCGCCCTGCCTGACCGCCTTACCGCCGACAGGACCGAGCGTCGGACGGGAGATGATCGATCGTCGGCCGTCCATAGGACGCCGTGCAGGATTCGTGCAGGGATGAACGGAAGGTAGACTTCCTAATCCGACATCGCTGACATACCGGAGGGACAAGCAGATGGGTCGTGTACTGAGCTCGCTTAGGTGGCGCAATATCGGCCCCCATCGGGGCGGACGGGTGGTGGCCGTGACCGGTCACCCCACGGAACTCACTCACTTCCTCATGGGTTCGACGGGCGGGGGCGTGTGGCGGACTCTGAACGCCGGCGTCACCTGGGAAAATATTTCGGACGGATTTTTCCAAACGGCATCGGTCGGCGCCCTGGCGTTTGCTCCTGGTGATCCAAGCGTCATCTACGCCGGCATGGGCGAAAGCTGCATCCGCGGCAATGTATCCTATGGCGACGGCATGTACAAGTCCAGCGATGGGGGCCGTACGTGGCGCCACGCGGGGCTCTCAGAGACGCAGCACATCGCCCGCGTCCGGGTGCATCCGCACGACCCCGATCGCGTGATGGTGGCGGCACTGGGGCACGCGTTTGGGCCTAATCCGGAGCGGGGCGTCTACCGGACGCGCGATGGGGGCCGGAACTGGGATCTGGTGCTGTCGCGAAGCGACGACACGGGCGCCATCGACCTGGCAATGGACCCGAGCAATCCCCGGATCTGGTATGCCGCGCTCTGGCAGGCCCGCCGCGGGCCTTGGTCGCTGTCGAGCGGCGGTCCCGAGTCAGGGCTCTGGCGGTCGCTTGACGAAGGCGACACCTGGACTGAGATCACCCACAATCCAGGACTGCCCGAAGGTATCGTGGGACGGATCGGCATCACGGTGTCCCCGGCACGGCCCCAGCGCCTCTACGCCGTCATCGAAGCCCGGGACGGGGCCGTGTTCCGTTCCGACGACGGTGGGGATCACTGGGTCCGGCTGTCTGAGGCGCAGGGACTGCGGACCCGTCCCTGGTACTACTCGCACATCTTTGCCGACCCGGTGGACGCTGAGACCGTGTTTGTCTTGAACTCCACCTTCTTCAAGTCCATCGATGGCGGGCACACGTTCCGACCGGTGGCGACGCCCCACGGCGACCATCACGACCTCTGGATCGATCCGAAGAATCCGGCCCGCATGATTCACGGCGCTGACGGCGGCGCGTCCGTATCCCTCGACGGGGGCGAGAGCTGGTCGACCATCTACAATCAGCCCACCGGCGAGTTTTATCACGTGGCCACGGACACTGCCTTCCCTTACCGGGTTTACGGCGCCCAGCAGGATAACACCACCCTGTCCCTTCCGAGCCGAACCCATCGCGTGGCCATCGGGCCGCGCGACTACTACGACGTCGGGGGTGCGGAGAGCGGCTATATCGCCGTCGATCCGCGCGATGCCAACATCGTTTACGCGGGAAGCTCGGGTGGTGGGGAGGGCGGGCGCATCACCCGCTATGACCATCGCTCGGGGCAGCAGAAAGATGTGTCTCCGTGGCCGGAGCGAACGGCCGGCATGGCGGCCGAGGAATATCGCTTCCGGTTCCAGTGGACGACTCCGATCGTGCTGTCCCCGCATGATCCGGACGTTTTGTACGTCACGGGAAACCATGTCTTTCGAAGCCGTGACCAAGGTCAGAGCTATGAGATCATAAGTCCAGACTTGACCCGCCATGATCCGCAAACCCTCAAGCCCTCCGGGGGGCCTATCACCCTCGACCACACCGGCGTCGAGGTGTACGGCACCATCTTCGCCTTTGCCGAGTCGCCGCTGGCGCCGGGCGTGTTATGGGCGGGGTCGGACGACGGGCTTATTCACATATCCGAAAACGGGGGTCAGAGCTGGGAGAATGTCACACCGCCGGGCGATCTTCTGGGGGAGTGGGCCCTTGTGAGCCTCATCGAGCCGTCACGGCATGATGCCGATACCGCTTACGTGGCGGCGAATCGGTACAAACAGGACGACTTCGCGCCCTATCTGCTGAAGACCACCGACCGGGGCCGGCACTGGACGCGGATCGTGGAAGGGCTGCCGCCTGACGAGTACATGCGGGCGGTGCGCGAGGACCCCGAAGTGGAGGGGCTCCTCTATGCGGCCGGGGAACGCGGGGTGTATGTGTCGTTTGATGGCGGCAGACAGTTCGAATCTCTGCGCATTAACCTGCCAGTGGTGCCGGTGCACGATCTGGTCGTGGCGCAGGGAGACCTCGTGGCCGCTAGTCACGGCCGCGGTTTCTGGATTCTGGACGATCTCGCCGTGCTGCGCGCTCTTGCCGCCGACGATGACACGAAGCAGCTTAGGCTCTTTCAGCCGCAGGATACCGTGCGCATGATGGGAGGGGCCGGGCTGTTCGTGCCCAAGGGCACGACCTTCGAGCGTCACCGAGCGGCCATGGAGTTTCCAACCGGGACCAGTTATTACCTGAAAAAGCCGGGTGAGCATGGCGAGCCGCCCGAGATTCTGGACGCGGGCGCCAACCCACCTCGCGGGGTGGTTCTGCATTATCTGCTGCCGGCAGACCAGACAGACACGGTCACGATTCGGATATTCGCGGACGAGAACGGTGGCGCGCTCATCCGCGAGTACAGTAGCGGCACGGCCGTGGAGGACGAGCCGAAGCCGGCCGTCACGGCCGGCGCCCACCGACTCATCTGGGATCTGCGGGTGGATCCGGCCGTGCGCGTGGAGGGGTCGGAGTCGAACCCCTGGGAGGTGACGGCGCCGATGGTACCGCCGGGCCGCTATCGTGTGGATCTCACGGCGGGGGGAAGCACCGACTCGGTGCACGTCACCATCCTGCCTGACCCCCGTGCCCGCACAGGCGAGGAGTCGGCACCAGAAGGTGCCCGGGCCGCATTTTCGCTGGCCATCCAAATTCGGGACGCCGTCAGTCAAGCGCAGGGGCGTGTAAATTACATCCGGGCGCTCCGGCGTGATATGGAGATGTGGGTCAAGCGGGCTAACGGCCATCCGGCTGAACGTCGCCTCCAGGAGGCCTTTCAGGCGGCCAAGGAGTCGCTTGAGCGCGTGGAGGGGCTCCTCATCCAGACGCGCGGCACGGGACCGGACGACGATCTCCAATTCCCGCCGCGCCTGAATGCGCAGCTCCAATATCTGATTGGTGTCATCGAATCGGGTGACGGGCCGCCGACGGCGCAGACCCGAGCGGCGTTCGAGAACCTCTCGAAAGAACTGCAAGCGGCGCTGTCGGCGCTCGCGAGCGCGCAGGCGGAGCAGGTGGCGGAGTTTTCGCGCGTCCTGCAGGAAGCACAGCTGCCGCTGTTGCCGAAGGACTGACCACGAGGTCCCGAAGACGCAAGAGGGCCGGCAGCGCCGGCCCTCTTGCTATTGCGTCACGCCCGTCCACGCTTCTGGCCGTACAGGGTGAGCGTGGGCGCATGCGGTCTAACGATTAGACGTCGTCCGGCGTGATATGGGACCGACGGGCCGCGACGTCCGGCCGAATGACCCTTTTACCGTCGAGACGAGGCTCTTAGTGTTGAGGTGTGCCCGATCGACGGGCGAATCGACCGAGAGGGGTGGATGTCAGTGGCAATTGGCGACATAATAGCGGGAGTGGCGATCGTGGTCAGTTTTGTGGTGTTCCTGGCCTGGCCGGTTCATCGCCATTGAAACGTGGTTCGTAAGGGAGGTAGCATCGCCGCGTGAATTGGACGGACTACCTTCGCGGTAAGATGGGTCAACTGTTCTCGGTGGATGTGTGGCTCCCGCGCGACCTGCCTGAATATGCGTTCGGCGTCCTCTACACCCTGGGGTCGCTCACCGCTTCCAGCTTCGTGGTGCTGGTCGTGTCCGGCGTGGTCATGGCGGCCAACGGGCCGCAGTGGTGGACCGTGTCGGCCATTGGCTTTTTCTTTCGCGGTATCCACTTCTGGTCGGTGCAGGCCTTTTTCTTCTTCATGATCCTGCATTTGCTGCGGGTCTTCTTCTCGGGGGCCTGGCGGGGCGGGCGAGAGCGCACGTGGCTGCTGGGGACGTTGTCGCTGCTCATCGCCGTTCCGACGGCCTTTACCGGCTACCTGATGCGGGGTGACTTCTACTCGCAGTGGAACGCGGTCCAGGCCAAGGACGGACTGAACGCGCTCGGGCTTGCGTGGTTCAATGTGCTGAACGCCGGTCAGATGTACGGCCTTCATGTCGTGGTGCTGCCCCTTATCTTGGGCCTCCTCATCATGCTGCATATCATCCTGATCCGGGTAAAGGGTGTCGTGCCGCCCTACCCAAGTCGGGGCGAGACGCCAGTCGGTCTGGACGAGGAGGGAGCACACGATGCCGGATCCTAAGATAGACTTCACGCACCGGTACAAGTACGTGCCGTCCGACTTTATCAAACATCTGGCCACGACGACCCTGGTTATCGCCGTCCTGGCGGTAGCCTTGTCGGCGGCCTTCCGGGAGCCGGTCCGGCCCGCGCTCAAAATCTCGACGGTCGCCACGCAGAATCCGGTGCTGTTTGAAAAGGTCGCGATGGGAGATCTGAACGGGACGGGCCAGATTGCCACGTACGGGCCGCCCTACAACGGGGGCACGGGCAGTGTGCAAAGCCCTATGCAGAGGATCGTGGGCGTGATTCACCCCGTGAATCCCAAAGTCGATTTTATTCTGAAGCCACTCCGCATGGCCGCCTCTCTCAATCCGTCCGTCGGCGCGGCGCTCCGAGTCTGGGATGCCGCCCCGGCCGCGCGCCAACAGGTCTGGGCGAGCCGGTACCAGGCGGCTCTGGCCCACGCCCGCACCGTCAACGGGCGGGTGGTGGTGCCGCATGGCGCCTACGGTCCCGTTCCCATGATGATGCAGGGGCTCTTGGAACTGGGGCGGAGCGGTCTCATGACGGGCGCCCTGGACCGGAGTCCGGCCGACTACCAGTTCGACAACATGAATGCCCTCCTATTCCTGCAGGGGGCGCCCCTTCATAACGCGGCCAGCCGACTAGAGCTTTTGGGCAACCAATGGGGCATCATCCATGAAGAAAATGCCCCTTACCCGGGGCCCTGGTGGATGACGATTGTCACCGCCATTTACCAGATCCCCTTCATTTCGCACGCCTCCTCCGGGGATGCGATGGCGCTCGCCATCGGCATGCTGCTGTTCCTCATCTTGATGTTTGCCCCCTGGATTCCAGGCATCAACCGGCTTCCCCACCACCTCGGCGTCTATCGCCTCATCTGGAAGGACTACTATCGCGACCATGACCAACCGAAGCCTAGCGCGGAGGCGTCGCCATGAGAGACAAGCGTCGGATGCCGATTGGAGTCGCCCTGCGCTTTTCGGGCGGCGCGGTGCTCGGTATCTACGGGCTCGGGCGCATGGGTGACAGTGTCTTTCCCTTCCATGTGGCGGGCTTCGGACTCGGGGTCGTCCTCTTGGCCCTCGGCGCCTTTATGCTTTTGGGGCTCATGACGGCCCGGGGCTAGCGGCGCTGCCGGGCCGCCCTGCCGCCGCGTTGCGCACGGCGGCAGGGCGGTTTCGACGTTAAATCGGGGGACGAACGACCAGCACGGGGATACCCGCGAGCCGAATGACCATGTCGGTGACGCTGCCCATCACGAGACGGCCAAGGCCGCCGCGACCGTGCGTGGACATGGCAACCAGGTCGGCGCCATGCTTCTCGGCGGCGTCCAGGATGCCGCGGGGGAGTGTGCCCACGCGAGCGTCTAGCGTGACACGGTCGGCGGCGATTGGCATCTGCGCTTTCACCGACGCCAGATAGGATTCCATGGTCCGCGTCTGCTCATCGAGGGGCAGCATCGCCACATCCCAAGTGCCGACGGGGCCCCAGCCCGCCGCCGCTCCGCCCCAGGACGTGGGGGTCGGCACCACCACGCTCACCAGTACCAGGCGCGCATCCAGGTCGCGGGCGAGATCAAGGGCCGTTGGTATAATGGCCTCCGCGAGAGCCGAACCGTCGAGCGGGATCAGGATGCACTTCATGGGGTTTCTCCTCTTCAGATCCCGGCATTGGCGGGATCCGGTTGGTAGGGACGGTCTGGACGGAAGGGCGCCAGGTCTGATGCGAGCGCGCTGCCGCTGATTTCGGCGGCCACGAGCCTGGCTGAATAGGGCCCGAGGAGGAGCCCACCCGGCCCGTGCCCGGTCAGCACGTACAGGCCCGGCACATTGCGCATGGCCCCGATGAGGGGGCGTCCGTCGGCCGAGGCCGGGCGCAGGCCCACGCGCCATTCCCGGATGACAGCCGGCCGCAATCCCGGAGCCACCCGGAAGAGTTCTGCCAGCACCTCCGCCTGACCTTCTGCCGTAAACCAGGGGGCATAGCCGGAACCTGATTCGCGTGTCGCGCCGGCGACCACGTGACCGTCAGGCCACGGCAGCACATAGTGGCCGCGAAACCCTTCCAGGATGGGCCACACCGGGCCCTGGGCGGGCGGATGCTCCACGTGTACGATCTGACCGCGATGCGGAACCACCGGGACGGTGGACCCGACCGCCTCCAAGAGGCGCGTCGACCAGGCGCCGGCGGCCACGACCACCGCGTCAGCCGCCACCGGGCCCGCGGACGTGTACACGCCCGTGACACCGGCGTCGCCGGCGTCGAGGGCGAGGACCTCGCGGCGCTCGAAGCGGGCTCCCTGCGCCACGGCCGCGGCTCGCAGCCGTGTTTCTAGAAAGCGGCCGTCCACACGCGCGGCCCGGGCGTCAAAGAGAGCGCCCGTCACGGCCCCGAGAGCCGGAAACTGCCGCCGTAGCTCGTCCGGTTCCATGTCGCTCACCGCGGCCGATCGTCCCCGCAACGCCTGCCGGGTTTCTTGAAACCGTTCCTCATCGCCCGCGAGGGCGACAAGAGCCAGGCCGCTCACGCCGTAAGCGATGGAATCGGCTCCCAGCGCATCTGCCAGCTCGGCGTAGTACGCGTACGCCAGCCGCGAGAGCTCGTGATAGGGGGTGTCGGAAACGCCGGAGGTTTCGCCCGAAAGAATGCCGGCTCCGGCCGACGTGGCCCGTCCTCCATCGTGACGATCAAACACGAGGGCCTCGATATGAAGCCGCGACAGTTCGTATGCCACCGCCGACCCCATAAGACCGCCACCCACCACCAGCACCCGCATGGGCAATCCTTCCTTCCGGTCCTTGCGGCTTCAGTATTCCGGTCTCCGTTTCCCCGGTGCCTCCACCTTAGCAATTTCGCGGTGCAATGGGCATGATTCGCAGGGGCGGGACAGCCGGACGCGAATCTTTGGGCCATGCCGCATCCGAACTCACACGCCCGCAGGCGCCTCGTACCCCACGGCCCGAATGCTGTCGCCATCCTCTGGACGGAGCCTGCCTGGTCCCTGGCGATGGCGTGGCAGACTTCGTACCTCACCGTGTACCTGGTGCGAATGGGGCTTACGCCGGCAGGCGTCGGAGCCGCCGTGGGTGCGTCGGCGGTGGTGCAGGTGGCGGGACTTCTGGTGAGCGGCTATCTGGTCGATCATCTCGGCCGCAAGACGGTCATCATGGCTGGCGACTTTATCGGATGGGTGCTCACGCTGGGGCTTTGGGTGATGGACCCGAGACCCCTCATCCTGGCCCTTGGGGTCGTTCTCTTAAATGGCTTTGCGTTCGTGACTCCGGCCTGGAACAGCCTGTTTGCCGAAGACGTGGAGCCGTCACGCGTGTCCTACTATTTTCTCGTCTTGCAGCAGCTCACGTTGTTCGGGGGCCTCGTGGTTCCCATCATGGCGCCGGTGGTGGCCCACATGGGGGTGCGGGCCTCAGGCCATCTGGCCCTGGCGATCTCCTGGCCGCTGGTGGCGGTGGCGTGGCTGCTCCGGGTGTGGTGGCTCCGCGAATCCTCGGTGGGCCATGCGCAGCGGGCCGCGCGGCGGGCGGGCACCCATCCGCCGGTGGGCGCGCGTTTGCGGGCCGGTCTCAGCGGGGCGAATCTGGTGCTGGCCATCCTGCGCGTGTTGATTCAAGTGAGTGTGGGCCTTTGGGCAACGTTCGCCCCCCTCATTCTGGTGGCGCACCGGGCCGAGGCGCTGGCACCGTCCGCGCTCGCCTTCCTGCCGCTCGGCAGCACCGTGGCGGGGGGCGTGGTGCTGCTGCTGCAGCGGCGCTGGCGGCAGGCCGTCCCCGCCCGGGTGATGGGTGTCGCCCTTCTCATGATGGTCGCCGGCATGGCGACGGTGAGCCTCGTACCCGCGGGGCAGTTACTTCCCGTGCTGGCAGCCTGGGCGCTCGTGGCGGCCGGCCAGGCACTTTTTTGGACACTCCACACGACCCAATGGATGGGGGCGCTACCAGACGCAGCCCGGGTCGATGTCCAAGCCTGGGTGGGCGCCGTCTCCGCCGTGTTGATGGCAGTTCTAGCGCCCCTCCTGGCCGGACTCCTGCCTGAGATGCCCCGGAGCATCAACGGAATGTGGACCGCCCTGACCGCACTGGGGCTCTTGGTGCTCGTAATAGGTCGCCGACAGATGCGGTCCCTGTCCCGTTCTTAGGGAGGCGAATTCCCTTAGGCGTGCGTCCGTGCGGCGACGGCGTTCTTGATCCGATCAAGCCCCTTGGTGACGAGAGCACGGGGCATCGCCATATTCATGCGCATGAAGCCGGAACCGCCGGTGCCAAATCCGCTGCCGTCGTTCAAGGCAACCCCGGCTTCCTGGTACATGAAGTGGGCGAGGGCCTCGTTGTCCAGGCCGAGCTCTCGGCAGTCGAGCCAGATCATGTACGTGCCTTCCGGTCGGACGGCGTGAATGCGCGGAATTTCCTCTCGAAACGTGTTCATAACCAGGTCGCGGGTGCCGCTGATGTACGCGATGAGCTCATCGAGCCACGGAGCCCCGTGACCGTAACCCGCCATCAGGGCAGCCATCCCGAAGGCCGTCATATGCCCGGCACCGAACGCACTCTGGACGGCCAGGTACTGGGTGCGACGCTCCTCATCCGCAATCACCGCCACGGAGGCCCGGAGGCCGGCAATGCCGAACGTCTTGCTGGGCGCGTAAAACGTGGCCGAGTGAGCGGCGAAGTCCGGGCCGAGACTCGGGTAGGGAACGTGGTGGTATTCCGGGTAGACGAGATCGCTGTGAATTTCGTCCGACAGCACGTAGACCCCTTCCTGCAGGAGCAGCTCCGCCACCGGGCGCAGTTCCTCTTCGGTCCATACGGTGCCCACCGGGTTGTGGGGGTTGCACAAGATGGCCAGCTTCGGGTGGTGCTCGGCCAGCACGGTCCGTAAGTTGTCGAGGTCCATCCGGTAACGGGTGCCGTCAAAGACGAGCGGGGACTCTACGATCCGGCGCCGTTGGCCCTCGGTGACCCCGAAGAAGGGATGATACACGGGCGGGAAGACCAGGATCTCGTCGCCGGGATCCGTGTAGGCGGCAATCGCGATGGCGATGCCCTGAACGACGCCGTTCGCATGCACCAGCCACTCGCCTTCCGGCTGCCAGCCGTGACGCCCGTATAGCCAGCGCCGGATCACGTCTTCGTAGCCGGCCGGACGGGCCGTGTAGCCGAAGATGCCGTGCCGAGCACGGGCCTGGAGCGCCTCCTGAATGGCAGGCGCGGTCAGAAAATCCATATCCGCCACCCACATGGGAATCGCATCCGGATTTCCGAAATGGGGGCCCAGCATCTCCCACTTAATGGCGTCGGTGCCGCGGCGGTCGACCAATTCGTCAAAATTGTACTTCACGTTGCTGCTCCTCTCTCTCTTCGAGGGACTCACTTTCCGTTCGCGACCGAGCCTTGGGATTCCTGTCACAAACGCATCAAACTCGGTACGAGTTGACTGGACGAAGAACGGCGGCGCCTCGCGGCTCCCGTCTGTACATCCTGCGCCACCCGCCGGGGCCCGCCTAGGAAGCTGCCCGCCGGCGACCGTTGCACGCGCATAAGGCCCATGCGGCGCACAACCGGGCGACCGCCATCGCCCGTCCGAGCGACCGTTCGCTCA
>JAKATP010000064.1 GCA_021818685.1 Bacillota bacterium | reverse complement strand
TGGCACCATACGCTCGAGGGACGCGTCGGACCGCACCGCCGCAGGCATCGTGGGCGCCGGATCACGTGCTCCCTGTCTTTCGTCCGGGCACGTGCTGGACCTGAAGACGGGCTTCAAAATTCGGTGCCCGGCCAGGAGCACGGAACGGGGCGTCACGGGCATCCTCCTCCCCCGCATGCCGGTCATGATGGCCGCCGGGGGTTTCGAAAACAGGTCGCTCGTGGGGAGCCAGTGTGGGGGGCGACCGCTCCTGGCTCGGTGAAGGCCTCGGTGGGCGCCCGGGTGGTGACGGGAGCGCCGCCGCCTGGAAATCGGAGGTCCCATTTTCCCGCCATCCGGTTGGCCCGGGACAAGCGCCGCTACGCGGTGGGCGTGCGGAGCGACCGTGAGGCCTTCGGTCCTGCGCACCGGCACTGGCTTCCGGCCAAGGCGGGTATGCGTCGGGTGATCCCTAGCCCTTGTTCTCGCTGACCGTCATGAAGATGACCCCGTTCGGCAGGTGATGCACGATGGCATTGGTTATCCGCGAGATCCACATCGCCAATTCCTGTTGTTCCTGGGCGTCCTTGGCCACCAGAACCGACGCCATCCCGCCGGTAGACACCAACTTGGCATCGGTGGTGATGATGCAGAACAGGGCGGGAGTGGCGGCGTCAGCCATGGTGTGCGCTCCCTTTTCTACTCGAGTGACCGTCGTTTTTTAACAGGGTCGGTGACAGCACCCGCGCCATCTTGCTCGACTCCAGCATGGGTGTGGTCTTCACGGCCCGGATGAGGCGCTCCATGTCCTTATAGGCGGGGATGATGGCCAGCGCCGCGACGCCGCTGCCGGCGGGCATATCCATCCGGGTGAGCGGCGTATAGTCGGGATAGCCGATGTCCTTCCGCACCCCGACGGACATCGCCGCCTCGTGCGTGATGGCCTGGCGCTGACCGACGTTCCAGAGCACGGCCTGACCCTGGGGGGATTTCGGCACCAGCGTGACCGCGATGCCGTCTTTCAGCCATGCCTCGCGAACTTCTTTTAATCCCACGTCCATCAGCATCACCTCGTCCACGTAGAGGAGCGATTCTTGCTCGAAGTGAATGGTGCCGGGCTTCACGTCCAACACCAGGCCGATGGTACGGCCCCGCATGAAAATCTGGCCTAGGATGATGAAGACGACGCCACCCACGATGCCGGGCCAGACTCCGAGCCAGAACGCAACCGCTGAGGTGGCCAGCGCCACCAGCATGGCCAGAAAGTTACGGGCCTCGTAGGTCATGGCAATACCCTCGATGTAGCCGGCACCTCGTGACACCAAAATGAGCGACTCCTCACTTAAGAGGGTTGTCCGTTCAGTCTGGCGGACGTCCCGAAACTGGGTCGCGGCCAGGGTCAAGAAGGTGGCCGCCGTAAACTGCTTGGCAAACAGCGAGGTGAGGAGGCCGCCCCCGATCATCGCGGCGATGATGCCGAGGGCGAGCTGGGAGATGTAGCCGCTGGGCCAACCCGGATACTCCCGACGCCCCGGCTGCAGGGAGAGCAGCCGGCTCAGCATGCCGGCCGTAAACCCCATCAGGAAGGGCAGCCAATGCACCGGGGCGCTCGCGCCGCTCATGACGGCACACTCGCTGCGGGTGCGAGGGTAAGCCCGGCCCCTTTTAAGACCTCACTCCGAAGGGCGTCGCGGACAGCCGCCAGGATTTCAGCGTAGCCCGTGCAGCGGCAGATGTTGGAACGGAGCCACTCAATCTGCTCGAGGTCATGGGCCGCGGATCGGTTCCGCCGAAGTCCCTCGGCCACCATCAGGAATCCACTCGTACAATAGCCGCATTGAAAGGCGAAGTGCTCGAGGAATGCCCGCTGCGTGCCGGTATTATGCAGCCCCTCGACGGTCTCGATCCGGCGGTCCAGGGCATCGCCCGCCAGCATGAGGCAAGCCTTCACGGGCCAGTCATCCACCAGCACCGTGCAGGCTCCGCAGTCGCCGTTTTCGCAGCCCGGTTTGGCGCCAGTGAGCCCGAGTTCCGTCCGGAGCACCTGCAAAAGCGTGTCAGAACCGCGGACGGTGGCCCGTCGGCGGTCCCCGTTGACATGAAGCAGGATTTCCTGGCGGTTACGGATTTCCATCATCGGAAACCTCCTGTCATAGGACTTCGAGCACGGATCGGTGCGTTATCCGTTGGGTCCCAGTTGTTCCAGCACGTCTTCTAGGGTGTTCCGGAACACAAACTCGCGGTAGGCAGACGACCCATGCCGATCGTCCAGCGGCGCTTCTGGCAGTAACTCGCGCAGCGGGATCTCAGCCGGGCCGGCGTGGAGAAGGGCGTCTTCCACCCGCAGCGCGCGAAACGGCCCCGAGGTGAGCCCGGACACCGCCAGCGCCGGTATCCGGCGACCCGGTTGCCTCCGGGCGGCGACCGTCACGAGGGGGTAATCGACCCAGTCAAAGCGCGTCTTCTTGCACGCCACCCCGCCGAGCCGTGTCACCGCCTCCGGTACGGAGAGGGCAACCAGGAGTTCACCGACCGCGAGCCTCAGGCTCCCGTCCGTAAAGACGTGGGCCAGGGGCACCCAGCGGTCGCCACCGCTCCCGTACAGGCGGACGGCGCTCTCGGTCAGGAGAAACGGCAGCACCGCTTCCCGGTAGGGAATGCTGCCGACCAGATTGCCCCCGAGGGTGATCTGGGTACGCACGCTGTGGTCCGCGATACGCGAGAGGATGTGGGACAGGAGCGGCCAGGGGTCCTTGGCCAGGATCTCCCGCAGGCTCAGTCCGGCACCCAGGATGAGCCGACCGTCGTGGACGGCCAGCGCACGCAGATCGGAAATGGCCTTCACGTCAATCACGCTGGAGGGGGTGAAGAGTCCGGTCCGGGCGCCGGTGACGATCTCGGTCCCGCCACCGAGATAGAAGGGGTTCTCGCCCCGGCGGGCGAGATCCGAAAAGAGCTCGTACGCCCCGGCCAGCGTGTCCGGACGCCGATAGGCAAAGTCGACCGCGATCATGCTTCACGCATCCCCGCCAGCTGCCACAAGACCTCCGGCGTAAGCGGGAGGGTGTCGCACGCGACCCCGGCCGCGCGGCTAAGGGCATTGGCGAGGGCGGCCGGCATCGCGAGGCAGCCGTGCTCGCCCAGGGGACGGGCCCCGTAGGGGCTGTCAAGTTGAGGCGTCTCGACAAAGTCCACCCGATATTGGAGCGCCTGCTCACCGGGGCGCATGACTTTATAGGTTCGCAGATCGGGGTTCTCCAGCGCGCCGTCCCGGGTGAACAGGACGGCCTCCCGGCTCCCGTAGCTGAGTCCCATGTTGATTCCGCCCATCACCACCCCCCGGGCCACTTGGGGGTTTACCACCCGGCCGGCGTCCAGGACGCTCACGGCTGTGAGTACGCGATAGTGATGAGTCCGACGGTTATAGAGGACTTCGACTCCCTGTGCGCCGACCGTAAAGCCAGGTCCCGGGTGTCCCTCGCCGGTGCGCGCGTCGAGGGTGGTGATATGGCGGACCACGTAACTGCCGCGGCCGATGATCTGGCCACCGATGGCGTCGCCGTTCGGATAGGAGTATCCGTGGGCGATGTCCCTAAATGGGACAAAGATTTCGGGATCGTCGCGCAGATAAACTTTCTGATGGGCCACCTCCAGATCGCCCGGCGCGCATTTCAAGACGATGGCGGCCACCTGCTTCAACTGCGCGATCACGTCTTCCGCCGCCTCCATCACCGCCCGGCCCACCATGAAGGTGGAGAGGCTGGCGACCGTCTTCCAGTGCTCCGGATCGACCTTGGTGTTGATGTGACTGTGGACGTGAATCTGCTCTATGGGCATCTGCAGGCGCTCGGCCAGGATCTGGGCGGCCGTGGTCTTGGTGCCTGGTCCGAACTCCACCGTACCGGTGGACAAATTGAGAGACCCCTCCTGGTTCAGCGTGATGATGGCTCCGGAGATGGCGTTTGGCGGACTCGATGACGTCTTCCACAGGGCTGCCAGCCCTTGGGCACGCACGGTCCCCTTGCCCTCGTCACGGGGGGTGGGGTCCCAGTGCAAAAGATCTGCGGCCCGCCGAAGACAAAGGTCGAGATCGCCAAGCCGGCTTTTGGTCAGCCGCACCCGCGTAGGCGTGGTGTCCTGCGGTTTGATGGCGGCCGCCCGCCGCATCTCTAGCGGGTCGACACCGAGTTGAGCGGCCAGCTTATCCATGGTGCGCTCCACCACAAACGTGAGGGGCATGTGCCCGAAGCCGCGCCAGGCGGTGGCATAGACATGATGGGTATAGACGGTATAGACATCGGTCTCAATATGTTCGAGCCGGTAGGGTCCCGTGCACTCCGAGCAGATGGCGCGGGCGATCCGTGGTGACGAATCCGTGTAAGCTCCCGCGTCCAGGTACACGGTCAGTTTCATCCCCGTCAGGCGGCCGTAGCGATCGGCCCCCAGGGTCATGTCAGCCTCCAGGCCGGGCCCCACCGGGGACATGGCCAGATCCTGCTCGCGGCGGTTGCAGATTTCGACCGGCCGTCCACCCACGGCGCGCGATGCCAGATAGGCGAGGATCTCAAGCTGCACGGTCGTCTTGCCGCCGAAGGCGCCCCCGATGAGGGGGGCGTTGACGATGATGAGGCCCTGCTGGGTTTTCATGTACCGCGCCAGGAGCTTCTGCACCTCAAACGGTGCCTGGGTCGTGGCGTGGACGATGACGCGGCCGTCGTCCAAAATCTCCACCCGCGCCGATCGCGTTTCCATGGCCGCATGATCGACGGGTGGAAGGTGGTAGTGCGCGGTCACGACGACGGCGCTGTCGCGAAGAGCTTCCTCGGCGTGGCCCTTGCGGATGTGAGCCACGTCGGCGATGTTGGTGCCTGCTCGCGGCGCGACGGGAGGCTGCGCCTGTCTATAGCCGGAGAGATCGGGGTGGACCAGCGGTGCATGCGGTCTTAAGGCTTCGTGGACGGTGAGGACGGCGGGGAGGGGCTCATACGTCACGGATAGGCGCGACACCCCTGCCAGTGCCTCCGCCTCCCCGTCCGCCACCACCAGCGCCACGGGCTCGCCCCAGTACCGGGTCTCCTCCTCGGCGAGGGGCGGGCGGTCCTCCAGTACCTCTCCGCATTTGAGGCCCTGTGCATCAGCGGCGGTGACGACGGCCGCGACCCCCGGACTCTCGCGCGCGGCCGCTTTATCGATGTGGCGGATGCGCGCGTGGGCGTGGGGCGAGGTGGCGACCGCCGCGTGGAGGATGCCGGGTATGCTCAGATCAGCGTTGTAACGGGCCCGACCCGTCAGTTTATTGGGCGCCTCCTTGCGGAGAACGCTCTGTCCGACCGCCATGACTTCCCCCTCGCTCGTGACGGCGGGCCGGGTATGACCGGTCCGACCGTTCGGTTAATCATGGTGGCCGGATGGGAGAGCGCCTATGCGGAGGGGAGCGCGGCGCACACTAGCCGGGGGGGACGATGTGCGCGCACAGTGGACGGCGAATGAACGCGTCGACGAGGGCACGGACTGGCCGACGGATGCCCAAGCGGTTTTCGTGGACCTCGATGTGTCTCGGCGCGAGGAAACCCAGTCCACCGTGCGCCGGCTCTTCTTGCCGCACCCGATGGTGATGAACCGGCTGCTCGAAGATGTCGAGCCGCGCGCCGGAGTACAGATCTACCCGGACGTGATGGCCGCGACGCTTCTCGCGGACCTCAAAGGCGGCGCCCGCACTCCCGTTCACCTCATCCTGGGCCGTAATTTCCTACTGACGGCGCACGCGGGCGAATGCCGGCTGGTGACGGATGTCTGGCAGCTTGTCCTGCGGCGCGCGGTTCTAAAAGATGGGCCCGATCTCGTCCTGTATGTTCTCCTCCAGCATCACCTCCGAGCCTATGAGGCGCGGCTGCGAACCCTCGAAACGGAATACGAAGAGATTCACACCGTGATGCTGAACCATCCCTATCGGAATCTGTCCCACCGCATCTTGCAGTCTCGGCAGGCGTTCTTGAGCGTCTCGCGCCACCTTCGCCCCGAACTGCCCGTAGCCAAACTCCTGGCTTCCAATGACTTCGCCTACGTACGCGACCAGAATCGGCCGTATCTGCAAGACTTGGCCACCGGCATGCAAAACGTAGCGGATGAGGTGCAGGCCGCCCGTGAGGGGCTCTCCAGCACTGTCGAGGGGTACACGTCCATGCAGTCGAACGAGATCAACAAGGTGATGAAGTTTCTTACCATCATCTCCGTCCTAGCCTTGCCGGCCACGACCATTGCCAGCATCTATGGCATGAACTTTCATGACATGCCGGAGCTCACTTGGTCCTTTGGCTACTGGTACAGTCTGGGTCTCATGGCCGCCATCACGGGAAGTCTTCTTGCCTACATGACGTTCCGCGGCTGGTTCCGCTGAGGCGAGCGGGACTGGATAAATCAGGAGATGGGGTGAAAAACTACCTCCCACGAACGAGGCAGCCGCCGACTGAAGGGGGAGGAGCATGTCGACCGAGCCTTATAGGCGTCACGACGCCCGGCACGGGCACGAGGCGAGCGATCGGAAGTACGGAAGCGGGGTGCCGGACGAGAGTCCCGGCCTGTGGCGCGGCACCCTGGCAGACTATCTGGAGTGTGTCCGCACGGACCCGACCGTGGCGGAGGGGGCTCATGCCCGTCTCTACCGGATGATCGAACGGGCGGGCCGCCGGGAGGGTGGTGAGGATGGTCCTTACCAATTCTTTGCGGACGACCTGTTCGGACTCGGGCCGGCTCTGGAGGCCCTGGTCGAGGATTATCTGCATCCGGCGGCCCTGGGCCTGGACGTGCGCCGGCGACTCCTGCTGCTGATGGGGCCCGTGAGTGGCGGCAAATCAACCCTGGTCTGGCTTCTGAAACGAGGTCTCGAGGCGTTCACCGCCACCGAGGCCGGCCGGGTGTATGCCCTGTCTGGATGCCCCATGCACGAGGACCCGCTCCATGCCCTGCCGCCCGGCCTGCGGGCGGAGGTGTCAGAACAGCTCGGCATCAGCATTGCGGGGGAGCTGTGCCCCCTGTGCCGCCTGCGTTTCGAGCGCGAATGGCGGACTCACCCCCTGGAGGCGCCGGTCGAACGGATCGTGTTTTCCGAGGCACGCCGGGTCGGGATCGGCACCTTCGTCCCCGCCGACCCGAAGTCGCAGGATATGGCGGATCTCACCGGTTCGGTGGACTTTTCGACCATCACGACCTACGGATCCGAGGCGGATCCCCGCGCGTTTCGCTTCGATGGCGAACTCTACCGGGCCAACCGTGGGCTTATGGAGTTTCAGGAAATGCTGAAGCTCGACGAAAAGTTTCTCTATCATCTCCTGGGGCTGACACAGGAAGGAACCTTCAAGGCGGGTCGATTTGCCTTGATCCACGCGGACCAGGTCGTGGTGGGGCACACGAATGAGTCCGAGTTCAAGGCGTTTGCCCACAACCCGCGCAATGAGGCGCTCCTATCCCGAATGGTGGTCGTGCGGGTGCCGTACCCCCTTTCGGTGCGGGCCGAGGCCGCGATATACCGCAAGCTCCTGTCCGCGTCTCCAGTCACCCGGACCGTGCACTTCGGACCGGGGAGTCTGGAGGCGGCCGCGTCCGTATCCGTCCTCTCACGTCTCGGCCCCTCCGAGCGTCCCGGTCTCGACCCTCTGACCAAGCTTGCCGTCTTGAATCGGGAGCACCCACAGGGGCTCACCCCGGAAGATGTGGACGTCGTCCAGAGCGAGGCGCGTGACGAGGGGATGACAGGCATCGACCCCCGCTACGTGGTGAACCGGCTGGCGAGCGCCGTTATCCGCCGCAGGGCGCCCTGCATCACGGCGGTGGACGTCCTGCGCGCCCTGCGTGATGGGGCCGGTCAGCACGGGATGTGGAGTCGCGAGAGTCGGAGCGACCTCGAGCACTGGGTAAACCTGGCGCGTCAGCGTTATGACCGACAGATACGAGACGTGGTGGAGCAGGCTTATCTGGAGGGTCAGGACGAGAATGGGCGGGCCGTCTTTCATGCCTACCTGGACCAGGTGGAGGCCAGCTTGTGGCCCAACCGCCGTCTCGATCCGGTCAGCGGCCAGCGGGTGGAGCCCAATGAGGACCTGCTCCACGCCATCGAGGACGGACTGGGCATTACCGATCTGCAGCGACGGAGCTTTCGAGAAGAAGTATTCTTGCGGGTGTCGGCGGCCGGCCGGCGTGAGGCCTGGGATCACCGGATCCATCCGGAGCTCCAAAAAGCGGTCGAAGACCGGTTGTTCTCCGATCTGCGGGATCTCGTCAAGATGCATTTGGCCACCCCCCCGGACGCGGAGGCCGAGGCCAAGATAGAGGTCGTGGCAGAACGTCTTCTGGTCCGGGGATTCTGTGCGCACTGCGCGCGCGAAGCGGTGCTGTACGTGGGCACCCTGCTCGGCCGATGACAGCGCCGCGCTTTGTGATCCGTCGCGATGACTGGGATCTGTTCTCGAAGCCGGAGGACGACGCGAACCGGCATCGAGAGCGGGTGCGCGACGCCATTAAGAAAAATCTCGCAGACCTCGTGAGCGAGGACAGTATTGTGTTGAGTGATGGCCGACGGATCGTGCGCGTCCCCCTGCCGACCCTCGACGAGTTTCGTTTCCGGTTCGAGGATGCGAGCGACGGCAGCGGTAGCCGCGGCGGTCCCGCGGACAAAGGAGCCGGGGCTCCGGGAGGAGGCGGCCACGAGGGTGGCCAGGGCCCTGGCCTTGACGATCTGGTGGAGACGGACATCACGCTCGACACCGCCGACGCCATCCTATTTGAGGCGCTCGAGCTTCCCGACCTCGACCCGGACCGGAAGGCGCCCGGGGGTCCCGGGGGCGAGAGCCTGGACGATGTCGCGCGCACAGGCCTGGCCAAAAACGTGGACGTCCGGCGGAGTCTCTTGCAGGCGGCGCGCCATCGCGGGACCCGGGTGCTTCCGGCCATCTTGCCGGAGGACCTCCGTTACCGAACGTGGACCGACTCGATCGGGGAGGAAACCGGGGCCGTGGTGCTGGCGCTCATGGATACCTCAGGCTCTATGGGGAGTTTCGAGAAGTTTATTGCGCGGAGCTTCTTCTTCTGGAGCATCCGCTTCCTGCGCACGCGCTACCCCCACGTATCCGTGGTGTTTGTGGCGCATGACGTACGTGCCCGAGAAGTGGACGAGACGACTTTCTTTCACCGCGGCGCCAGTGGCGGCACCGTTTCGTCCTCCGCGTATCAGCTGGCCCTGCAGATCCTGGAGCGTTTTCCTGCGGATCGCTACAACGCGTACTGCTTTCACTTCACGGACGGCGGCAATCTCACGTCGGACAACGCGCCGGCGCTCGAACGGGCCCGCGAACTCACCGGGCGGGTCAATCTGTTTGGGTACGGTGAGATTCACGACACCGTGCGCAATGTCTCGCCGCTGTATGCCGGCCTGGCCACCATGGACCGGGCGCGCGTCGTCGTGCTGCGCGGCAAGGACGAGGTGTTTTCGGCGCTTTCCGCCTTCTTTGGACGCGAGCGCCCAGATCGGCAATCGGCGGTGGGGGCGATGGCCAGGAGTGAACATGGGACGGCCTGACGGCGCACTCCCCCGTGACACCCTCGCGCGGATTTTCGACATGGCCCAGGAAGCCGGGCTAAAACCGTGCCCCATCGTGTTCGAGGAGGTGCCGGCCCGACTGATGGAGGCGATCACGGCGTACGGCGGACTCTTGAACCGCTACCAGCACTGGACCTTCGGCAAGGCGTATCAGCGTATCCGGCTCGCCCATGAATTCCGTCTGACCCGCCTGTACGAATTGGTGGTGAACGCCAACCCCGCGATCGCATACCTGCTGGACTCCAACAGCGCGGTCGAGAACTTGGTCGTGACCGCGCATGTGATCGCCCATGTCGACTTCTTCCAACAGCACTATCGCTTTCGCGAGGTGCCCGCCAACATGCCGGACCGGCTTACCCGCATCGCGCCCGCCATCGAACGGGCGCGGGTGCGTCTCGGGGCGGCCGCGGTCGAAAAATGGCTCGAGGACGCCATGGTGGCCGCCGAGCTAGTTGACCCGTACAACGATGACTGGGAGGCACCCGCTAACGTGCTCGCCTACATTCACCATGAAGCGCGGGATCTATCCGACGACGCCCGTCGCCTCATCGAGTGGGTGGCCCAGGAGGCACGCTACTTCCGTCCACAGCTCGATACCAAGGTCGCTAATGAGGGCTGGGCCACCTATTGGCACCAGCAGTTGATGCGCCGCTATCCCCTCACACCGGGCCAGGTGCTGGAGTACGCGCGTCTGCACGCGGCCGTCGTCGGGAGCAGGGGCCTCGACAATCCCTACCGGCTAGGCACCGCCATCTGGACTCGTGCTTTCGCCGACGGGGACACCGACGCCTGGCAGGCGCATCGCTATCTATCCGATGTGGGGATGGTCGACCGCTTTGTGACGCCCGAGCTCCTGGCCGAACTAGAGCCCGGCCTCGGGCGCGATGAGGCCCTGAGCCTCAAGTCGCGGCTCCTGCAGAAGCTCGACAACGCCGGTTTACCACGCATCGAGGTGGAGGGCAGCGAGGGCAGGGTACTCGTGTTAAACCACCGGCACGACGGGCGCGACCTGGACCAGCGCCAGCTCCCCGGCGCCCTCATGGCGTTAAGCCGTCTGTGGGGCGGGCCCGTGCGCATCATCACCGCCGTGCAGGGCAAGGCACGGCGGCTTCTGGCGCAGCCGGACACGGTGATCGAAGAGGCCGGCTAAGGAGTCAGCGATGCCAAAGGTACGGCAGCAAGAGCGCGAGCACGAAAATCAGAAGCCACAGGATCCGCACCTGCCGGGCGGTGGGAAAGCGGGGTGCGCCGCGGGCCGTGCGTGCTGTCTCGCGCGGGTCTCTCCGACGCGGCCGGAACGGCACGACTTTGGCACGCCGGTCCGCCCGCGCTTCGGACCGGGGCTTGCCGCACCGCGGGCACAGGGTGTCGTCACGGCCTAGCACCTCGCCGCAATGAGGACATTCGGTCGCGTTCCCGTTCTGTTCCGTAAGGGTCACCCTTCCGGTCATGGCGAGATCTGAGTGGTCGGGGTGGGCGCCCGTCCGAGCCGAGGTGGAGTCCAACGCCCGCGCACCACGGTCCAACCCCGCGATGCTAGGAAGTATACCAAGCCCAGTTGCGTCTTCGCGTCAGCCGCGCGGCTGTCGGTGAGCATGGCCGGCACATCAGCGACCGGCACGATCTTGACCTCGATCTCCTCGGTGTCGTCCCAGTTGGTGTCGCCAAGTTCGGGATTCTTGGTGTAGTACAGGTGCACCTTATGCCGGGACAGTCCCACCGAGGGGTAAAACCGGGCCAGGAGTCGGAGTTCGCCAGCGATGTAGCCGGTTTCCTCCTGCAGCTCGCGCCGCGCCCCCGCCTGCGCCTGCTCCCCCCGATGCAGACGCCCGGCCGGCAGCTCCAGGATACGGCGGCCCAGTGCCGGCCGGAACTGCTCCACGAGGAGGATGCCCGCCGGTACTTCGGCGACGACGGCCGCGACGTCGGGCAGGATGAGATATTCGTGCACGTAATGGGTGTCGCGCACGGTCACGGGAACGCGGCGGATGCGATTTCTGAGCATTCTGGTCGCCTCTTCTGCTAGGCTCAATCCGACGAGCCGTCTTGAGGAAAGTATAGCAGTCTGGCCCGAAACGGAGGCTGGGGCGATGCGCCAGGGGGAGCGGGAAGACCGGGAGCAGGCGCTCATCGAGGCGGCTGTGAGTGTCTTTCGGACCCAGGGCTATGCGGGCACGTCGGTGCGGGCCATTACGGAGCTGGCCGGCTGTGGCACCGGGACCTTCTACCTGTACTTTCCGTCCAAAGACGACTGCTTTATGGCCATCATCGATCGCCTCTACCAGC
Organism: Bacillota bacterium; assembly: GCA_021818685.1. Lineage (GTDB taxonomy): Bacteria > Bacillota > Sulfobacillia > Sulfobacillales > JAIMBI01 > JAKATP01. The sequence continues at coordinate 2,734 of JAKATP010000064.1, read as the reverse complement.
GCGTGGTAGCCCAGGTGGCGACGAGGCGGGCGACGGCCGGGACTACACCGGCCAAGCTGTGGGCCTCGATCGGGGCGGTCCTCGAGGTCTTCTCCGCGGAACACGCCCTGGCGCATGTCGTCCTCGTTCAGGGCCCGGGCATCGGGCCATCGTTTCGCGAGCGTCTCGACCGTATCCGCCAGACCTTCTCGGAGCTTATCGCGGAGGATTTGGTAGAATCGGGCCTGGACCCGTGGGTGGCAGCCTGCGGTGCCCGGGCCCTGCTGGGGGCGCTGGGCGAGGTACTAGTCTGGCAGGTGGACGCCGACGCACCGGGCGGGCGGCTTACCCGGGCGGGTGAAGAGGTGCGCCGCCGTTTCTTTATGGGCTATGGACTCCCCCCGGTAGACGACGGACGGGAGATGATGACGTGATTCGGGTGAACCAGGTGATCCGGCAGGGTGAGCACTGGCTCGTGACTCTCCGGGTCGACGACGGGGTGTATCGACTGGACAGCTACCCGGTGCGGGTGGAACGGGTACCACGTGTCCCCGACAGCATGGCGGAGGATGAGGTAAAGACCCGTATCGGGACGTTTGTGGTCGCTCGGGTGGAGCAGCACATGCGCAACGGGTCGTTGCCGCCGCGCGGGACACGGCTCGACGCACAGGACCTCACATTCGACCGATAGGACCTGCCGGCCGACAGTTGGGGTAGAATGGGCTCAGTAGCAAGACGGCCGCAGCGAGTGCCGTCGTGGAAGGGGACTTCATAATGGCCGAGACAGCGTTCAAGGCTGGCTTGGAAGACGTGGTGGCCGGCACTTCGGACATCTGCTTTATCGACGGCAAAGAGGGCCGTCTCGTCTACCGAGGGTACAACGTCAACGATCTGTGGGATCACTCCAGTTTTGAGGAAATTGCGTACCTGCTCTGGAACGCGAAGCTGCCGACGGCCGCAGAGCTCGACGCTTTGCGACGGGACTTGGCCCAGCATCGCGAACTGCCTGCGCCCGTGATGGAGCTCCTGCGTTCGCTGCCGCGCGACACGCATCCGATGGACGTGCTCCGCACGGCTGTGTCCCTCCTCGGTGTTTACGACCGCAAGGAGGCGGCGGCGATGACGCCGGAGGCCAACCGCGGCATCGCAGCTCGTCTGACGGCCCGCATCCCGACCATCATCACGGCATTCGAGCGTCTCCGAACGGGCCGGGAGCCAGTGGCGCCCGATGCGTCCATGACGGCGGCGGAGAACTTCCTCTACATGCTGCACGGGGAGAAGCCGAAAGCGCTGCACGCGCGCGTGTTGAACGTGGCGCTCATTCTGCACGCCGACCACGAATTGAATGCCTCGACCTTCGCGGCCCGTGTGACCGCCGCTACGCTCACCGACATGTATTCGGCCATCACCTCCGCCATCGGTACCCTGAAGGGGCCCTTGCACGGAGGTGCCAACGAGCAGGTGATGCTGATGCTGCAGAAGATTGGCAGCGAGGACCGGGTTCAGGCCTGGGTCACCGACGCGCTGGCGCAAAAGCAAAAGATCATGGGATTTGGGCACCGGGTTTACAAGACCATGGACCCGCGCGCCGCCATCCTGAGGGACTTGTCCCGCGAAGTCGGCGAAGACGCGGGCGAGCTCAAGTGGTACAACATGCTGCAGCGTGTGCAGAGCGTGGTCACGGAGGGCAAGCCGCTTTATCCCAACGTCGACTTCTACTCCGGCTCGGTCTACTACCAGATGGGGATTCCCACCGATCAGTTCACGCCGATCTTCGCCATGAGCCGCATCGCGGGCTGGACGGCGCACGTGCTCGAGCAATACGCGAATAACAGAATCATTCGCCCGCGTGCCGAGTACACCGGTCCGACCCATCTTGAGTACGTGCCGATCGACAAGCGCTGAACTGACACGAGACCGAAGACCAAACCGCTTGTGAGCACGGCGCCCCGACTGGGGGCGCCGTTCACTTTGAGTGCCCGCCGTCTTACGGCTCATGTAAAGACATAGCCTGTACCACCCAGGGGGAGAGGGGTGGTGACGTGGCACAGCACCGGGAGTCATGCGTCTGGCACGCGGCCGACCGGTCGGCGGCGGCGGAGTACCTGCGGACCAACGTGGAGCGGGGATTGTCTGATCCCGAAGTGGCACGACGACTTTTGGAGCATGGCCCCAATCTGATCCGCGAGCCCGAGCGCACCCGATGGTGGCGCATCCTGTTTGGGCAGTTCACCGACTTCATGGTGTTGGTCCTGATCGGCGCCACGGCGGTGTCCTTCCTCTTGGGGGAGACCGGCGACGGCATCACCATTCTCGCCATCGTGCTCATGAATGGTGTGCTGGGGTTTGCCCAGGAGTACCGGGCGGAACGGTCGGTGGAGACCCTCCGACAGCTCACGGCCCCGGAAGCACGGGTCCGACGCGGGGGTCGCGAAAGAACGGTGGATGCACGTGAGCTGGTGCCCGGTGACGTAGTCCTGCTGGAGGCTGGGGATCGCGTGCCCGCCGATCTGCGGCTGGTGGAGACGTGGTCACTGCACGTGGACGAGTCCCAGCTGACGGGGGAGTCGACGCCGGTCACCAAACGGGCGGAGTGGGTGGGAGCGCCGAATACGGCGCTCGCCGATCGCCAGAACCTGGCCTTTCTCGGCAGTGTGGTCACGCGCGGCCATGGGGTCGGCATCGTGACCGCCACCGGCATGGGGACGGAGATGGGCGGCATCGCCACCCTCATGGAAGAGGCGGGCACGGAAGC